>NZ_JBIASW010000010.1:0-318602 GCF_042891215.1 Streptomyces sp. NPDC001914
AGCGAACAAGCCCCACGGGGCTCCCTACGTTGTCTAGGCCCACCGTCAGGCATCGCCTGGGACCAGAACGTCAGGCATCAGCTGGGATCCGACAGGGACGAGGCGCTTCCCGTTGAGGCTCCGCATCTAGGGCCTGTTGCCGTTCGAGGCATCCAGTACTGGGATCGCGAAGACCTCGGACATGCGCTCCTGGACTTCATCGGGCGTGAGTCATGGAACGGCAGTGGACTCGCTGGTTGTGCGCACGGTGCCGGCCGATGGCGCGCAGCGGAGGACCAGCCTCGGTGACGTCCGCTTTCACGATCTCCGGCACACCGGGAACACCCTCGCCGCGACCGGTGGCGCCACCACCCGCGAGCTGATGCAGCGCATGGGCCACTCGTCGGTGCGGGCCGCGCTGGTCTATCAGCACCTCGTCAACGGGCGTGACCACGACGTCGCGGACTACGTGGACGGGCAGATCAGGAAGGTGAAGCGGCCTCCGCGCGGCCCATCTGGCACGTGAGTGGCACGGCGGCTCCGGACGGTCCGAAACGACAGAGGCCCAGATCACCGGATTCACACCGGTTGACCTGGGCCTTGTTCGTGTCCTGCGACTGGTGGGCGCGGACGGTTTCGAACCGCCGACATCCGCCTTGTAAGGGCGGCGCTCTACCGCTGAGCTACGCGCCCAGGACGAGTCGACAGCCTACATCGCCCGGGGGTGTGCCCCGCAAACCCGTATCGGGCGAGTTGGTGGTGGGGGCGCTGGTGGCGGGGCGGGGGTTATCCCCACCTCTCATTCGGGAGCGGTCCGGATCGTTCGGGGGGCCGTGCGCGCCTACCGTCGAAAGGACTTCGGCGACCGGCCTGGGAACAGGTGCCTGGGCACCCATCCAGCCCCGGGCGCCCATCGGACCCCGGGCGCGGATCGGGCCCGGGTCCGCATCGAGCCCGGCAGTCGCTGTGCCGAAGCGTCGACTTTTTCGTAGACCGTCCGTCACCAGGGGGAGATCGATCATGGCCCGCACGCGCACCCGCGGCACCAGCACCAGCACCAGCACCAGCACCAGCACCAGCAGGACCCGTACCCAGAGCGTCGCCCGCAAAGCCGGCCGCACCGGCGCCCTGGCCGCTCTCGTCGTCGGGATCGTCGCCGGTGTCTCCGCGTGCGGGGCGTCCGCCGGGGATGACAAGGAGCCCGAGCAGCGGTCCTTCGGGATGCACGGGCGGACCCTGACCGTGGACTCCGACGACTCCGCGCTCGACCTGGTGGTGTCGGACTCCGCGAAGGCCGGTGAGGTCCGGGTCACCCGGTGGTTCCAGGGGCACGTCGCCCTCGGTGGCGACCCCCGGGTCACCTGGGCCATGGAGGACGGCGACCGGCTGGTGCTGCGCATGAAGTGCTCCGGTGTCGTCGCCGACTGCTCGGCCCGGCACCGGATCGTGGTGCCGCGGGGAGTCGCGGTCAAGGTCGACGACGGGGACGGGCGGGTGACCGCGAAGGGCTTCACCGAGGCGCTGAGCATCCGTACGGCGGACGGCTCGGTACGGGTCAGCGACTCCTCGGGAGCCCTCGATCTGCGCAGCGGCGACGGCTCCATCCGGGCCGTCGGCGTGACCGCGCGCAGCGTGCGGGCCCGTACCGACGACGGCTCGGTGCAGCTCGAACTCGGCACCGTGCCGGACCTGGTGGACTCCCGCAGCGGCGACGGCTCCCTCTCGATCGTGCTGCCCCGGGCCACGTACCGGGTGACGGCCGGGAGCGGCGACGGTTCGGTGAACGTGGACGTGCCGCGCGACGGTTCCAGCTCCCACCAGGTCTCCGCGCACACCGAGGACGGAAAGATCACGGTACGAACAGCGAACTGACCGGCCCGTGTGTTCGTCTTCAACCGGTGGGAGAATGACAGCCGGGCAAGGCGGATGACAGCACGGGAGAGGGATGTGACGGCGACACCTTCGCGGCCGTATTCGCCGTTCGCGGGATCCGCGCGGCCTGCGCACCTCCTCGGCTTCCGGCGGGGGCGCCCACCGATCTCACGGGCCACGCCGAGGCAGGCATCCGAGCCGACCTCGCCGCCGGTACCGAGGACAGAGGCGACACGGACGACAAAGGCACCCCAGGTGATGCCATCAGCCTCTCCGGCCCCGCCCACCCAGGCGATGCCGGCAGCCCCGCCCACCCAGGCTCCCCAGCCCGCCTCACCGACCCAGGCGACCCAGGCAGTCTCTCCGGCCTCGCCGACCCAGGCTCCCCCGTCAGCCTCGCCCGCCCCGCCGGCCCAGGCGCCCCCACCGGTTCCACCGGCACACACGCCCCGGCCGAGCGAGCCGACCCGGTCGGCACAGCCGGGGCACCCCCCGCGCCCGCACCGCGCCCGCGCACCCCGCCCGCACGGCGCCGCCCGTGACGTGCTCACGCTCGTCGCTCTGCCCCTGCTCGCCGCTCTCGCGCTGCCCGCGGCCTTCGCGGCGGGCGGCGGCACCCGGCGCTGGTTCGGCGGGCGGTCCGAGAGTCAGCGGGCCGAGGCGCAGGCCGCCAAGGACGCCGCCGCGGCCGCGTTCTACGAACTCGACACCGCCCAGCGCGACCTGCGGATCTCGATCGAGACCATCACGGCCGTGGACGACACCCCGGCCGCCCGGCGCGTGGTCTCCGACTTCGCCGCGCTCGGGCGGCGGATCGACGAGGCGAGCCAGAAGTACATCACCGCCGTCGACGCCCACGACCTCGACCGGGACGAGCTGGAGGCGTCGGTCGCGGCGCGGGCCCGCACCGAGCTCGTCGCCGCGAAGGACGAACTCGGCCGTGTGAAGGCCGATCTGGACCGGTTCGAGCAGAGTCTCGGACCGCTGCTCGGCAAGGCCGAGACCCAGCTCGCCCGACTGGCCCCGGCCGTCGAGCGCGCCCGGCAGGCACTGCTCGCCGCCTCCAACGCCCTTGATTCCGTACGGCAGTCGGGGCTCAAGGCCGACGATCTCGCCGCCCGGCTGGCCGCCCTCGCTCCCGAGCTGACCAAGCTCAACCAGGGCGCCGGACAGCACGGCGTACCGGAGACGCTGGAGCGGGCCGAACGGGTTTCGCGCGAGGCCGCGGCGGTCCGCTCTGAGGCGGAGCGGCTGCCGGAGCGGGCCGCCGAGATCGATCACCGGCTGGTGTCGCTGCGGACCCGGGCACAGGCACTGACGACCCGCTCGGGGCAGGTGGAGCCGGTGCTGAGCGAGCTGCGGCGGCGGTTCTCGGCGGCGTGCTGGCAGGACCTCCAGCACGTACCGGATCAGGCCGCGGAGAGCGTACGGCAGGCCGAGGCGAAGCTGAACGAGGCGCGGACCGCGCGTGAGGCGCAGCGCTGGCCGGACGCGACCGCGCTGCTGGCGACGGTGCGGGCGCTGCTGAACAGCACCGACGAGGCGGTGTCGGCGGCCGGTGACCGGCTGCGGCGGCTGAACGCCGTGCAGAAGGATCCCCAGCAGGAGATCGACCGCACCCGGTTCGCGATCCGGGACGCGCAGCGCCTCGCCATGGCGGGCCGTTCGACGCCCGATCCCCGGCAGGCACGCCCGCTCGACGAATCGGTCGCCCGGCTCGACCGGGCCGTGGCCACGCTGGAGGGCCGGCACCCGGACTACTGGCACTTCCTCACCGAGACGGAGGCGGTGCGGCAGACGGTGGCCCGCGTGGTCGCGCAGATCCGCGAGGAGCGCGGCGGCGCCTGAGGAGGTGAGGAGGTGAGGTAACGGGGTCCGAGGTCGTGTCAGGGGCGCCGTGGAGCATCCCCCACCGGTCTCACGCCATGGACGCCATAGCCCCGTCCAACCCCTCACGCCGGGGCCCCACCGGCCTCACGCCGTAGACCCCACGGGCCTCACCCCGACACCCGACCGGCCTCACGCCGACGCCCCACCGGCCTCACGCCGACGCCCCACCGGCCTCACCCCGCAGCCCCCTCCGACCTCACGCCAAGCGTCCCCTCCCCGGCACCTTCACCTTCGCCGGGGAGAGGACTCGGGTCACCGGTCACCGGTCAGGTGCGGTACCCGTAGTACGCCGCGTTCGGGTACGCCGCGAGGAGGCTCGACAGGGAGCGGCGGTAGGTGTCGGCGTCGTGGTACGTCAGGTACGGGACCCCGCCGCTGCTGCGGTAGGACGTGATCATGGAGTGGTCCTTGGACCCGTCCTTGTCGAAGTCCATCTGCATCACGTCGCCGACGTCCATCTGGTAGACGTTCGCCAGGGGCGTGGAGCGCCGGGCGGTCTGGGTGAACCAGGACCACTCGTTGACGCCGACCCAGGTGTCGGTCTGGGTGGACGCCGTGTAGTTCCAGGTGCCGTACTCCTCGCCGGAGCTCGCGACCGTCGCCCAGCCGCCCGCCTTCAGGACCTGGCTGAGGTAGTTGGTGCAGTCGCCGCCGACGGAGTTGAACTTGCGGTAGGCGGGGTTGTAGTTCTTCCAGTACGTCTCGGCGTACGTGGCCATGGCCGCGTAGTCGTACGGACCGCCGGTGAGCGTCTTGGGGTTGGCGGGCGCGGGGTACGTGGTCGCTGCCCGGGGGGCGTCGACAGCGGCCATCGTGGCCCTGCGGAGCGTCGTCGTGACGGGCTCGTTGATCTGCCGGGGGCCCTTGTCCGTCGCGCGCTCGCCCGTCAGCTTCCAGGTGCCGTCGGTCCGGGCGGCGAAGGTCAGGACGTGGTGCGCGCGAAAGCCCGTGGTGGCGGGCTCGTCTCCGCGGATCCTGCGGTAGGTGAGAGTCGTGGTCTCGGTGACCCAGGCGGTGGCGACCCGGCCCGTGACCCGGGTCCGGTCCACGGCGACCGTGGTGTCGGCGGCGCTGTAGGCCTCACCGAGCGCGGCGAGGCGCGACCGGGTGCCGTGCAGCGCGGAGAGAGCGGTGCTCTCGGTGTGCGCGATGGTGTCGGGGACCCGGATGCCGGCCGTGGTCGCCTTGAGGGCCGTACGGGCCTTCGGGGCCGTGTCCAGCAGGGCGGCCGTGCGGTCGGTGAACACGGCGTCGGCCACGCGGCCGAAGGCGTCGGCCGTGGACGCGGTCACCCGGGGGGCGGGGGCCGCCGCGTGGGCGGCGGACAGGGGCAGCAGGAGGGCGGAGAGTGTGATCGCCCCCACGACGGAACAACTGCGGCTTAAGTTCTTCGGTGTCACTGACGATTCTCCTTGATCCCCGGTCGGACTCCAGGGAAGGGAATCTTTACATGTCCCACTCAAGTGTGGTGACTCCGGGTGGAGTTCGCGTCGAGTACAACCAAGTCCTTTATGTCGGAGGTAAGTTGATCTCGATGCGGGGCCGGGGTCACCGCCCGGACGGCGGGCCCTACTTCACCACGGTCGACCAGTCCGGCGACTGTGCGGGGTCCAGGCCACGCAGTCGTTCCAGGGTCTCGGGCTTCTGCACGTCGAGCCAGTCGGCCAGCTCCTGGAAGGACACACATTTCACGCCCTTCTTCGTGCACACGTTCTTGATGACCTGGTCGATGGACTTCATGTAGATGCCGCCGTTCCAGTCCTCGAAGTGGTTGCCGATGAACAGCGGTGCCCTGCTGCCGTAGTAGACGCGGTTGAAACCGGCCATGTAGGAGTTGACCGTCTCCTGCTCCCACTGCGGGTACTGCGCCGGGTCCCCCTCGGTCTCACCGTCGGACTGGTTGTAGAGGAAGTTGAAGTCCATGGACAGGCCTTGGTACTTGCCGTTCTCGTAGGGGAGCATCTGGAGCGGGAAGTCCCAGATGCCCTCCTTCTTCGTGGGCCATATCTGGAAGTCTCCGGCGGAGCTGGCGTCGTAGCGCCAGTTGTACTTCTTGGCCGTGGCCTTCATGGCCTTGAGCAGGTTCTTCTGCCCTTCGAGGCAGGGTGCGCGCCCGCCGCTGATGGCCTTGGCCGGGTCGAAGGGGAGCGACGCCAGGTCCGTGTAGCCGGTGTTGGTCCTCCACTTCTCCACGAAGGAGAAGAACTGGTTGATCTCGCTCTCCCACTCCTCGACGCTCCAGTCCCCGCCGCCCTTGTCGCCGCAGAAGTGGCCGTTGAAGTGGGTGCCGATCTCGTTGCCGGCCTTCCACGCCTTGCCGAGCTCCTCCAGCGTGGTGCGTATGTGCTCGTCGGTGGCGTAGCTGATGGCCGCCGAACCGGGCGAGTGCATCGGCGGTTCGTAGAGCGTCTTCTTGTCCTTGGGCAGCAGATAGATGCCGGTCAGGAAGAACGTCATGTGGGCGTTGTACTGCTCGGCCAGCTCCCGGTAGTGCGAGAAGAGCCCGTCGTCGCCCTGGAGGGCGCCGTCCCAGGAGAAGACGACGAACTGGGGAGGCTTCTCACCGGGCTTGAGCGGTACGGCCTTCAACTCGCCCTTCTGCGGGCCGGTGTAGGACGTGGAGCCGTCGCCCAGCACATGGGTCTTGCCGTCCCAGACCGGTTCCTTCTTCGTCTTGGTGGCCGGGCCGTGCGCGCGGGCCGACGCCGCCGGGGTGGTGTGGTCGGTGTTGAGGGCCAGGTAGGTGGCGGCCGTGGACGTGACGACGAGGAAGGCCGTCATGGCCGCGAAACCCTGGCGTGCGGAGGCGGCGGCGGAGGCGGGATCGGACTCACGGCGTCGGCGCCGGCTGTGCTTCGAGTTCATACGGGGCACATTCTGCGAGGGGGACGGAAGGAGGCTGGCGCGGCCACCGGGTGGCCGTCGGCGGGGGCCGAGCCGCAGGGCCGGCCGACGGGATCAGCGAAGCGGGCTCATGGCACCGGACCAGATGCCGTACGGCACGTCGGCGACGGGCGCGCCTGCGATCCCCTTGAGCGGCAGCGGTTCGAGGCTCTTGGTCAGGTCGATGCGGTACAGGACCACCGCGGTCGACACCGAGGCGTTCGAACCCACGTACCAGGCGGACTTGTCGTCCGTCGTGGCGCCCCGCTTGCCGGCCACCTTCGCCGAGAGGGGGGCCGCGCCCGGGTGGCCGATGCGGAAGGAGTCCGAGAGCGCGTCGGTGACCTGGCGGGCCACCTCGGCGCGCATCGCGCGGTGGGGTGCGGGCATGTCCAGCCGGACACGGGAGCCGTTGCGGGTGAGGCGCTTGACCGAGTACGGCTCGTAGTGCGTTCCGTCGGCGGCGAAGGTGGCGTAGGCGCTGGCCATGCGGATCGCGCTGGGGGTGGCGGTGCCGAGGGACATGCCGGGCACCTGCGGGCCGATGCTGGAGGACAGCAGGCCCGAGGCCTCGGCGGTCTTGCGCACCTTGTCCAGGCCGGCGTCCATGCCGAGCTGCATGAACGGGGTGTTCACGTTCTGGGCGAGCGCCGAACGCAGCGAGATCTGGCCGTAGTTCTTGTTGCCCTCGTTGTGGGCGGCGACCTTCTTGCCGCCGCGGTCCCAGTAGGGGCCCTCGGGTGTGCTGACCGGGACGCCGTCGTTGCCGTCGTACAGGGTCTCGGGGGTGACCGGTGTGGCCGCGCCCTCGCGGGTCTTGTGGACGCCGTTCTCCAGGGCTGCGGCGTACACGAAGGGCAGGAAGGCCGAGCCGGCCGGGACGGTGGTCGCGTTGGACTCGTTGTAGCCCTGCTTGCGGTGGTCGGGGCCGCCGTAGACGGCGAGGATCCGGCCGTCGTCGGCGATCGAGGCGGCACCGTAGTGGGCGGCCTTCGCGGTGTCCGGGTCGTCCTTCTTCGCCTGCTTGCGGGCCTTGGCCACGGCGTCGGTCAGCGCGGTCTCGCGCTTGCGGTCGAAGGTCGTGTAGATCTGGTAGCCGCCGAGGTCGAAGTCCCGGTCGGAGATGTGCCCGGCCTTCTTGGCGTACTGGGTCGCCAGCTCGACCAGGTAGTCGCTCTGCTTTCCGGTGTCGTAGCTGCCGCTCTGCTTGATCGGCTCGGGGAACTTCGTGTACTTGGCCCGCTCGGCGGCCGAGATCTTGCCGGTCTTGACCATGCGGTCGAGGATCCAGGACCAGCGTTCCACGGCGCGCTTGTGGTTGGCCTCGCTCAGGGTGGGGTCGTAGAGGCCCGCGCCCTTGAGGAGCGAGGCGAGGAAGGCGCCCTCGCTGGCGTTGAGGTGGCTCACGTCCTTGCCGTAGTAGGCCTGCGAGGCCCGCTGGAGTCCGTAGGTGCCGCGCCCGAACCAGCTCGTGTTGAGGTAGCCCTCGAGGATCTTGTCCTTGCTCATCTTGTTGTCGAGCTTGAGGGCGATCATGGCTTCGGTGAACTTGCGGGTCAGCGAACGGTTCTGGGTCAGGTAGACGTTCTTGACGTACTGCTGGGTGATCGTGGAGCCGCCCTGGGTGTCCCCCTGGCCGACCGTCTTCACCAGGGCGCGGGCCAGGCCCTTGCCGGAGATGCCGGGGTCGCTGTAGAAGCTCTCGTTCTCCGCCGCGAGGACCGCCGCGCGCACGTCCTTCGGGATGTCCTTCAGCGGCATGGCCTGGCGTCGCACCCAGCCGGTACGGGCCATCGGGGTGCCGTCCGACCAGAAGTAGACATTGTCCTGCTGGGTGGCATATGTGTTCAGGTTCTGGGGTATGTCCGTTGCGGCGTAGGCTATGGCGAGCAGCGAGAAGCTCAGGCCTATGGACAGCGCGAAGGCGCCGAGCCACTGCCGCCAGGAGGGCACCCAGCGCCGCACACCGGTCCGGCCGGGGCGCGGATAGGCGGGCTTGAGGCGCCGGGCGTACGGCTTGACGCGCGCGGCCAGCCGGGCGGGCGCGGAGGGCTGCGAGGGCTTGCGGCGACGACCGCGCTGCGGTCCGGCGGTGTCAGCCATGGCGCACCCCTGCACCTGGGCGGCTCAAAGACAGGGGATTCGAGGCATCGTTGTGATGCCATGTCCTGGTCACGACTGCGTCTCCCTCCGCACTCCGGATCTGCGCGCGCGGGTAGTTGCAGCGGCCGCTTTCGCGGCTGCGAGCCCCCCATCCCCGACCTTGCGGCTCGTCGCGGCCCTATTAAATTATCAGCGACCAATGCAATCCCTTCGATCAGCAACGAGACAAAAAAGCTCAAGCGTCAACGAGCTTCACGTGTTCACCCTGCGCGAGCATCCGTCACCCGCGTCCCGGAGGGCTCGTCGCGCCACGCACGAGGAAGGCTTCCGGGCCCTCCGGACGGCGGCCCGTTCCGGCTAACCTGTGCGCATGCCTCGCTACGAGTACCGCTGCCGGACCTGCGGCGACACCTTCGAACTGAGCCGTCCCATGGCCGAGTCGGCCGCCCCCGCGGCCTGTCCCGCCGGGCACGACGACACGGTCAAACTGCTCTCCGCGGTCGCCGTCGCCCGAGGAGGTTCGGCGTCCGCGCCGGCACCCGCGCCGCGTTCGAACGGCGGCGGAGGCGGTTGCTGCGGCGGCGGCTGCTGCGGCTGAACGCGGACATTTCTTACCAACTCTTCAGCCACACCAGCATCACCCCCGGCGTGTCGCGACAGCATGTTCTCTGTCACATCAACAGGACGGCGCCGGGGGTGAGTTTCGCGTTTCTCTCGAAATCTACCGAACCGGGCACGTCGCGGATCCCGGTTCCACGGGATCCCGACCCGACGGGAACACGCCGGAGTCGGGCGGTCCGGGCCCTTCTCGCCGAACAAGGTTCGGTATACCGATCGAAAAGACACCGGTCCCGGGCCGGTGCGCCAAGGAGTGGATCACTCCCGGCGCACCCGTCACCACGGGACCGGAATCCGGAAAAGGAATTACCTGTTCCGTAAATCGCTCAGACAGTTCCCCGGCCGGCCTCGGTGCAGACGCCCACGAACTCGCGCAGGATCCGCTCCCCCGCCATGACACCCCGCTCCGGCAGCACCGCGATCGCCGGTGCCGTCCAGTCGGCCTCGGCGAGCTCACCGTGTCCCGGACGCCAGCCGCGGTCGGCGGCGAGCAGCAGATCGGCGTCGAGCAGCGAGTCCCCGGCGGCGAGGGTGAGCAGGGCGCCGGTGCGGCGGGCGACCTCACGCACGGCCGCGCTCTTGGTGAGCGGCCGGGGCACGGCGTAGATCTTGCGGCCCTGCAACGAGACCGTCCAGCCGCGGCTCTCCGCCCACACGGCCAGGTCCTTGACCCACTGCTCGGGCAGCAGTTCCCGCTCGACCACCAGGTAGGCGAACAGGTCCTCGGCGATGCGGTGCTTGCGCACCCACAGGGGGTCCGCGGTCCGCTCCAGGTGCTCGCGCACCTCGTCGAGCGGCGCGCACTCGGCGGCGAGCCGCTCCTGCACGGCCCGGTGCCAGTCGAGGTCGGAGACGCCGTCGACGAGCAGGTGTCCGCCGTTGGCGCAGATCGCGTACTCGGGCTCCGGGCCGGGCAGGTTGATGCGCTGGTACTGCTTGCGGGTGCGGGTCGTGGTGGGCACGAAGTACGCGATGTCACCGAGTTCGGTGAGCAGGCCCGCGGCCGTCTCCGTCATGTAGGAGAGGGGTTTGTTCTCGTGCACCTCGACGCTGAGCAGCCGGGGCGCGCGGGCGTCGGGCATGGTGAGCGCGAGCGCGGCGGAGGAGTAGATGAGTGTGCGGTCGAGGTCGCTGGCGACGAGCACCTTGGGCGCGGACATCAGAGCGTCACCGCCTTGCCGTCGGCACCGGTGGCGCCGCGCGTGTACTTCGGGTGGATCAACCCCACGCAGGTGTACGGGAGTTCCTCGACCTCCTCGACGGGCACCCCGCGCTGTCCGGCGAGCAGCCGGACGTGGTCGAGGTCGGCGCCCGCTCCGGCACGCGCGAGGATCTTCCAGGGGACCCGGCGCAGCAGGACCCGGGTGGTCTCGCCGACGCCCGGCTTGACGAGGTTCACGTCGTGGATGCCGTACTCCTCGCTGATCCGCTCGACGGCCGCCCAGCCCTCCCAGGTGGGTTCGCGGTCGGCGGCGAGGAGTTCCTTCGCCCGGTCGCGGGCCGCTTCGGCGACGTCGGGGAAGTGGGCGGCGACGGCGTCCAGGAAGGCGACGGAGACGTCGGAGCCGGCGAGTTCGCGGTAGAACTTCGCGCCGTGGAAGTCGTGTTCGCCGACGAGGTCGGAGCGCAGGACGGTGCGTGAGATCAGCCCGGAGACGGTGGAGTTGAGGCAGGCGGAGGGGATGAGGAAGTCCTCGCGGGTGCCGTAGGTGCGCACGCAGGAGCCCGGGTCGGCGAGGACGGCTATCTCCGGGTCGAAGCCGGTGATGCCCTCGGCCGCCTCGAACTCCTCGATGGCGTCGGCGAGTTCGCGGGTGATGGCGCCCTTGCCGGTCCAGCCGTCGACGAAGACGACGTCGGCGGGGTCGTGGTGGGCGGCGAGCCAGCGCAGCGCGTTGGCGTCGATGCCGCGGCCGCGGACGATGGAGACGGCGTAGTGCGGCAGGTCGAGGCCGTGCTGGTGCTGGGCCCAGCGGCGCATCAGGATGCCGACGGGGGTGCCGGCGCGGGCCAGGGACACCAGGACGGGGCACGGGGACCGGTCGGCGAGGACGAGTTCGGTCACGGCGCCGACGGCCTCGGCGATCCGGGCGGCGGAGGCGTCGAGGGCGGCGTGGAAGAGCTCCTGGTACTCCGCGCTCGGCTGGTACTCGACCGGCAGCGACTCGGCGTAGTGGGCGCCGCCGCTCTGGATGGCCTCCTCGCGCTCCTCGGTCGGTGCCTCCAGCGTCACGTCCGACAGGTCCTGCAGCAGCCAGCCGACCTCGTCGGGGGCGTACGAGGAGAAGGCGGGGCCGCGGAGGGGCTCGGGCAGCATGGAGGGCCTTTCGGTGGACGGCCGTGCGGGCACGTACGAGGGCACGACGGCGAGCAGGAGGTGCGGGGTGTGCGCCGCCAACTGTGCCAACAGACCGTCGGGCGCGTGCAGTTCGGGGGTGTCGGCGGCGGAGTCGACGACCGCGACGACGGCGTCGAAGCCGGCTCCGGCGACGTTGTAGGCGTAGCGCTCGCCGGGACCGTCGTCGGGGTCGTCGTGGGCGGGGAAGGCGATGCGGCTGCGGATGGCGTAGCCGGGGTCGTCGAGGGCGAGCACCGGGGAGCGGGTCGTGGTGGAGAAGTACACGTCGGCGGGGACCGAGCGCTCCAGCTCGTGGGCCAGTCGCAGCGGCGCGTACATCAGTTCCTCGAAGCCGAGGACCAGGACGCGGCCCGCGTCGTCGGGCAGGGCGTCGGCGAGGCGCCCCGCCATCGCGGGCAGGGCCGCCTCCAGGCGTATTCGGTGCCCGGGGGTGAATCCGTGCCGTCCGCCGTCGGGGAGGCCGTGGGGCCAGCCGAGGCCGACGCGGACGGCCGGGCCGGCGTTCCGGGCGGCGGGGGTGCCGGGCGCCGCCGGTTCGTGGCGGGCGACCAGGGCGGCGCCCTTGGCGAGGACGTCCTCGGGCAGGCGTACCGTGCCGGACGCGGCCGCGATCAGGTCCACGCGGGCGCCGATGTCCCCGGCGAACTTCTCGAAGCGGGCGTGGTCGGCCGCCGAGCGCATGTCGACCAGCGCCACGACGACATACCGCTCGCGCGGGTAGCGGCGGTGCAGGTCGCGGATCGTGTTGAGGACGGTGTTGCCGGTGGAGAACTCGTCGTCGACGAGGACCAGCGGGCCGGAGCCGGCGAGCAGGCCCGGGTCCTCGGGCAGCAGGAGGTGCGAGGTGGCGTGCGAGTGGGACTCCTCGAAGCCGCCGGCCTGCCGGACTCCGCGGACCGGGCGGCGGGTGGAGTGCAGGTACGGGGCGACGCCGATCCCGTCGGCGACGGAGTGGCCGAGCCCGGTGGCCGTCTCGGCGTAACCGAGGACGACGGCCGCGCGGGCGTCCTCGGTGCCCAGCAGCGCGCGCACGCGCCGGCCGAGCTCGACTCCGTATCCGTGGACCACGGCCGGGGACTGCGGCACGTGCTTGCCGAGGACGTTCGAGACGAGCAGGTGGGCGCGCTTGGGGTTGCGCCGCAGCGCGAGCCCCAGCAGGCCGCTGAGCCCCTCGTCGCCGACGAGCTCGACGCCGAGCCGTTCGGCGACCCAGGTCCCGGTCCACACCGCGTCGGCTGCGGCGCCGGCGGCGGGTGAGGGGTCCGGGCCGTTCTCACGGTCCGGGCCGTTCACGCCGTCCGCTCCGCCGCCGTCGGGGTGGTTCGGGTCGTGTGCTGGGGTGTTCATCTGGTCCTTGCTGTCGGGGGTGCGCGTCGCTCGGCCGGCCCGGCTCACTCAGGCAGTCCGGCGGTGAGCAGCTCGACGAAGCCGATGTCCTCGCGGGCGACCCCGAAGACCTCCGCGCGCAGCAGGGTGCGCTCGGCCCAGGCGCGATGCGGCTTCACCTCGTTCATTTTGTTCGTGTACGCCGATCTCAGTACACCCCCGCCGCCGCTCTCCGGCCTGAGGATGTCCTGGGCGTCACTGAATTCCTCGTGGCTGACCACGGACAGTGCGTGGACGGGGGTCACGTGGGAGGGGTGGATGCAGGTCTTGCCCATGAGGCCGTTGGCCTGGTCGAGGGCGATCTCGCGCAGCAGTCCGTCCATGGCGTGTTCGAGCAGCTTCTCGCGCAGTTCCTCGGCCTCTCCCTCCAGGAAGGGGCTGCGGCGGAGCTGCGGCTTGAACATGCGTTCGGGGACGCGGAAGTACTCCCAGACGGGCCCGGTGACGGTGAAGCCGCTGCCGTCGGCCCGCCCCAGCATGTTCACCACGTCGGCGATCACGGAGGCGACGACCTGGACGTCGTAGGCGGTCATGTCGGGGGCGCGGCGCAGTCCGTAGGAGGAGCAGAAGTCGGTCACGCCGAGGCGCAGCGCGAGCACCCGGTCGCGGTACTTGTCGACGGCGCGGAAGATGCCCTCCAGGGTCTCCACGCGTGATTCGCGGTAGAGCAGCTCGGGCGACTCCAGGACGGGCATGGCGAAGAGCCGTCTGCCGCTGTCCGCCTCGGCGGCGGCGAGGGCCTCCAGGAAGGGTGTGCCGCGTTCCTCGGTGAATTTCGGCATCACGAAGCCGGACAGCAGCCGGACGGCGGGGCCGAAGCGGCGTACGAGGTCGGGGATCTGGTCGGGGTGGCGGACGCGTACGAACAGCAGGGGCAGCTCGCCGGTGTCCGGGCGCTCCGCGAGCGCGGTGAACTGGCGGACCAGGTTCTCCTCGGCGTCCTCGACCTCGGAGTCGTCGATCGAGTCCTCGAGGCACAGCACCATGGAGACGACACCGCGGGAGGCCTGCTTGACGATGTCGTCGGCGAGTGTGGGCCGGGTCGCCGGGCTGTACAGCGTCGCGCCGAGGGCGGCGGCGAGCACCCTGGCCGGGGAGCCGGACGTGAAGACGCCGGGCTCCTGGTGGAAGAGCCGCTGCCGCTCCTCCGGGGTGACGTGACCGAAATGACGCATGGGACTCCCCCGCGGCGGCTAGGTGGCCGAATGTGATGTGGCCGGTAATGGTACGTACGTTTCCGTGTCAGGGATTCCCACCGGGCGTGAAGTTCAGGTAACTCCACCATGTCCAACACCGGCCGGTTCCGGAACGACCCCACATTGTCGTGACCAGGACCGACAGGGCAGGATGACCGCATGACGCACGCGATGCTGAAAGGGTCGAACGTCCCGCTGGACGCCACAGCGGTGCGCGCCGTCCTGCGCTGGACGCCCGGCCAGGGTGTCCCCGATGTCGATGCCTCGGCGCTGCTCCTCGGTCCCGACGGTCGTGTGCGATCCGACGAGGACTTCGTCTTCTACAACCAGCCCCGCCACCCGTCGGGCAAGGTCTGGCGGCTCGGCAAGAAGCGCGGCGCCGAGGGCCTCACCGACACGATCCAGACGGATCTGACGGGTGTCGAGCCCGGCGTCGGCCGGATTCTCCTGGTCGCATCGGCGGACGACGTCACCTTCGACCGCGTACGTGATCTGCGCATCGTGCTGTACGACGCGGCCGTCGCCGACGGTGAACCTGTGGCGTACTTCGACATCAAGCCGGAGACCGGTGCGGAGACCGCGCTGATCTGCGGCGAGCTGTACCGGCGCGGGGACGGATGGAAGTTCCGGGCGCTCGGCGAGGGCTACTCCAACGGTCTGGTGGGGCTCGCGACCGATTTCGGGATCTCGGTGGACGAGTCGGAGGCGGCTGCGGCCGCTGCCGGGTCCGCGCCTCAGACGGCCGCCTGGGCCGCGCCCGCCACGGCTCCCGAGACCTCGATGCCGCTGCCGCCCGAGCACGCGGCCCCGGTCACGGTGCAGCAGACCGCCCCGGTCCCGCAGCAGCCCGCGTACGGCTATCCCGGGCCCGCCGCGGCGGCCTCGACCGGCCCGGCGTACGGCTACCCGCAGCCCGCCGGACGGCAGGAGGATCCTTCCGCCTACGGCTACCCGCAGCCGCAGAGCGCGCCGGCCACGCAGCCCGCGTACGGCTTCCCGCAGGCGGTGGGATCGGGTCCCGACCCGGACTTCCGGCTGCCGCCGCAGGGGCCGCAGTTCCTCTCCCGCTGAGTCCGGCGGGCGGGAAGGCCACGGGACGGCCGGGCGGGAGCACCGCGGCCCGGCCGGGGCCGGCGGGGCGCTAACGGTCGGCCTTCGACTTGTAGCCGCGGCCCCACTGGAGCCCCCAGCCGTAGAGGCGGTCGAGTTCGGCCTGGAAGCCGTACACGAATCTGACCTCGCGGCGCACGGTCACCTCGCCCTTGTTGCACTCGATCATGACGACGGCGCAGGAGCGGGCCTGCGGATGGCGTTCCTCCAGGCCGATCTCGATGCGCGGGCCGTTGCTCGGGTAGAGCGTGATGATGGCGTGCGTGCGGTCGAAGGCCGGGGTCTGGTCGTAGATGTAGACGAAGACCAGCAGGCGCTTGATGTCGTCGCGGTGGTCGAGGTTGACGTAGGCCGTCTCGCCGGAGCCGGAACCGAAGCGGTCGTCGCCGCTGAGCTTCACGAACGGCGGGGCGTTGAGTTCGCCGAAGAAGCTGCCGAGCGGCTGTACGACGCCCTTGGTGCCGTCGGTCAGCTCGTACATGACGCCGAGGTCGAGGTCGACGTTGACCATGCTCTGGGTGTGCGCCTGGACCATCTCCGGTTTGAAGGTCCGCAGGGGGTTGCGCAGCAGGCTGCCGCGCTGGGGACCGCCGATGTCGGAGGTGCGCATCCGCCAGGACAGGTTGATGCGGAGGTTGCCGCCGGCCGCGCCCTGCCGGGTGAGCGAGACCGTGTGGTTGCGCTTGGTCATTTCGATGGAGTTGGAGGCCGCGCTGCCGGAGTCGAAGTCCGCCGAGCGGCCGCGCCACAGGTCCTGCCAGATGCCCATTCGGCCCCCCACGTGTCTCGTATGCGGCGGGGCGGCCGACGAGGACTCGTCGACCGCCCCGCTCAGAGCGTTCCTCAGCCGGAGGGGTGTCACACCCCGGACGAGACCTCAGCCTTCTCGTCCGAGGTCGGGCCTTTTCCCTCGGCCTCGGCGAGCGCCTTGTTGCGGCGCACGGACGACCAGAAGGACCAGCCGATCAGGACGACGCCGACGAGGCCGGTGATGACCTCGTTGATCTCGTACTGGATGGTGACGAGCAGGATCGCGGCGAGGGCGCCGATGGCGTAGTGCGCGCCGTGCTCCAGGTAGACGTAGTCGTCGAGGGTGCCCTGGCGGACCAGGTAGACGGTGAGCGACCGGACGTACATGGCGCCGATGCCGAGGCCGAGCGCCATGAGGACGATGTCGTTGGTGATGGCGAAGGCGCCGATGACGCCGTCGAAGGAGAAGGAGGCGTCCAGCACTTCCAGGTAGAGGAACATGAAGAACGCGGCCTGGCCGGCGAGGACGACGGCCGGCTTCTTCTTGCCGGTCCGCTCGGCCTCCTCCTCTTCCTCGTGCTCGCGCTCCTCCTCCTCTTCGAGCTTGTCCTCGAAGTAGCCGGAGAGACCGCCGACGATCATGTACGTGATCAGGCCCGCGACGCCGGAGATCAGGACGGTCTGGGCCTTGTCGACGTGTCCGCCGCCGTGCTGGTGGGCGTGGACCGCGAAGGTCATGGAGGTGATCAGCAGGACGATCAGGGCGATGCAGACCGACAGCATGTCGACCTTGCCGAGCTTGGCCAGCGGCCGCTCGATCCAGCGCAGCCACTGGATGTCACGGTCCTCGAAGATGAAGTCGAGGAAGATCATCAGCAGGAACATGCCACCGAAGGCGGCGATCGAGGGGTGCGCGTCGGTGACGAGCTGCTGGTACTGGTCCTTGTCGTTCAGCGCGAGATCGACCGCATCGATCGGGCCGATCTTGGCGCTGATCGCGACGATCACGACGGGGAAGACCAGGCGCATGCCGAAGACGGCGATCAGCACACCGATCGTGAGGAAGATCTTCTGCCAGAAGGCATTCATCTTCTTCAGGATTCCGGCGTTGACCACCGCGTTGTCGAACGACAGCGAGATCTCCAGGACGGCCAGGATCGCCACGATGCCGAAGGCGGTCCACCCCCCGTAGAAGGCCGCTGCGACCAGGCCGAGCGCGGTGATCGCGAACGACCAGCCGAAGGTTTTCAGAAGCACTGGCTACCCAATCATCGTGTGGTGGGGGCACCCCCAAGCGGTGGCTCGGAGGGTACGCAACCCCCGTGCCGTACTCGGCTTTACCTACTGTTGACCACGAAGTCTAAGGGGCCGCCTTCTGCTGATACAGGTGGGTCTAGGAAACATTGACCCCGAAGTCGAGTGCGATACCCCGCAGTCCCGACGCGTACCCCTGACCGACGGCGCGGAACTTCCACTCGGCGTTGTAGCGGTAGACCTCGCCGAAGATCATCGCCGTTTCGGTGGAGGCGTCCTCGGAGAGGTCGTAACGGGCGAGCTCCTGGCCGTCCGCCTGGTTGACGACGCGGATGAAGGCGTTGCTGACCTGGCCGAAGGTCTGGCCGCGGTTGTCCGCGTCATGGATGGACACGGGGAAGACGATCTTGTCGACCACGGCGGGGACCTTGGCGAGGTCGATCAGGATCGACTCGTCGTCGCCCTCGCCCTCACCCGTGAGGTTGTCGCCGGTGTGCTCCACGGAGCCGTCCGGGCTCTTGAGCTGGTTGTAGAAGATGAACCATTCGTCCCCGAGCACACGGCCGCCGCTGCACAGCAGCGCGCTCGCGTCGAGGTCGAAGTCGGCTCCGGTGGTGGAGCGCGCGTCCCAGCCGAGCCCGATCATCACGTGTGTGAGGTTCGGTGCGGCCTTCGAGAGGGAGACATTGCCCCCCTTGGCGAGCGTGACGCCCATGATGCTGGTCCTCCCGAGGTGCGATCTTCTGTTGGTACGGCCGGTCCGGTGCCGCACCGAGCGGTGCGGCACCGGACCGGGATGCCCGAGGGCCTGCGGACCTAGACGTTGACGCCGAAGTCCTGCGCGATGCCGCGCAGACCCGAGGCGTAGCCCTGGCCGATGGCACGGAACTTCCACTCGGCGCCGTTGCGGTAGAGCTCGCCGAAGACCATCGCGGTCTCCGTCGAGGCGTCCTCGGAGAGGTCGTAGCGTGCGATCTCCGCTTCGCCGGCCTGGTTCACGACGCGGATGAACGCGTTGCGGACCTGGCCGAAGGACTGCTGGCGGTTCTCGGCGTCGTAGATGGAGACCGGGAACACGATCTTCGTGACGTCGGCGGGAACGGCGGCGAGGTTGACCTTGATCTGCTCGTCGTCGCCCTCGCCCTCACCGGTGATGTTGTCGCCGGTGTGCTCCACCGAGCCGTCCGGGCTCTTCAGGTTGTTGAAGAACACGAAGTTCGCGTCGGAGCTGACCTTGCCGTCCGCGTTCGTGAGGATGGCGCTGGCATCGAGGTCGAAGTCCACGCCGGTGGTCGTACGGGCGTCCCAGCCCAGACCGACGATGACCGCGGTCAGTCCCGGGGCCTCCTTCGACAGCGATACGTTGCCGCCCTTGCTGAGGCTGACTCCCACGAGTCCTCCCAATGGTGTTCAGGGGCGGGGAGCCCCGTAGGTGCGTTGGTATCGGATCAACGGTTCGATCCTAGTGACGGGTTCCCGTGCCTTGCAGGGCTTGGAACCGAAGAATCACAGGGTGTCGAGCGCCTTGACGTACTCGTTCAGGTCACGCGCGTCCGGCAGGGCGTTGACGACGGTCCAGCGGACGACGCCCTCCTTGTCGATGATGAACGTGCCGCGCACCGCGCAGCCCTTGTCCTCGTCGAAGACGCCGTACGCGCGCGAAATGTTGCCGTGCGGCCAGAAGTCGGAGAGCAGCGGGTACTCCAGGCCCTCCTGCTCGGCGAAGACGCGCAGGGTGTGGATGGAGTCGTTGGAGACCGCGAGGAGCTGGGTGTCACGGTCCGTGAACTGCGGCAGGTTGTCGCGCAGGGAGCACAGCTCTCCGGTGCACACGCCGGTGAAGGCGAAGGGATAGAAGAGCAGCACGACGTTCTTCTCGCCACGGAAGTCGGACAGCTTCACGGTGGCACCGTGGTTGTCCTTCAGCTCGAAGTCCGGGGCCTTGGTGCCGACCTCGACGGCCATAGTCACTCGCTTCCCTTCCAAGGGTCTGTTCGGGTGACGACCAGCGTACGCAGTGATCGCCTCCGGGCGACGGCGCGACCCCCGCCCGGTCCCCCGGGTGCCGGCTCCGGGCATGCGTGAGGCCCCCGCCGAGGTGGCTCGGCGGGGGCCTCACGGATGCTCTGCTTGCAGACGGGGCTGCAGCTCAGCGCTTCGACTTGGGGGTGGCCAGGCGGGTGCCCGACCATTCCTTGCCGACGGAGATGCTCTTCGTCTGGGAGAGGCCGGCTGTCTGTGCGGCATCGCTGATGTCGCTGGGCTCGACGTAACCGTCCCTGCCGGTCTTCGGGGTCAGCAGCCAGATGTTGCCGCCGTCCTCGAGGAAACTGATGACGTCCACCAGTGCGTCCGTGAGATCGCCGTCCTCGTCCCGGAACCACAACAGCACCACGTCGGCGACGTCGTCGTAGTCCTCGTCGGCCAGTTCCTGGCCGATCAGCGATTCGATGCCTTCACGGAGCTCGTGGTCAACGTCGTCGTCGAAGCCGATCTCCTGGACCACCTGTCCGGGCTCGAACCCCAGCCTGGCGGCCGGGTTGGTCCGCTCCTCCGCGTGGTCCGCGGTCGCGCTCACGGCTTGCCTCCTGATCATGTTTCGGAATGGGGGTCTCCCCCTGCTCGTCCAGAGCGGGGGGATCTCAGCCACGCGCGTACGCGAAGCGTTGGCCGTAGTCCACACGGGCGGAGCGGATCGCGCAAGTACCCGGCCGTCGAGACCGCCGAAACGGTGACGATCCTGGCAGTGCCGACGCAACTCCCGACGGGCCATCATGACGCCGCGTGACGGGCACCACACACTTCTGCCCCATTTATTCCCTTCGGAACCCTCGGGGCGTGCGAAAGCCGAACGGCTTTGCGGAACGCGTCACCCCCTGAGCGTATCGTTACGTTTTGGTCGAGACCGTCCCAACGGTCCGCACGAGCGTCTCGGTTACCCCCTGGTAGAGATGACGTACGCGTTCGCGGGGTACACGATGGGGATCGGTGCAGATGCAGGGAAAACCCACGAAGACAGCCCTCTGACAGCGAAGGAACAGCGTGGCTTCCGGATCCGATCGCAACCCGATCATCATTGGCGGCCTTCCCAGCCAGGTCCCGGACTTCGACCCTGAGGAGACTCAGGAGTGGCTCGACTCCCTCGACGCCGCCGTCGACGAGCGCGGCCGCGAGCGGGCCCGCTATCTGATGCTGCGGCTGATCGAGCGAGCGCGCGAGAAGCGCGTGGCCGTGCCCGAGATGCGCAGCACGGACTACGTCAACACGATCGCGACCAAGGACGAGCCGTTCTTCCCGGGCAACGAGGAGATCGAGCGCAAGGTCCTGAACGCGACCCGCTGGAACGCCGCCGTGATGGTCTCCAGGGCGCAGCGCCCCGGCATCGGGGTGGGCGGCCACATCGCGACCTTCGCCTCCTCCGCCTCGCTCTACGACGTCGGCTTCAACCACTTCTTCCGCGGCAAGGACGAGGGCGACGGCGGCGACCAGATCTTCTTCCAGGGACACGCCTCCCCGGGCATCTACGCCCGCGCGTTCCTCCTCGACCGGCTCTCCGAGCAGCAGCTCGACGCGTTCCGCCAGGAGAAGTCGAAGGCGCCCTACGGACTGTCCTCGTACCCGCACCCGCGGCTGATGCCCGACTTCTGGGAGTTCCCGACCGTGTCGATGGGCCTCGGCCCGCTCGGCGCGATCTTCCAGGCGCGGATGAACCGCTACATGGAGGCGCGCGGGATCGCGGACACCTCCAGGTCCCACGTCTGGGCGTTCCTCGGCGACGGCGAGATGGACGAGCCGGAGTCGCTGGGCCAGCTCTCGATCGCCGCGCGCGAGGGCCTGGACAACCTGACCTTCGTCGTGAACTGCAACCTCCAGCGCCTCGACGGCCCCGTCCGCGGCAACGGCAAGATCATCCAGGAGCTGGAGTCGCAGTTCCGGGGTGCCGGCTGGAACGTCATCAAGCTGGTCTGGGACCGCACCTGGGACCCGCTGCTCGCGCAGGACCGCGACGGCGTCCTCGTCAACCGGCTGAACACCACTCCGGACGGTCAGTTCCAGACGTACGCCACGGAGACGGGCGCGTACATCCGCGACCACTTCTTCGGGGACGACCACCGGCTGCGCGCGATGGTCGAGAGCATGACCGACGACCAGATCCTGCACCTGGGGCGCGGCGGTCACGACCACAAGAAGATCTTCGCGGCGTTCTCGGCGGCCAAGGCGCACGCGGGCCAGCCGACGGTCATCCTGGCGCAGACGGTCAAGGGCTGGACGCTGGGCCCGAACTTCGAGGGCCGCAACGCCACGCACCAGATGAAGAAGCTGACGGTCGCCGACCTCAAGGGCTTCCGCGACCGGCTGCATCTGCCGATCTCCGACAAGGAGCTGGAGGACGGCGCGCCGCCGTACTACCACCCGGGCCGGGACTCGGAGGAGATCCAGTACATGCACGACCGCCGCAAGGGCCTCGGCGGTTACGTGCCGACGCGTGTCGTGCGGTCGAAGCCTCTGGTCCTGCCCGAGGACAAGACGTACGCGAGCGTGAAGAAGGGCTCGGGTCAGCAGTCCATCGCCACGACCATGGCGTTCGTCCGGCTGCTCAAGGACCTCATGCGGGACAAGGAGATCGGCAAGCGGTTCGTACTGATCGCGCCCGACGAGTACCGCACGTTCGGCATGGACTCGTTCTTCCCGAGTGCGAAGATCTACAACCCGCTCGGCCAGCAGTACGAGTCGGTGGACCGTGAACTGCTGCTCGCCTACAAGGAGTCGCCGACCGGCCAGATGCTGCACGACGGCATCTCGGAGGCGGGCTGCACGGCCTCGCTGATCGCCGCGGGTTCGGCGTACGCCACGCACGGCGAGCCGCTCATCCCGGTCTACGTCTTCTACTCGATGTTCGGTTTCCAGCGCACGGGCGACCAGTTCTGGCAGATGGCCGACCAGCTGGCGCGCGGTTTCGTGCTGGGCGCGACCGCCGGGCGGACGACGCTGACCGGCGAGGGTCTCCAGCACGCGGACGGCCACTCGCAGCTGCTCGCCTCGACGAACCCGGGCTGTGTCGCCTACGACCCGGCGTTCGGCTTCGAGATCGCGCACATCGTCCAGGACGGTCTGCGCCGGATGTACGGCTCGTCCGAGGAGCACCCGCACGGCGAGGACGTCTTCTACTACCTCACCGTCTACAACGAGCCGCTCCAGCACCCGGCCGAGCCGGAGAACGTGGACGCCGAGGGCATCCTGAAGGGCCTCTACCGCTTCAGCGAGGGCACGTCGGGCACCATCCCCGCGCAGATCATGGCGTCCGGCATCGGCGTCACGTGGGCGCTGGAGGCGCAGAGGATCCTCGCCGAGGAGTGGAACGTCAGGGCCGACGTCTGGTCGGCGACCTCCTGGAACGAGCTGCGGCGCGAGGCGGTCGAGGTGGAGCGGCACAACCTGCTGCACCCCGAGGAGGAGCAGCGCGTCCCGTACGTGACGCGGAAGCTGTCCTCCGCCCAGGGTCCGTTCGTGGCCGTCTCCGACTGGATGCGATCGGTTCCCGACCAGATCTCCCGGTGGGTGCCGGGCACCTACCAGTCGCTCGGCGCGGACGGCTTCGGCTTCGCGGACACCCGCGGCGCGGCCCGGCGCTTCTTCCACATCGACGCGCAGTCGATCGTGGTCGCCGTGCTGACCGAGCTGGCCCGTGAGGGCAAGGTGGACCGGTCGGTGCTCAAGCAGGCGGTCGACCGTTACCAGCTGCTCGACGTGAGGGCGGCCGACCCGGGCGCTGCGGGCGGCGACGCGTAGGGCCCTGAGCGGGCGGGAGCGACGAGGGGCGGCGGGCCTTGGGCCCGCCGCCCCTCTCCCGATTTCTTTCTACGATGCGGGCATGAACGAAGAATCGGCGCAGGCCCGCTGGGAGCTGCGGACCCAGCGGCCCCTGCTCGTCCTCGCGGTGGCGTTCGCCCTCGCGTACGCCGTACCGATCGTGGACAGCGGCGCCGGCCACACCGTCACGTTCACCTGCACGGTGGTGGAGTGGGTGGTGTGGGGGGCCTTCGCGACCGACTATCTCGTGCGGCTCGCTCTCGCCCCGGAACGGCTGTCCTTCGTCCGCGGCCACTGGATGGACCTGTGCGCCGTGATCCTGCCGATCCTGCAGCCGCTGCGGCTGCTGCGGCTCGTGTCCACGCTGATGCTGGTGGGGCGGCGGGCCCGGATGGCCTCCCAGATACGGCTGACGACGTACGTCGGGGGCGCGGTCGTCGGGCTGCTGATGTTCGGCTCGCTCGCCGTGCTGTCGGTGGAGCGGGACTCGCCCAACGGGAACATCAAGACACTGGGTGACGCGGTGTGGTGGTCGTTCACGACGATGACGACCGTGGGGTACGGCGATCACGCCCCGACGACGGGGATGGGCCGCGTCCTGGCGGTCGGCCTGATGCTGTCCGGGATCGCGCTCCTCGGTGTGGTCACCGCGAACATCGCCGCCTGGTTCATCGCGCGGTTCGAGAAGGACGACGTGGAGGAGCGGCGGCAGACCGCGGCGATCGAGGCGCTCACGGCCGAGGTGCAGGCGCTGCGGGCCGAGGTCGCCGCGCTGACCGGCGGCCCGGGAATCCTGCCGCACCCCCTGACGGCAGCGGGGTCCGAGGAGCACTCCCCCACCTGACGCAGGCGGGCCCGCGCCCCACTCGAAGGGGGCACGGGCCCACCGGTGCCGGCCTCACTGCCGGCACCGGCAGCATCCGGTTGGTGTCGCGGCCGGGGTCAGAGCAGGCCGTTGCCTGATCCGCCGGCCAGCCAGAGGACCGCCAGGAGGGTGTCGATCGCTCCCAGCACCAGGGCTATCAGTGCCGGTACCGGCCCCGATCCGGTCCAGCGGCGGCCCATCGCGAGCCAACCGCAGACCATCGCGGCCGGTCCGAGAACGATGCCCAGCGTGAAGAAGCCGGCCACCGCGCACACCACACCGATGATCCCCAGGGTCGCGCTGTCCGGCCCGGTCCGTGATCCTGTACGGCCACGTGAACGGGGGTACCTGCGCGTACCGTTTCCGAAGCCCGCCATCATCAACTCCTGAACTCCCGTGACCTCGCGGTCGGTTCGGGTCGATGACCGGGTACCCCCGTTTCACGCGCACAGACCCGCCCGGGTCCGGACGGGTCTGTCGACGGAGAGGTCCGTCGGCGGCGGGGTCCGTCAGATGTGACCGACGCCCGCGCCGGCCTCGGCGTTCTGGCCGCGCTTGGTGAGCAGGGCGACGAAGACGGCCACGACGGCGACACCCGCAGCGACGAGGCACGCGAGGCTCATGCCGGAGATGAACGTGTCGTGCGCGACCGCCGCGATCTTGCCGGCGATGGCCTCCGGCGTGCCCTTGGGCACCGGCGCGCCACCCTGCTGCACGGCCTGCGAGGCCAGGGCCTGCTGCGCGTCGGTGAGCTTGGGCAGGCCGGCCTCGGCCCAGTTGCCCGCGAGGTCGTTGTCGACCTTCGACGCCATCACGGCACCGAGCACGGCCGTACCGAGGCTGCCGCCGATCTGCATGGCGGCCTGCTGGAGACCGCCCGCGACGCCGGAGAGCTCCATCGGGGCGTTGCCGACGATGACCTCGGTCGCGCCGACCATGACCGGCGCGAGGCCGAAGCCGAGCAGGGCGAACCAGATGGACATGAGGCCGCTGGAGGTGTCGGCCTCCAGCGTCGACATGCCGTACATGGCGATCGCGGTGGCCGCCATGCCGCTCGCGAGCGGGATGCGCGGGCCGAGCTTGGTGATGGCCAGACCCGCGAGCGGGGAGCCGACGATCATCATGCCGGTGAGCGGCAGCAGGTGCAGGCCCGCGTCGACCGGGCTCATGCCGTGCACGTTCTGCAGGTAGAACGTCACGAAGAACAGTCCGCCCATGAACGCGATGGCCATGAGCACCATCAGCACCACACCCGCGGACAGCGGCACGGAGCGGAAGAGGGCGAGCGGGATCAGCGGCTCCTTGACGCGCTTCTCCCAGAGGGCGAAGGCCACGAAGCCGAGGACCGAGGCGCCGAGGAAGGACCAGGTCTTGAGGTCGCCCCAGCCCCAGGCCGGGGCCTTGATGAGCGCCCAGACCAGGCAGAACATGGCGCCGGAGAGCAGCGCGATGCCGAGCAGGTCGAAGGAGCGCGGGGCGTTCTCGGCGCGGTGGTCCCGCAGGATCAGCACACCGAGGACCAGCGCGACGGCGCCGACGGGCACGTTGATGAAGAACACCGACTGCCAGCTCACGTGCTGGACGAGCAGACCGCCGAGGATCGGGCCGCCCGCGGTGGAGGCGCCGATGACCATGCCCCAGATACCGATGGCCATGTTCAGCTTCTCGGCCGGGAAGGTCGCCCGGAGCAGGCCGAGCGCGGCAGGCATGAGCAGCGCGCCGAACAGACCCTGGAAGACGCGGAAGGTGACCACGAAGGCGATGCTGTGCGACAGGCCGATCGCTCCGGACGCGGCGGCGAAGCCGGTCACGCCGATCAGGAAGGTCTGCCGGTGGCCGAAGCGGTCGCCGAGCTTGCCCGCGGTGATGAGGGAGACCGCGAGGGCGAGGAAGTAGGCGTTGGTGATCCACTGGACGTCGGCGAAGGTCGCGCCGAGGTCCTTGGCGATGGCCGGGTTGGCGATGGCCACGATGGTGCCGTCCAGGGCCACCATCATGACCCCGACGGCCACGGTGATGAGGGTGAACCACGGATGGCCGCGCAGGCCCGTGGACGGAGCCTGGTCCAACGGCGGGACCGGAGTCTTGTCCTCCGGGCCCGTCTTGTCGATGGTGGTCTGACTAGTCATTTCGCGAGGCTAGTGACAGCCGCTGACAATTGACAAACCGATTCACAAGTCGGTAACTGTCACGTCACTCACAGATAGGCTGAACTGGGCGAACAGTTCGGTTGGGAGAGAACGCGACACCATGACGGAGACGGCGGACACGGCGGACACGGCGGACACGGCCGGGGCGGCGAACACGCCGGGCACGACGGCACGGGCGGAACCGGCGGCCGCGACGGCGGCGCGCACCGAACCGGTGGCCGGGTCGACGGAGCGCACCGGACCGGCGGCCGGGACGGAATCGGTGGTGTCGCGGCCCGGCCTGCGGGAGCGCAAGAAGCAGCGCACCCGGGACGCGCTGCTGCGAGCCGCCCTCGAACTGTTCACCACCCAGGGCTACGAGCGGACCACGGTCGACGAGATCGCCGAGGCCGTCGACGTCTCCCAGCGCACCTTCTTCCGCTACTTCGCGGGCAAGGAGGACGCCGCCCTGTTCCTCCAGCGGCTCACGGAGTCGCACTTCATCGCCGCGGTGCGCGAACGGCCCTCCCACGAGGCCCCGTTGGAGGCGCTGCGCCGCGCCGTGCTGGAGAGCTGGGACACCATCGGCGAGGCGATCGAGGAGGTGGTGCCCATCGAACTGCACATGCGCACCTACCGATTGATCGAATCGACTCCCGCGCTGCTCGCCGCGCACCTGCGCCGCTCGGAGGAGATCGAGGAGGAGATCGCGCGGCTCATCGCCGAGCGTGAGGGCCTCGACGTGGACACCGACCCGCGCCCGCGCATCGCGGTCGCGGTGTTCGGCGGGGTGATGCGGGTGACGGGCCGGATGTGGGGGGCCGGGGAGGACACCAGCGTCGAGGCGATCCGTGAGCTGACGGCGGCCTATCTCGACCATGTGGGGCCCGCGTTGGCGGAGAAGTGGGGCACCGCGCCGCGGTGACGGAACGCCGCCGCCCCATGACACCGGGCCACCGGAACCGGCCAGGGCTCACCGGCGCGATCCGACGACTCCGCGCATACGTCACCTGACGTAGGCCCGCGTACGGAACCTTGCGCGGACCCGCACTCGTTGTACCGACGACGCCCGCGCGGGACGTTCAGTGAAAGCCCCCGGGGCCATCACAACGCCCCCACACAGAGCGTCACATATCGCACACACATGGCAGAAACACATGCACAGAGTGTCACCATTTAACTCAAACTGAACCCGGTTTGCCCGAATCACCCCATCAGAAACGTGATCCCAGTCACTCGTTTAACGGGAGGCTCTTCACTTCTCCTAGGGTGTCCTCTCAGTGACTTCCTTCGACACCACCCCCCAACTCAACGTCTGGCGCGCACTGCTCGCGCTGGCCGTGGTGTTCGTGATGCTGGCCACCAGTGGCTGGACCGCGCTCCACAGCCACCGGGCACCCTCCCCGCTCCAGGCGTCCCGCTCCGCGTGGGAGCGCGGCAGCATCACCGGACGCGAGCTGCCCGACACGGACTCGGCTCCGGCGCTGCTGGCGCACTTCTTCACCACGCTCGACGCGCACCAGCGTTCGGAGCTCGCCCACCGCTACCCGCTCGCGGTCGGCAACATGAACGGGGCGCCGGTGACCCTGCGTTACACGGCGAACCGTCTCGCGCTGAAGCACCAGCGCACGGTCGAGCGCGGGCGCATGCACGACAGCCGGCTGTCCTCGCTCGGCCAGTACGACGCGGGCCGCCGCATGCACCGCTACGAAGCGCTGCTGCGCAAGGACCGCAAGATCCTCGCCTTCGACCCCAACGGCTCCGGCCGGGTCGCCGAGGTCTTCGGCGACCTCGACAGGGCCGACCGCGTCTCGGTCGTGGTCCCCGGTGTCGACACCGACCTGCTCAGCTTCCAGCGCACGTACAAGCAGTACTCGGCGCCGGTCGGCATGGCGAGTGCGCTCTACCGGGCGGAGCGCGAGGCGGACCCGGGCACGCGTACGGCCGTGATCGCGTGGGCCGACTACACGACGCCCAGCGGACTCGGCATCGACTCGGCCACCGCGATGCGGGCCGAGAACGGCGCGGTGCGGCTGAACGCGCTGCTGGGGGCACTGCCGGGCAGCTCCGAAGTGGCGCTGTACTGCCACAGCTACGGCTCGGTCCTGTGCGGGGTGGCCGCCTCGTCGCTGCCCGCCCGGGTCTCCGACATAGCGGTGGCGGGCAGCCCCGGCATGCGGGCGTCGAAGGCGGCGAACCTGCGCACCACCGCCCGGGTGTGGGCGATGCGCGACGCGGACGACTGGATCCAGGACGTGCCGCACATGGAGGTCGGGGGCCTCGGGCACGGCGCGGACCCGGTCTCGAAGGGGTTCGGGGCCCGGGTGCTGTCGGCCGAGGGCGCGAAGGGTCACGCCGGCTACTTCGAGCCGGGCACGGAGAGTCTCCGCAACTTCGCGGAGATCGGGATCGGCGCGTACCGTGCCGTCAGCTGCGCGCGTGATGATGACGCCTGCCGGACGGGTTTGTCCGCCGGTGCGTCGGCCTGACGCGCGTAGAGGACGAAAAACTGCGGTCCGCCCAGAGAGGCGACGGAGGCTTGCGTGCCGCATACGATGGCCCGCATGGGTGACGTACTGGCCGGATTTCATGCCGCCTGGGAGTTCGAGTCCGACTCCGTGCTCATCCGCTTCGAACGGGGGATCCGTACACCGAAGCTCTTCCAGGCGCTCGGCGAACGCCGTGTCCCCCTGGAGGCGATCGCGGCGGTGACGCTGACGCCCGGGAAGCGAGGCACGGTCGTTCTGCGTGCGGTGCCGCGGCCCGGCGCCGATCCGCTGATGGAAGCGGCGGCGGGACAGCTCAAGGAGGGGTGCGACCCCTATCGGCTGGTGCTGCCGGCCGACCGCGAGACACTGGCCGAGTACTACGCGGACGAACTGCGCGCACAGCTCACCAAGGACGAGGAGCCCGCCGAGCGTTTCCTCGTGAAGCCGCCCGAGGGGCCGCTGACCTTCAAGGCGTACGACGGGAAGGCCACCTTCGACGGCAGGACGGTGTCCTTCCGGTGGTTCTGGACGGGCGCGTCCTCGGCGAAGTGGAAGGCCGGCGACCAGACCTTCCCGGTCTCCTCGCTGTGCGGGGTCGAGTGGCGCTCCCCCGAGGTGTTCGAGGGGCATCTGCGGCTGCTGCGGCGGGAGCCCGCCCCGGCGCATCCCGCGCAGGCGGACCAGGACCCGGCGGCGGTCGTCTTCGGGCTCGGGTACGGGCCCGTCCACGAGTCGCTGCCGTTCGCGGCGGCCGTGCTCGCCGCCACGCGCTCCGCGAGTCCGACGCCCGTGGACGCGGTCCCTGCCGCGCACCGGGACCCGGCCGACATCGCCGACCGGATCCGGCACCTCGGGGAACTGCACGAGGCGGGACTCGTCACGGACGAGGAGTTCTCCGTGAAGAAGGCGGAACTGCTCGCCCAGCTCTAGGGCCGGCACCTCCTGGGTGCCGGCCGTGTCCGTGCGGGAACGGGCCGTCCGGTGTCCCGAGGGCCGTCCGGTGTCCCGGGCGCTTCGGTGGTCAGCTGCGCTCGGACGCCAGGGCGCGGCTCGCGTCCCCGTAGAAGCCGATCTTCCGGTCGAGCACGGCCAGGGTGTCCTGGAGTTCGGCGATCCGGGCCCGGACGTCCCGGCGGGTCGCCTCCAGGAGTTCGTAGCGCTCCATGTACGTGTGGTCGCCGGCGCGCACCATCTCCGCGTAGCGGACCATGTCGGCGACGGGCATGCCGGTGAGCCGGAGCTTGCCGACGAGGCCGAGCCAGTCCAGGTCGCGGTTGCTGTAGCGGCGCTGGCCGGTGTGCGAGCGGTCGATGTGCGGCATCAGCCCGATGCGTTCGTACCAGCGCAGGGTGTGCGCGCTGAGGCCGGTGAAGGCGACGACCTCGCTGATCGTGTAGTTGTCCCGGCCGTCCGGGCGTCGCAGCTCCCGCTCGGAGGGCGCGGCGCAGGTGTCGGCCCCTGTGGCCTCGGCTGTGGTCTCCATCACCGTCATGTCCTCCACGCTAAAACCTTGGAGTGCACTCCAGGCAACCCGAACCGGCCGAAAACACGAGGACGTGGCCGGGAGACGACGGTTACCGTGCGGATCATGAGTCTCGTACGCCGTGCCACGCCCGAGGACGCCTCCGAGGTGCTGCGCCTGCGCCAGGTGATGATCGACGCGGTCTTCGGCTCGGGCTCCGGTTCGTCCAGTGCGTGGCACGCGGAGTCGCTGCCCACCGTACGCGCGAGGCTCGCCGACGCCGAGGGAGCCTTCGCCGCGTTCGTGATCGACCACCCGGAGCGGCCGGGGGCTCTCGCGGCACTCGTCGCGGGGTCGGTCGAGTACCGGATCGGACGGGCGGACAATCCGCACGGCGCGGTCGGGTACGTCTTCAGCGTGGCCACCGACCCGGACGCCCGGTACCGCGGTTACGCCCGTGCCTGCATGGAGACGCTTCTCGACTGGTTCCGTGAGCGGGGTGTCGCCCAGGTCGACCTCAACGCGTCCGCCGAGGCCGAGCCGCTCTACACGGCGCTCGGATTCGTCCGCAAGCCCGACCCCTCGATGCGGCTGAGTCTGTGAGCGGCTTAGGCTCGTGGGCATGTCCTTGCAGAGTTTGGCGCTGATCTCCGGCTGGCCCGTTCCCACCGCCGCGGCGGCGGTCGTCCGGGCGGACGGCAGCGTGGCCGGGGCGCACGGGCCGGGCGGGCACCGGTTCGCGCTGGCCTCCGTCACCAAGCCGCTCGCCGCGTACGCCGCGCTCGTCGCGTACGAGGAGGGGGCGATCGAGCTCGACGAACCCGCCGGTCCGGCCGGTTCGACGGTCCGCCATCTGCTCGCGCACACCTCGGGTCTGGCCTTCGACGAGCACCGGGCGATGTTCACGCCCGGGGAGCGGCGGCTGTACTCCAACGCCGGCTTCGAGGTGCTCGGGGACCACATCGCCAAGGCGGCGGACATGCCCTTCGCGGAGTATCTGCGCCAGGCGGTCCTCGAACCGCTCGGCATGACGGCGACGACGGTGGACGGGTCACCCGCGAAGGACGGCGTCTCGACGGTGGACGATCTCGTCCGCTTCGCCGCCGAGCTCCAGGCGCCGCGACTGCTCGACCCGCGCACGGTCGCGGAGGCGATGACCGTCCAGTACCCCGGTACCAAGGGCGTCCTTCCGGGCTACGGCCACCAGAACCCCAACGACTGGGGGCTCGGCTTCGAGATCCGCGACTCCAAGTCGCCGCACTGGACGGGGAATGCGTCCTCGCCGCGCACCTTCGGCCACTTCGGGCAGGCCGGTACGTTCCTGTGGGTCGACCCGGCCGCGGGCGCCGCCTGTGTCGCACTGACCGACCGGAACTTCGGCACCTGGGCCATCGAGGCGTGGACGCCGTTCACGGACGCGGTGCTGGCCGACCTCGCCTCCTGACGCGGTCCTGCGGCGGCCGGGGCACGGCGGGGCCGGCCGGGGACCGCCGCCTCACGCCTCCCGGCGTCAGACGACCGCCATCTCCCACACCAGCAGTTCCGCCGGGGCTCCCGCGACCAGTTCCAGGTCCTTCGCGTCCGTGATCCGGGCCGCGTCCCCCTCCGCCAGTTCCACGCCGTCCAGCCGCACCTCGCCGCGCACGACGTGGACGTAGACACAGGACGCGTCGGGGACGGCCGTGCGCTCGCCCGCCGTCAGCCGGCGCACATGGAGCATGGCGCCCGCCTCGGGGACGGCGTACGGGGTGGAGTCGGCGATGCCGCGGACGGTCTCGTAGGCGGGGTCGCCGCCCGGTTCCAGCGGGGCCAGCCACATCTGGACGAAGACCAGCGGCAGTTCGCCGTCGTTGCGCTCGACGTGACGGACCCCGCCCGCCGAGCTCAGCCGCTGGACGTCGCCGTGCCGCAGCACCGACTCGTTGCCCGCCGAGTCGCGGTGGGTCAGTTCGCCCTCCACCACCCAGGTGACGATCTCCGTGTGGCTGTGCGGGTGCTCGTCGAAACCCGCGCCGGGGGCGAGCCGCTCCTCGTTGCAGGCGATGACCGCGCCGAAGCGGAGATTGTCGGGGTCGTAGTGCGGGCCGAAGGAAAAGGCGTGGAGCGAGGAGATCCCGGCCGCCGGGTCCCCTCCGCGGTAGCGCTCGTCGGCGCGGCGGACGTCCATCACCCCACCACGGTAGCTCCGGCACCGCTGCGGCTCCTCGCTTACTTGCGACCCGCCGCCGCACGGCCGCGTCCGGATAAGGCAGTCTTGTCCCGTGCCCGAACCCGAAGCCAGCAACACCGAGCGCCCAGCGCACGACGTCGACTCGCACACCGCGACCCTCAAGCGGCTGGAGAAGTCGGCGGGCAGTCTCGCCGCCCAGGCCATCACGCGGATGGACGAGACACTGCCCTGGTACCGGGCCATGCCACCGGAGAACCGGTCGTGGATCGGGCTGGTCGCCCAGGCCGGTATCGCGGCCTTCACGGAGTGGTTCCGGCACCCGGACGCCCCGCAGGCCATCTCCACCGACGTCTTCGGCACCGCGCCACGCGAGCTGACCAGGGCCATCACGCTGCGCCAGACGGTGGAGATGGTGCGGACGACAATCGAGGTCATGGAATCGGCCATCGACGAGGTGGCGGCGCCCGGCGACGAGTCCGTGCTGCGTGAGGCGCTCCTCGTGTACGCGCGCGAGATCGCCTTCGCCACCGCCCAGGTGTACGCGCAGGCGGCGGAGGCACGGGGTGCCTGGGACGCCCGGCTCGAATCGCTCGTCGTGAACGCGGTGCTCTCCGGCGAGGCCGACGAGGGCGCCGTCTCCCGGGCCGCCGCGCTCGGGTGGAACTCGCCCGACCATGTCTGCGTGGTGCTGGGCACGGCACCCGACGGTGACAGCGAGCTGACGGTCGAGGCGATCCGGCGGGCGGCCCGGCACGCCAAGCTGCAGGTGCTGACGGGGGTGCTCGGCGACCGGCTGGTCGTCATCGCGGGCGGCAGCGACAACCCGCTCGCCGTCGCCAAGTCGCTCATCGGCCCGTACGCGGCCGGATCGGTCGTCGCGGGCCCGATCGTGCCCGATCTGCTGGCCGCGACCCGGTCGGCACAGGCCGCGGCGGCCGGGCTGAAAGCGTGTTTCGCCTGGCAGGACGCCCCGCGCCCGGTTCTGGCGGACGATCTGCTGCCGGAGCGAGCGATCGCGGGAGACCCGGCGGCCCGCGAGCAGTTGGTGGAGGAGATCTACAGACCGCTGGAGGAGGCGGGCTCCGCGCTCCTGGAGACGCTCAGCGTCTATCTGGAACAGGCGAGCAGCCTCGAAGGCGCCGCCCGGATGCTGTTCGTCCATCCCAACACCGTGCGCTACCGGCTTCGACGTGTGACTGACGTCACCGGCTGGTCGCCCTCCGATGTTCGATCGGCGTTCACGCTGCGGATCGCGCTGATCCTGGGGCGTCTGGCCGATGGAGATCCACAAACCTAGGCTTTTGTCGGGCCCCTACAATTCCCCCTCGTGTTCTTCGTCCCTGTCCCCACGGGCGGCCGTGGCCGTCCACAAGAGAGAGTGTGAGAGTGCTCGTACTCGTCGCTCCCGGCCAGGGCGCTCAGACGCCCGGCTTCCTGACTCCTTGGCTCGACCTCCCCGGCGCCGCCGAACGCCTCGCCGCGTGGTCGGACGCCATCGGGCTGGACCTTGCCCACTACGGCACCCAGGCCGACGCGGACGCGATCCGTGACACGGCCGTCGCGCAGCCGCTCCTGGTCGCCGCCGGTCTGCTGTCCGCCGCGGCTCTCGGTGACGTGACCCCCGGTGCCGTCGCCGGCCACAGCGTCGGCGAGATCACCGCTGCCGCGTTCGCGGGAGTGCTCGACGACACCGTCGCGCTGGACCTCGTGCGCAAGCGCGGCCTCGCGATGGCCGACGCCGCCGCCATCACGCAGACCGGTATGTCGGCGCTGCTCGGCGGTGACCCCGACACGACGGTCGCGCACCTGGAGAGGCTCGGGCTGACCCCGGCGAACGTGAACGGCGCCGGCCAGATCGTGGCCGCCGGCACGCTGGAGCAGCTCGCCGCCCTGGAGGCGGACAAGCCCGAGGGTGTCCGGCGGGTCGTGCCGCTGAAGGTGGCGGGCGCGTTCCACACGCACCACATGGCCACCGCGGTGGACGCGCTGGCGAAGGCCGCCGAGGAGCTGACGCCCGCGGACCCACGGTTCACGTACGTCTCGAACCGTGACGGCCAGGCCGTCGCCTCCGGTGCCGAGGTCGTCTCCCGTCTGGTCGGCCAGGTCGCCAACCCGGTCCGCTGGGACCTGTGCATGGAGACCTTCCAGGAGCTCGGCGCGACGGCACTGATCGAGGTGTGCCCCGGCGGCACGCTGACCGGTCTGGCCAAGCGCGCGCTGCCCGGTGTCACGACGCTGGCCCTGAAGACCCCCGACGACCTGGACGCGGCTCGCGAACTCATCGCCGAGCACGGCGCCGCCTGAGGAGCCCGAGAGCATGACGAAGATCAAGGCACCCAAGGGCGCTCCGTTCGCGCGCATCCTCGGCGTCGGCGGCTACCGCCCCGTCCGGGTGGTGCCCAACGAGGTGATCCTGGAGACGATCGACTCGTCCGACGAATGGATCCGTTCGCGCTCCGGCATCGAGACCCGGCACTGGGCCTCCGACGAGGAGACCGTGGCCGCGATGTCGATCGAGGCGTCCGGCAAGGCCATCGCCGACGCCGGGATCACCGCCGAGCAGATCGGCGCCGTGGTGGTCTCCACCGTGTCGCACTTCGCGCAGACCCCGGCCATCGCCACCGAGATCGCCGACAAGCTCGGCACGAACAAGGCCGCGGCCTTCGACATCTCGGCCGGCTGCGCGGGCTTCGGCTACGGCCTGACCCTCGCCAAGGGCATGATCGTCGAGGGTTCGGCGGAGTACGTCCTCGTCATCGGCGTGGAGCGGCTGTCCGACCTGACCGACCTGGAGGACCGCGCGACGGCCTTCCTGTTCGGCGACGGCGCCGGCGCGGTCGTGGTGGGTCCCTCGCAGGAGCCGCACATCGGCCCGACCGTGTGGGGCAGCGAGGGCGACAAGGCCGGCACGATCAAGCAGACCGTGCCGTGGGACCGCTTCAAGGTCGGCGACGTCTCCAACCTCCCGCTCGACTCCAAGGGCGAGATCAAGTTCCCTGCCATCACGCAGGAGGGCCAGGCGGTGTTCCGCTGGGCCGTGTTCGAGATGGCGAAGGTCGCGCAGCAGGCGCTGGACGCGGCCGGGATCAGCCCGGACGACCTGGATGTCTTCATTCCCCACCAGGCCAACGAGCGGATCATCGACTCGATGGTGAAGACGCTGAAACTGCCGGGACACGTCACGGTCGCGCGTGACGTGCGCACCACCGGCAACACCTCGGCCGCCTCGATCCCGCTCGCGATGGAGCGGCTCCTGGCGACCGGTGAGGCGAAGAGCGGCGACACCGCGCTCGTCATCGGCTTCGGGGCGGGTCTCGTGTACGCCGCGACGGTCGTTACCCTCCCCTAGGCACTCCGTACCGGATCATCCGGTCCGTACGGATAATCGCCACCCCTCTGGAAACACACCGAAGGAGCGCCTGACATGGCCGCCACTCAGGAAGAGATCGTCGAAGGTCTCGCCGAGATCGTCAACGAGATCGCCGGGATCCCCACCGAGGACGTCCAGCTGGACAAGTCCTTCACCGACGACCTGGACGTCGACTCGCTGTCCATGGTCGAGGTCGTCGTCGCCGCCGAAGAGCGCTTCGACGTCAAGATCCCGGACGACGACGTCAAGAACCTCAAGACCGTCGGCGACGCGACCGACTACATCCTCAAGCACCAGGCCTGATCTTCCGGTCACCTGGGCCGACCGTCCGGGTCCGCCGGGGCCGCGCGCCCTGGTTCCCCCGGGCTGATGCCCCGCCACCCGGCGGTGGCGCCGCTGAATCCTCGTATCCGTTGGAGAAAGAATTCCCGTGAGCCCGACCAATCGCACCGTGGTCGTCACCGGTATCGGCGCAACCACACCGCTGGGTGGCGACGCAGCCTCTACCTGGGAGGGCCTGATCGCCGGACGCTCCGGCGTCCGCCCTCTCGAGCAGGAGTGGGCCGCCGACCAGGCCGTCCGTATCGCGGCGCAGATCGCCGTGGAGCCGAGCGAGGTCATTCCCCGCCCGCAGGCCCGCCGACTGGACCGCTCGGCGCAGTTCGCGCTGATCGCGGCCAAGGAGGCCTGGGCCGACGCCGGTTTCACCGACAAGGCGGGCGAGGACCCGAGCGTCGACCCCGACCGGCTGGGCACGGTCATCGCCTCCGGCATCGGCGGTGTGACGACCCTGCTCGACCAGTACGACGTGCTGAAGGAGAAGGGCGTACGCCGTGTCTCCCCGCACACCGTTCCGATGCTGATGCCGAACGGTCCGTCCGCCAACGTGGGTCTCGCCGTGGGCGCCCGCGCCGGTGTGCACACCCCGGTCTCCGCCTGCGCCTCCGGCGCCGAGGCCATCGGCTACGCCATCGAGATGATCCGCACGGGCCGCGCCGACGTCGTCGTCGCCGGTGGCACCGAGGCGGCCATCCACCCGCTTCCCATCGCCGCGTTCGGCAACATGATGGCGATGTCGAAGAACAACGAGGACCCCGAGGGTGCCTCGCGCCCCTACGACACGGCCCGTGATGGCTTCGTCCTCGGCGAGGGCGCCGGCGTGATCGTCCTGGAGTCCGCCGAGCACGCCGCCAAGCGCGGCGCCCGGGTGTACGCCGAGGCGGTCGGCCAGGGCATCTCGGCCGACGCGCACGACATCGTGCAGCCGGAGCCGGAGGGCCGCGGCATCTCGCACGCCCTGCAGAACCTGCTCGACAACACCGACCTGGACCCGGCCGAGATCGTGCACGTGAACGCGCACGCCACCTCGACGCCGGCCGGTGACGTGGCCGAGCTGAAGGCGCTGCGCAAGGTGTTCGGCGACGAGGCCGACCACTTCGCGGTCTCGGCGACGAAGTCGATGACCGGTCACCTCCTCGGTGGCGCGGGCGGTATCGAGTCGGTCGCGGCCGTGCTCGCCCTGTACCACCGTCTGGCGCCGCCGACCATCAACGTGGAGAACCTCGACCCCGAGGCCGAGGCCGCCGCCGACATCGTCCGCGGTGAGGCCCGCAAGCTGCCCGTCGAGGGCCGTATCGCCGCGCTGAACGACTCGTTCGGCTTCGGCGGACACAACGTGGTGCTGGCGTTCCGTTCGGTCTGACGCCGGTTCCCTCTTCCGTACGGCGTGTGGCCCGTACCCCTGGTCAGGGGTACGGGCCACACGCCGTTTCCCGTCCGGTCACGTCGGCGCGCCCCTGACGGGGCGTCACGCCGTCGCGTCACACCACCTGGTGCAGCCAGCGGACCGGGGCGCCCTCGCCCGCGTAGCGGAAGGGCTCCAGTTCGTCGTCCCAGGGCTTGCCGAGGAGCTTGGCGAGGTCGGCCTCCAGGTCGCTCTCGCCACGCTGGGAGCGCAGCAGCGCGGCGCGCAGCCGGTCCTCGGGGATGAGGATGTCGCCGTGGATGCCGGTGACGGCGTGGAAGATGCCGAGCTCGGGGGTGCAGCTGTAGCGCTCGCCCTCGGCGGTGGGGCACGGTTCGGCGGTGACCTCGAAGCGCAGCAGGTGCCAGCCGCGCAGCGCGGAGGCGAGCTTGGAGGCGGTGCCGACCTCGCCCTTCCAGGAGAACTCGGATCTCCAGGTGCCCGGAGCGGCGGGCTGCCGGATCCAGTCGAGGTTGACGCGTGTGCCGAGCACCCCCGCGACCGCCCACTCGACATGCGGACACAACGCGCGGGGCGCGGAGTGCACGTAGAGAACTCCACGTGTCGTCACTGGGGCCTCCGGACAGAGCGAGACATCTTGTAACTTAGCGGAACGGCAGTGGCAGGGCGGCCACGTGGCGAGGCTACCCTGCGGCGGCGCAAGGAGTGTGACGTACCGTCGGTCCAAGCGCCGTGAACCTCCGAGGTTTCACCCGGCGGGACGTGTCCGGACTCCCCTGCCGGGGCTCCGGACCCGCCTGCCGGGCGGAGCCGGCCACACCGCGGAATCGCGGCGCGACCGACCGTGTGCGAGGTGGTGCGACCGACCGCGCGGAGCGGGTGCCGACCAACCCTGTACAACGAACGAGGAGACCAGGGGATGCGGAATCGCAGCCACCGTTCGCGGGCCGTCCTCGCCGTCGCCGCGGCGGCGGCTCTCCTGGGGGTGGCCGGCTGCGACGCCGCCGGTGGCGGCTCCTCGGCGTCCGGCGGGACGACGGGGGCCCGGCCCTCGCCGAAGCCCACGCCGGTCTGGGACCGCAGCCCGGACTCCATGGCCGCGGTCGGCGACTCCATCACGCGCGGTTTCGACGCGTGCAGTGTGCTGTCCGACTGCCCCGAGGTGTCGTGGGCGACGGGCAGCGATCCTCAGGTCGACTCCCTCGCCGTACGGCTGCTCGGTACGGCCGGGGCGGCCGAGCGGAGCTGGAACTACGCGGTGACCGGCGCGCGGATGGCCGACCTTCCCGCCCAGATGGCCCGGGCGGCGGCCCGCAGGCCGGAGCTGGTGACGGTGATGGCGGGCGCCAACGACGCGTGCCGGTCCTCCGCGTCGGCGATGACGTCGGTCGCCGACTTCCGCGCCGGGTTCCAGGACGCGATGGACACGTTGCGCGACACCCTGCCCAAGACGCAGGTGTACGTGTCGAGCGTGCCGGATCTGAAGCGGCTCTGGTCCGAGGGGCGGGGCAGCGCGCTGGGCAAGCAGGTGTGGAAGCTGGGCATCTGCCCCTCGATGCTCGGGGACGCGGACTCGCTGAACACGGCGGCGACCCTGCGGCGGGGGCAGGTGCAGGACCGGGTGAAGGCGTACAACCAGGTGCTGCGCGAGGTGTGCGCCAAGGACCGGCGCTGCCGCTTCGACGGGAACGCCGTCTTCGACTTCCGCTTCGGCACCGGCCAGTTGAGCCACTGGGACTGGTTCCATCCGAGCAGGGACGGCCAGGCGCGACTCGCGGAGATCGCCTACCGGACCGTCACGGCACGCGAACCCGTGACCTAGGGTTTCTCTCATGAGTGAACTTTTCGGCACACTTTCCGACGGCACCCCGGTCCACCGCTGGACTCTGGAGCGCGCCGGGGTCCGGGTGCGTGTGCTCACGTACGGCGGGATCGTGCAGTCGGCCGAGGTGCCGGACCGGGACGGGCGGGCCGTGGACGTGGTCCTGGGCTTCTCCGCCCTGGAGGGGTACACGGCCCATCCCGAGCCGTATCTGGGCGCGCTGGTCGGGCGGTACGCGAACCGGATCGGGGGCGCCTCCTTCCCGCTGGACGGGGTGACGTACCGCCTGGAGCCGAACAACGGGCCCAACTCGCTGCACGGCGGCGACGGCGGTTTCGACAAGCGCGTGTGGGACGCGGAGCCGGTCGGACACGGGGTCAGGCTCTCCCGGGTCAGCCCGGACGGCGAGGAGGGCTTCCCGGGCCGTCTGGAGGTCTCGGCGACGTACACGCTCGACGAGCGGGGCGCGCTGCGGATCGCCTACGAGGCGGTGACCGACGCGCCGACCGTGGTGAACCTGACGAACCACACGTACTGGAACCTCGCCGGCTCCGGTTCCGGCAGCGCGCTCGGGCACGAACTCCGGCTCGACGCCGCGCGGTTGACGCGGGTGGACGAGCACCTCGTCCCGACCGGGGAGCTGGACCCGGTCGAGGGCACCCGCTTCGACTTCCGGGAGCCGCGCAAGACCGGCGCGGGCTACGACCACAACTACGTGCTCGACAAGGGGGTCACCGCCGGTCCCGTGGAGGTCGCCGAGCTGTACGAGCCGGCGTCCGGGCGGGTGCTCACGGTCGCGACCACCGAACCCGGCCTCCAGCTCTACACCGCGGACCACCTGGGCGACCCCTTCGCGCCCAACGACGGCATCGCGCTGGAGACCCAGCACTTCCCCGACTCCCCGAACCGGCCGGACTTCCCGGGCACGGTGCTGCGGCCGGGCGCGGTGTACCGGTCGCAGACGGTCTACGGGTTCTCCGTACGGCCCTAGGGAGACCGGCCCTAGGGGGACCGGCCCGAGGCGCGGCCCGGAGGCGCGGTCCCGGAGGGCTCCGCCGGAGCAAACGGCGAGCCCCGGTCCGGATGTCAGGTTCCGGGCCGGGGCCGGCCGAAGGGGGGCGCGAAGATTACGCCTCGATGATCGTGCTCAGACGAGGGTCCAGAAGGGAACGACCTGCCTGAACCTCGTACAAACCCTTCACGAACGCCCACGCGTCCGCCTCGGTGTCCCAGACCTCGAAAGCGCGCTGCGGGAGTTCCACGACGGCCTCGGCGCTCTCGCCGGGCGCGGCCTCGATCCCGGCGAAGCCGGCGAGCGCCCGCGCGGGCCGGTCGGTGCCGGGTTCCACCGGGGCGAGGTAGACCTGCACGACCTCCCGGCCGGACCGCTCCCCGGAGTTGCGGACCCGGACGGTGACGGTCGAGCCCTCGACCTCGATCGACTCGTACGTCCACTCCGTGTATCCGAGACCGTGGCCGAACGGGTACGCGGGGGTCCTGCCCTCCTTTTCCCAGGCGCGGTAGCCGATGAAGACGTCCTCGGTGTAAGGGAGTTCGCCGTCGGCCGGGCGGACCCGGGTGACCGGGGCGTCGGCCAGGGAGCCCCAGGTGGTGGGGAGACGGCCGCCCGGCTCGTGGGCGCCGGTGAGGACGTCGGCGAGGGCCGCGCCGCCCTCCTGGCCCGGGAACCAGCTCAGGAGCACGGCGGCGACCTCGTCGCGCCACGGGAGTTCCACCGGGGAACCGGAGTTGACGACCACGACGGTGTTCGGGTTGGCGGCGGCCACGGCGTGGACCAGGTCGTCCTGGCGGCCGGGGAGCCGGAGGTCCGCGCGGTCGAAGCCCTCGGACTCGACGCGGTCGGTGGTGGCGACCACGACGACGGCGGTGTCGGCGGCGCGGGCCGCCTCGACCGCCTCGGCGATCAGCTCGTCCGCGTCGCGCACGGGCTCCTGGTGGGCGAGCGAGAAGCCGACGACCCTCGTCGGGACGTCCTCGGGGACCGTGACGACATGGGTGAGCGAGACCTGCACCGGTTCGCCCGCGGTGAGTTCGGCCCGGCCGCGCGGAACGGGGGCGCCGAAGAACGTCACGAACGGGCCGTCGTCGTCGGCGCGCTGGACGCCGTCGAAGTACGTCGTGCCGTCGACGGTGAGCGTGAACGCGCCGAGGCCCTTGACGCCGAAGGTGTGCGCCCCGCTGTCGCGCGGGGTGAGGGTGCCGGTGAGTTCGACGCTGTGGAGGTTCGCGTGGGTGACCCCCTCGGGCAGGTCGTCGCCCATCCACTGGATCTGGCCGTTGGGGGCGGAGGCGGTGGCGATGACCTCGCCCGCGGCGTCACGGCACACCGCGACCAGCTCGAACCCCTTGTGGGCGACGGGGAGTTCGACGGCGAGGTCGGCGCCCACGGAGTAGGTCACCGTGCCCTCGGCGAGGGCGGCGGTGAGGCCGTCGAGGGGCGATACGGTCCGGGCGGGGAAGACGGTGGCCGAGCCGCCGCCGAGGATGCGGGCGTCGCGGGCCGCGGCGCCGATGAGGGCGACCCGGTGCCCCGCGGGGAGCGGCAGGGCGCCTTCGTTGCGGACGAGGACGAAGCCGCGGCGGGCGACCTCGCGGGCCAGTGCCTCCCCGTCCACCGGCGCCGGCGGCGAGGTCACGACGGGTTCGGCGCCCTCCAGGATGCCGACGCGGGCGGCGAGCCGGAGCACGTTGCGCACGGCCGCGTCGACCGTGGCCTGCGTCACCTCCCCCGCGCGCACGGCGGCGGCGAGCGGTTCTCCGTAGACGGTGAGGGGGCCGGGCATGGCGACGTCGAGGCCGCCCTCGATCGCGGCCCGGGTGGAGCGGGCGGCCCGCCAGTCGGAGACGTTGAACCCGTCGAAACCCCACTCGCCGCGCAGGACGTCGTTCACGAGACGGCGGTGCTCGCTCATGGTCGTGCCGTTGACCGAGTTGTAGGCGGTCATGACGCCCCAGGGGCGGGCCCCGGCGACGATGGTCTCGAAGGGTGCCAGGTACAGCTCGCGCAGGGCGCGTTCGGAGACGAGGTTGTTCACCGTGAAGCGGTCGGTCTCGGCGTCGTTGGCGACGAAGTGCTTGACGGTGGTGGCGACCCCGCCGGACTGCACGCCGCGGACGTAGCCGCTGCCGATCGCGCCGGTCAGGAACGGGTCCTCGCTGTAGGCCTCGAAGTGGCGGCCGCCGAGCGGTGAGCGGTGGAGGTTGACGGTGGGGGCGAGCAGGACGTGGACGCCCTTGCGGCGCGCCTCCTGGGCGAGCAGCACGCCGGCCCGGCGGGCCAGCTCCGGGTCCCAGGAGGCGGCGAGCGCGGTGGGCGAGGGGAGCGCGACGGAGGGGTCGTCGGCGGTCCAGCGGACACCGCGGACCCCGATCGGGCCGTCGGACATGACGAGGGACCTGAGCCCGATCCCGGGGAGTGCGGGCAGCGTCCACATGTTCCGCCCGGACAGCAGCCGGGCCTTCTCGTCCAGGCCGAGCCGGCCGAGCGCCGCCTCGACGACGGCCTCCCGGGCCGCGTCCGCCTCGTCGTTCCCGGGGCCGTTCGCCGTCTCCACCGCAGCGTCCGCCATGCCGGCACCTCCTCGTCGAAAAACGTCGGTCCCCAACATCGCGCACTCGGCTCCGCCCGGCGAGGGCCTTGCGGCGGGCACCCGGCCCGGGCGGTGCACGGGCGACGGTGCGGGGGCGGCCGCCGACGCGGGTGGCGTGGGCGGGTGGCGTGGGGGTTCCCGGCCGCCGCGGGAGTCGGCGGCGAGGATTCCCGCCCGATCAGGGACGGCCGGGCTCCGCGGTGAGCGGGACGGTGACGGCGACCGCGACTCTCCCGGTCAAGGGGCGGTGCTCTGCTCCTCGGACGTCTCCTCGGAGTCCTCGTCGGCGGCGCCCTCGCGGATCTCCTCGCCGAGCAGGTCCCGGGCCATCAGGGTGGCGCCCGCGACCGCTCCCGGCATCAGGAACACCGCGACGAACGGGACGAGGAAGGCGAGGCCCAGCGGGGTGCCGAAGCCCCAGACCAGTGTCTTGCGGGAGCGGAGCAGGGCGAGGCGCGCCCGCAGGTCGACGTCGCGGCGCTGGAGGGCGACGGCGACGAGTTCCTCGGTGAGGAAGAAGCCCGTGACGAGGAAGCCGAGCACCGGGACGACGGTCTGGCCGACGAACGGGACGAAGCCGAGCGCGAAGAGGAGGACCGCCCACACGAGGGCCCGCACAAGGATGCGGAGGCTGTCGCGAGCGGAGATCCACAGCTCGCGCCAGAGCGGCAGTCCGGACTCGGGTGCCGTGCCGTCCGGGGAGACGTCGCGGTCGACCTTCTCCGAAAGGCTCTCGTAGAAGGGCTGGCCTATCAGCAGGGTGACCGCGGTGAAGGTGAGGACCGCGAGGAGGAGGGCCAGCGCGAACAGGACGGCGGTGAGGAAGCCGCGGAAGAGGCCTCCCCAGGGGCTGCTCCAGTCGTCCGCGAACGGCGTCGCCCAGGTGACGAAGTCCTCCCCGTAGACACCGAGGGCGACGAGCGCCGCCGCGTAGAGAACGAGCGTGATGAGTCCGGGCAGCAGCCCGAACCCGAAACTCTTCCCGTGCCGGGCCACCCACCGCTGGCCGCGCAGCAGATATCCGAAACCCACCCCAAGATCGCGCATGGGAAGACCCTATCGGGGTGCCGCGCCGGGCCACAGCCGGTGGTGGCGGCGCCCGCGAACGCGGACCGCCGCCACCGCGGAAGCGGTCGCCGTCCGCGGCCCGCCACCCCTTCGCGGCGGCCACCGTCCCCGGCGGGCCGCCGCCTCGCCCGGGTCAGAGCTTGACGATCATCTTTCCGATGTTGTCGCCGCGCAGGACGCCGAAGAACGCCTCCACGTTGTTCTCGATGCCCTCGACGATCGTCTCGGCGTACTTCAGCTCGCCGGAGCGGATCCAGCCGCCGACCTCGCGCACGAACTCCTGCTGGAGGTCGTAGTGGTCGCCGACGAGGAAGCCCTGGATGCGGCCGCGCGTCTGGATCAGCCGGGCCAGGTTCCGCGGGCCGGGGGCGGGCTCGGTGCTGTTGTAGACGGAGATCATGCCGCAGATCGCGATGCGGCCGTCCCGGTTCAGCGAGCCGATGGCGGCCTCCAGGTGGTCGCCGCCCACGTTGTCGAAGTAGACGTCGACGCCGTCGGGCGCGGCCTCGCGGAGCTGCTGGGAGACCGGGCCGTTCTTGTAGTTGAAGGCCGCGTCGAAGCCGTACTCCTCGACGAGCAGCTTGACCTTCTCGTCGGACCCGGCGGAGCCGATGACGCGCGAGGCGCCCTTGAGGCGGGCGATCTGGCCCACCTGGCTGCCGACGGCACCGGCGGCGCCGGACACGAAGACCGAGTCGCCCTCCTTGAAGGAGGCGGTGCGCAGGAGCCCGGCGTACGCGGTCAGTCCGGTCATGCCGAGGACGCCGAGGTACGTCGACAGCGGCGCGGCCTCCGGGTCCACCTTGACGGCCTGCTTGGCGTCCACGACGGCGTACTCGCGCCAGCCGAGGAAGTGCAGCACGTGGTCGCCGGGCTCGATGCCCTCGGCGTTCGAGACGATGACCTCGCCGACCGCGCCGCCCTGCATGGTCTTGCCCAGTTCGAAGGGGGCGACGTAGGACTTGGCGGCGCTCATCCGGCCGCGCATGTACGGGTCGACGGAGACGTAGGCGTTGCGGACCAGGACCTCGCCCGGACCCGGCTGCCGGACCTCGGCCTCGACCAGGGCGAAGTCGGAGGGCTGGGGCCAGCCGACCGGACGGCTGACCAGGTGCCATTCACGGCCGGTGGAGGGAAGCTGGGGGGTCTCGGACATGAGGGTGCGCCTTTCACGGTGACCGGCGGGCGGCTGATGCCGAATGCTTCAGCACATGAAACAACGATGCTCATGGATATTTCATGATGTCAAGTAACGCGGTACGATCGAGGGCATGGCCACCCACAAGAGACCACGGATCGACCCTTTGACCCTGGAGGTCGTCGAACTGATCGGCACGGTCGTGGCCCGCTACCACGAGGAGTACGAGGACGCCGCGGCCGCGCACGCCCTCACCGGCGCGCAGGCACGGCTGCTGAGCCTGCTCTCCCTGGAGCCGCTGCCGATGCGCCGTCTGGCGCAGCAGCTGAGGTGCGAGCCGTCGAACGTCACGGGGATCGTGGACCGGCTGGAGACGCGGGGGCTGGTGGAGCGCCGCCCCGACCCGGCGGACCGCCGGGTGAAACTGGCCGCGGCGACGGCCGAGGGCCGCAGGGTCGCCGGAGGGCTGCGCGACTCGCTCGACTTCGCCCGCGAACCCCTCGCGGAGCTCTCGGACCAGGAACGGCTGGCCCTGCGCGACCTGCTGCGCCGCATGCTGGGCGGGGCCCCGGGCGGCAGCACGGGCGACGACGCCTGAGGGGTCGTCGGACGGCGCTGTTCGAGGGGTCGTCGGGCGGCGCTGTTTCGAGGGGTCGTCCGGGCGACGACGCCCGAGGGATCACCCGGGTGGCCACGCCCGAGGGGCTCACCCCGTCCGGGCCGGTACCTCTGCCGTTACGTGCACCACCACAGGAATCGGTTGCAGTCGTCCGAGGACGAGGGCCCCGGCGTGGGTGCCGACGTCGTCGGGTCCGTGCCTGCGGGGGCCGATGTGGCGGGAGCCGGGGCCGCGGTCGCCGTCGCCGAGGGGGTCCGGCCCGGAAGGGTGCCAGCGGTCGAGGACTCCCCGCTCCCCGCGCTCTTGTCGCTCGTCGCCGTGGCGGACACGGAGGCCGAGGCGGAGCCCGAGGCCGAGGCCGACGGCGAGGAGGACGTACGGCCGGCCGAGGGGGACTTGGAGGCGGAGTCCTTCTTGAGCAGGGACGCCGTCGGCGAGGCCGAGCCGTCGGGCGACTCCGCCGCGGCGGGGCTGGGGCCGAGACCGGGGGCGTCCACGCCGAGTTCGGCGAGGCTCAGACCGCCGGACGCGAGGACGAAACCCACCGCTATGTACAGGGTGCGGCGGCGCCTGCGGCGGTGCGCGGCGGCCTTGCGGTCGCGCCGGCTGGCACCGGCCGGAGCCCTCGCGCCCCGAGGCCCACCCGGGCTGTCGCTCTCGGCGTCCAGGACGGGGCCTCCGCGCCGGCGCGCGGCGCGCCGGGAGCGCCACTCGACGTCGTCGCTCTCGCCGTGGCGGGCGTCGGCGTCGGCGTCCGCACCCGTCGGCGGGTGCGCCCCGGCCCCTTCGGCGTCCGCGCCGAGTTCGTCGACCGGGGTGCCGCACCCGGGACAGGCGAGGGCGCCGTTGAGGTGCCTGCGGCACACGTGGCAGTAGTCCATGACGCGGGAAGACTAGGGTCACCGCCGGTAACGTTCCTAGGCGCAGTTGTGAAGGTCTTGTGCGGAATCCAGTATTCCGGTCCGCCGGACCCAGGCATCCCCGAACATTCCCCGCCATCCTGACGCCCATCCGACGCCCTCCGCGTCGAAACCGTTATCTGCGCGACCCATTGACACCCCCCGGGCCGCATCCTTACTGTCACGCCAGCATTTCGAACATGTGACGAAATTTCGAACAGAGCTGAAAGCACAGGGGGCAACTGCCGTGCGCATCACGGGAATCACGACACACGTGGTCGGGACACCCTGGCGGAACCTGACCTATGTCCAGGTGCACACCGACGAGGGCATCACCGGGGTCGGCGAGACCCGCATGCTGGGCCACACCGACGCGCTGATCGGCTATCTGCACGAGGCGCAGGCCAACCATATTCTCGGCTCCGACCCGTTCGCCGTCGAGGACCTGGTCCGCCGCATGAAGTACGGCGACTACGGTCGGGCCGGCGAGATCGTGATGTCCGGCATCGCGGTCGTCGAGATGGCCTGCTGGGACATCAAGGGCAAGGCGCTCGGGGTGCCGGTCTGGCAGCTCCTCGGCGGCAAGGTCACCGACCGGGTCAAGGCCTACGCCAACGGCTGGTACACCACCGAACGCACCCCGGAGGCCTATCACAAGGCCGCTCAGGAGGTCGTCGCGCGGGGCTACAAGGCCCTCAAGATCGACCCCTTCGGCACCGGGCACTTCGAGCTCGACCACGAGGCCACGCTGTACTCGGTGTCGCTCATCGAGGCGGTGCGCGACGCGATCGGGCCCGAGACCGAGCTGATGCTGGAGATGCACGGCCGTTTCTCGCCGTCCACCGCCGTCCGCCTCGCCCGCGAGCTCGCGCCCTTCAAGCCCGCGTGGCTGGAGGAGCCGGTGCCGCCGGAGAACCTCAAGGCGCTGGAGAAGGTGGCCGCCAAGGTCGACATGCCCCTCGCCACGGGCGAGCGGATCCACGACCGCATCGAGTTCCGCGAGCTCTTCGAGAGCCAGGCGGTCGACATCATCCAGCCCGACGTCGGCCACATCGGCGGCATCTGGGAGACCCGGAAGCTGGCCGCGACCGCCGAGACCCACTACATGCTGGTCGCACCGCACAACGTCGGCGGTCCGGTGCTGACCGCCGCCTCGCTCCAGGTCGGCTTCACCTCGCCGAACTTCAAGATCCTGGAGCACTTCAACGACTTCGCCGACGCGGAGATCAAGAAGGTCGTCAAGGGCGCCCCGCAGGTCGTGGACGGCTACTTCGAGCTGTCCCACGAGCCGGGACTCGGCGTCGAGCTGGACGTCGACGCGGCGGCCGAGTTCCCCCAGCAGCAGGCCCGGTTCGACCTGTGGGCCGACGGCTGGGAGCAGCGCAGGCCCAAGGGGTCGCAGTGAGCACCGCGGTCGTCGTCGAGGGTCCGGGCGAGTACCGGCTGGTCCCGCACGAGCCGGTCCGGCCCGCCGCGGGCGAGGCGCTCGTGCGGGTGCACGCGGTCGGCATCTGCGGCAGCGACCGCGAGGTCTACCAGGGCAACCGGCCCGAGGGCTACGTCCGCTATCCCCTGACCCCGGGTCACGAGTGGTCCGGGACCGTCGAGGAGGTCGGCGCCGGAGTCCCGGTGACGCTCGTCGGCCGCAAGGTCGTCGGCGAGGGCTTCCGCAACTGCCAGGTCTGCGACCGCTGCCACGCGGGCGAGACGACGTTGTGCACGGCCGGGTACGAGGAGACGGGCTTCACCGTGCCCGGCGCCATGGCGAGCACGCTGACCCTGCCGGCCCGGCTGCTGCACGTCCTGCCCGACGACGCCGATCTGAGCGCCGCCGCCCTGCTGGAGCCGGCCGCCTGCATCGCGGCCGCCGCCCTCAAGGCGAACGCGCGGCCCGGTGAGCGGGTGGCCGTGGTGGGCACCGGGACGCTCGGGATGTTCGCCGTGCAGTTCCTGAGGGCGGGCTCCCCGGCCGAGCTGCTCGTGGTGGGCACACGCCCCGACCGGGCGGCGCTGTCACGGGAGTTCGGCGCCACCGGGTTCCGCACCCGGGACCAGGAGCTTCCCGGCGGCTTCGACGTCGTGATCGAGACCGCCGGGTCCGCGTCCGCCGCGCGCACCGCCGCCTCCCTGCTGCGGCGCGGCGGACGCCTGGTCCTCACGGGGATCCCGGCGCCGGGCGCCGAGGGTCTCGACCCGACGGATCTGGTCGTACGGCAGCTGGAGGTGCACACCGTGTTCGGGGCTCCGCCGGATGCGTGGGCGCACACCGTACGGGTCTTCGGCGCGGGTCTGCTGGACCCGTCCCCCCTGGTGACGCACGAACTGCCGCTCGACGCGTTCCCGGAGGCCATCGACCTGGTGGGTTCCGGTGATCCCAAGGTCGGCAAGGTCCTGCTGAAGCCGTGACCACCCGAGCCGTACGCCGGTACGGGGTTCCCTGACGGCCCCGTACCGGCGTACTCCAGGCCCCGCGCGGCCAGCGTCACGAACCATGACCGAAATATCGAACAATGAAGGACAGCTTGTGACCGACGCCCCTCCCACGGCGCCCCGTCGACCCGGCGAGCCGGCACTGGCCGCGCTCGGCCTGGGCGCCCCCGCCCCCTCCCCCGACGACGCCTCGCCGCACACCTTCCCCGGAGGCGGCCGCTGGCGCACCGAGGTTCCCTCCGTGGAGGGGCCCGAGGCGCTCGCCGTGGTCCTCAAGGAGGCCTCGCGGCTCGATGTGCCGATCCACCGGATCAGCCAGGGCAGCGGTGTCTGGATGCTGACCGACGCCGAGATCACCGAGATGGTCGAGGCCACCGGTGAACGCGACATCGAACTCTGCCTGTTCACGGGACCGCGCGGCACCTGGGACATCGGCGCCTCCACGCGCACCGACTCGCGCGGCGGCGGGCTGCGCGCCCGCGGCCACGACGCGATGGCCGGCTGTGTCGAGGACGCCGTCCGGGCGACGGAACTGGGCGTCAAGTGCCTGCTCGTCGCCGACGAGGGCGTGCTGTGGACGCTGCACCGGGCGCGCGTCGCCGGGATCCTCCCGGCCGACACGACGTTCAAGGTCTCGGCGCTGATCGGTCCGGTCAACCCGGCCTCGTACGCCGTGTACGAGAACCTCGGCGCCGACTCGCTGAACGTGCCGAGCGACCTGACGCTCGATCACCTCACCGAGATCCGGCGGGTCTCCGCCGCCCCCATGGACATGTACATCGAGGCCCCCGACGATCTCGGCGGGTACATCCGGATGTACGAGGTCGCCGAGCTGATCCGGCGCGGCGCACCGCTGTATCTGAAGTTCGGGCTGTCCAAGGCCCCCGGGATCTATCCGTACGGACACCATCTGCGGGACCTGACCCTGAGCACGGCCCGGGAGCGGGTGCGGCGCGGCCGTCTCGCCCTTGACCTGCTGACACGGCACGGAGCGGGCCACGACATGGCCCCGCTGGGCTCCCGTCTGCCCGGGGCGCTCTCGCGGTTCGACACTCCCGCATAACGTTCGCACAAACCCCCTTCACACAAGCAGACACAGTCGCGCACAATCCAACACACCTTCTCGTGCCTCACCCGTAACACTCCCGGAACGTCCCCGCTCCGTGAGATCCAGCCCGGTCCCAGACATCAAGGATGATGATCATGCGTAACCGCAGAGCCGCACTCGCCGCCATAGCCGGAGCCGCCTCCCTCGCCCTGACCCTCACCGCCTGCGGCCAGAGCGGCGAAGGCGGCAGCAAGGAGGACAAGGGCAGCAGCAAGGGCGGGACGATCGGTATCGCGATGCCGACCAAGTCGTCCGAGCGCTGGATCGCCGACGGCAACAACGTTGTCAAGAACCTGCAGGCCAAGGGGTACAAGACCAAGCTGGTCTACGGCGAGGACGACCCCGACCAGCAGGTCTCGCAGATCGAGAACCTGATCACGCAGGGCGTCAAGGCGCTGATCGTGGCGGCCATCGACAACAAGTCGCTGAACAACGTGCTCCAGCAGGCCGCCGACGCCGACATCCCGGTCATCGCCTACGACCGTCTGATCCTCGGCACGAAGAACGTCGACTACTACGCGTCCTTCGACAACTCGAAGGTCGGCGAGCTCCAGGGCAACTACATCCTGCAGAAGCTCGGCCTCGCGGACGGCTCCAAGAAGGGCCCGTTCAACATCGAGCTCTTCGCCGGCTCGAACGACGACAACAACACGAAGTACTTCTTCGGCGGCGCGATGAAGGTGCTGCAGCCCTACATCGACAAGAAGCAGCTCGTCGTCCAGTCCGGCCAGACCGCGCTCAACCAGGTCACCACCCTGCGCTGGGACGGCGCCACCGCCCAGAAGCGCATGGACGACATCCTCACCAAGTCGTACTCCAGCAAGAAGGTCGACGCGGTCCTCTCCCCGTACGACGGCATCTCCATCGGCATCCTGTCGGCGCTGAAGTCGGACGACTACGGCTCCAAGAGCAAGCCGCTGCCGATCCTCACGGGCCAGGACGCGGAGCTGGCGTCGGTGAAGTCGATCATCGCGGGCGAGCAGACGCAGACCGTCTACAAGGACACCCGTGAGCTCGCCAAGATCGCCTCGACGATGGTCGACTCGGCCCTCAACGGCAAGAAGCCGGAGACCAACGACACCACGACGTACGACAACGGCGCGAAGGTCGTTCCCGCCTACCTGCTCCAGCCGGTGAGCGTCGACAAGTCCAACTACCAGTCGGTCCTGGTCGACGGTGGCTACTACACGGCGGACCAGCTCAAGTAAGCGTCGAACCTCACGGATTGGAAGGCACGACCATGGCGGGACCCGTCCTGGAAATGCGCTCGATCGTCAAGACCTTTCCCGGCGTCAAGGCGCTGTCGGACGTCACCCTGACCGTCCAGCAGGGCGAGGTCCACGCCATCTGCGGTGAGAACGGCGCCGGCAAGTCCACCCTGATGAAGGTGCTCTCCGGCGTCCACCCTCACGGCAGTTACGAGGGCGAGATCCTCTTCGAGGGAGAGGTCTGCCGCTTCAAGGACATCCGGGCGAGCGAGCACCACGGCATCGTCATCATCCACCAGGAACTGGCGCTGTCGCCCTACCTCTCCCTCGCGGAGAACATCTTCCTCGGCAACGAGCACGCCAAGCGCGGGTTCATCGACTGGAGACTGACGCTCCGTCACGCCACCGAACTGCTGCGCCGGGTGGGCCTGAACGACCATCCCGAGACCCGCGTCGCCGACATCGGCGTGGGCAAGCAGCAGCTCGTGGAGATCGCCAAGGCCCTCTCGAAGAAGGTGAAGCTGCTCATCCTCGACGAGCCGACCGCGGCGCTCAACGACGAGGACAGCGAGAAGCTCCTGGACCTGATCCTGGAGCTGAAGAAGCAGGGCATCACCTCGATCATCATCTCCCACAAGCTCAACGAGATCCGCAGGGTCGCCGACTCGGTGACGATCCTGCGGGACGGCCAGACCATCGAGACCCTCGATGTGAAGGCGCCCGAGACGACCGAGGACCGGATCATCAGCGGCATGGTCGGCCGCGACCTGGAACACCGCTTCCCCGAGCGCACCCCGCACCACGCCGAGGAGGGGGCGGCTCCCGCGCTGGAGATCCGCGACTGGACCGTGCACCACCCGATCGACCAGCAGCGCAAGGTCGTCGACGACGTGTCGATCCAGGCGCGGCGCGGGGAGATCGTCGGCATCGCCGGGCTGATGGGCGCGGGCCGCACCGAACTCGCGATGAGCGTCTTCGGGCGGACCTACGGCCGGCACGCCGGCGGCACGGTCCTCAAGGACGGCGCGGAGATCCGTACGAAGACGGTCGCGGAGGCCGTCGGCCACGGCATCGCCTACGTCACCGAGGACCGCAAGCACTACGGCCTCAACCTCATCGACACGATCAACCGCAACATCTCGTTGTCCGCGCTCGGCAAGGTGGCCCGGCGCGGGATCGTCGACGAGCACGAGGAACGCCAGGTCGCCGAGGGCTACCGCACGTCGATGAACATCAAGGCGCCGACCGTCTTCGAGCCGGTGGGCAAGCTGTCCGGCGGCAACCAGCAGAAGGTCGTCCTCAGCAAGTGGATCTTCGCGGGTCCCGATGTGCTCATCCTGGACGAGCCGACCCGCGGCATCGACGTCGGCGCCAAGTTCGAGATCTACACGGTCATCGACAAGCTGGCCGCCGAGGGCAAGGCGATCATCTTCATCTCCTCCGAGCTGCCCGAACTGCTCGGCATGTGCGACCGCATCTACACCATGGCCGCCGGGCGGCTGACCGGTGAGTTCTCGCGCGCCGAGGCCACCCAGGAAGTGCTGATGCGTCAGATGACGAAGGACAAAGAGGTAACGCGATGAGCACCGATGTGACCAACGTCCCGGCCGAGGCGCCACCGGGCAAGGACGGGAGCGGCGACACCGGCGGGAACCTGCTGCGGGTGATGCTCGGCGGCCTGCGCCAGAACATGCGCCAGTACGGCATGCTCCTCGCGCTCGGCCTGATCGTCGTCCTCTTCGCGGTCTGGACCGACGGCCAGCTCCTGCTGCCGCGCAACGTCTCCAACCTGGTCCTGCAGAACAGCTACATCCTGATCCTCGCGATCGGCATGATGCTGGTGATCATCGCGGGCCACATCGACCTGTCGGTCGGCTCGCTGACGGCGTTCGTGGGCTCGTTCGCGGCCGTACTGATGGTGGAACACCGGATGGCGTGGCCTCTCGCCCTGCTGCTGTGCCTGGTGGTGGGCGCCGTGGCGGGCTCGGTCCAGGGATTCCTGATCGCCTATCTCGGCATACCGTCCTTCATCGTCACCCTCGCCGGCATGCTGCTCTTCCGCGGTCTGACGGAGATCCTGCTCAAGGGGCAGACCCTCGGCCCGTTCCCGGACGGCCTGCAGAAGGTGGGCAACGGCTTCCTCCCCGAGGTCGGCCCGACCACGAACTACCACAACATCACCCTGCTGCTCGGCTTCGCGGTGATCGTCTTCGTGGTCCTCCAGGAGGTCCGCGACCGCAGGCGCCAGCAGGAGTTCACCCTGGACGTGCTGCCGGCCAAGCTGTTCCTGCTCAAGCTGGTGGCACTGGTCGCCGCGGTCCTCACCGTCACGATGCTGCTCGCCAGCTACAAGGGCGCGCCGGTCGTGCTGCTGATCCTCGGCGCGCTGGTCGTCGGCTACGGCTACGTCATGCGCAACGCCGTCTTCGGCCGGCACATCTACGCGATCGGCGGCAACCTCCCGGCGGCGAAGCTGTCGGGCGTCAAGGACAAGAAGGTCACCTTCTACGTCTTCCTGAACATGGGCATGCTCGCGGCCCTGGCGGGTCTGGTGGTAGCCGCCCGCCTGAACGCGGCCTCTCCGAAGGCCGGCCTGAACTTCGAGCTGGAAGCCATCGCCTCGTCGTTCATCGGCGGCGCGTCCATGAGCGGCGGTGTCGGTACCGTCCTCGGCGCGATCATCGGCGGTCTGGTCCTCGGCGTGCTGAACAACGGTATGAACCTCCTCAGTGTCGGCACCGACTGGCAACAGGTCATCAAGGGCCTGGCCCTGCTGGCCGCGGTCGGGTTCGACGTGTGGAACAAGCGCAAGGTCGGTTCGTAAGTCAGCCGGGGCCCCGCCAGGAGGCGGGGCCCCCTCCATGGGGCAGGAGCCGCGAAATGGAAACGAGCAGACGTACGGTCATCGCAGCGGCGGCGGCGGGGTTAACCGCGGCCACCATCGGCACGGCGCACGCATCGGGCGGGAGGAAGCCCGTGAGGGAACTGTTCGGCAGGCTCGCCGACGGGACGAAGATCCACCGGTGGTCGCTGGAGAACGGCGGCACACGGCTCAAGGTCCTGTCGTACGGCGGAATCGTCCAGTCCCTGGAGATCCCCGACCGGCACGGCAGGTACGAGAACGTCTCCCTGGGCTTCGACAACATCGAGGACTACGTCGCGAAGACGCCGTACTTCGGTGCCCTCATCGGCCGGTACGGCAACCGCATAGCCAAGGGGCAGTTCACCCTCGACGGCACGAGCCACCAGCTCTCCGTCAACGACGGCGTCAACAGCCTGCACGGCGGCGCCAAGGGCTTCGACAAGAACATCTGGGACGTGGAGGGCTTCACCTCCGGATCCGACGTCGGACTCGTCCTGCACTACACCAGCATCGACGGCGAGATGGGCTATCCCGGCACCCTCCGGGCGAAGGTCACCTACACCCTGACCCGGCACGGCGACTGGCGCATCGACTACGAGGCCACCACCGACAAGGCCACCGTCGTCAACCTCACCAGCCATGTGTACTGGAACCTCGCCGGTGAGGGCAGCGGCTCGGTCTACGACCACGAACTCGAGATCCCGGCCTCCCGTTACACCCCCGTCGACTCGGGCCTGATCCCCAACGGGGAACTGGCGAAGGTCGCCGGCACCCCCTTCGACTTCCGCCGGACCAAGACGGTCGGCCGGGACATCCGGGTGGCCCACCAGCAGCTCCTGTACGGCAAGGGCATCGACCACAACTGGGTCCTCGACAAGGGGATCACGGCGAAGCCCGAGCATGTCGCGACGCTCCGCGACCCGTCCTCCGGCCGCACCCTGAGGATCGCGTCGAACGAGCCCGGCCTGCAGTTCTACTCGGGCAACTTCCTGGACGGCACCCTGGTCGGCACCGGCGGTCACATCTACCGCCAGGGCGACGCCCTGTGCCTGGAGACCCAGCACTTCCCGGACTCCCCGAACCACCCGTCGTTCCCCTCGACGGTGCTGCGGCCGGGGCAGACCTACCGGACCAGCACGGTTCACTCGTTCGGTACGTGACCGGACCTCACAGCCGGTTCACAAAATCCGCACGACCTCACAACGATTGAACAGCGCCCCATCCGTATCCGTATGAGAGGGCGGCCCGTGCTCCCCCGCGCGGGCCACCCAAAGAACGGGGGCCCGTCCTCCCCAACGGGCTCGCCTTATACGGAGGTTCCATGGCCGGCAATGTCACCTCGCTCTTTCGCGGCACAGCGGCGCACAGTCCGTCGATGGCCGCACTGACGCGGGAGGGCGACGGAGCCGGTCCGGTCGACTTCTGCATCCCCTGCAACCCGTACTTCCCCACCCCGGCGATGTTCGACGAACTCGCCGGCCGGCTGCGCGAGATCATCACCTACTACCCGAGCAGCGCCGACACGATCACCAGCGAGCTGTGCTCGCTGCTCCAGCTTCCGCCGCAGTGCGTCGCGATGGGCAACGGTTCGACCGAACTCATCACCTGGATCGATCACCTGCTGGTCCGTGAGTCCCTCGCGATACCCGTCCCCACGTTCGGCCGCTGGACCGACCAGCCGATGGAGACCGGCAAGCGGGTCGACATGTTCCCGCTCCAGGAGTCCAACGGCTTCGCCCTCGACCTCGCCGCCTACGCCAAGTTCATCCGCTCGCGCGGCACCAAGGTCGCCGTCATCTGCAACCCGAACAACCCCGACGGCGGCTTCCTGCCGCGCCAGTCGGTCATCCAGTTCATGGACGCGATGGCCGACCTGGACCTGGTCGTCATCGACGAGTCCTTCCTGGAGTTCGCCGACGCCGAGTCGGAGCCGAGCGTGGTCGAGGACGCGGTCATGAGACCCAACGTCATCGTGCTGCGCAGCCTCGGCAAGAACTTCGGCCTGCACGGCATCCGCTTCGGCTACATGGTCGCCAACCCCTCGCTCGCCGGCAAGGTCCGCTCGATGCTGCCGAAGTGGAACCTCAACTCCTTCGCGGAGACCGTGGTGTTCATGCTCAAGAACCACGGGAAGGAATACATGGAGAGCCTGCACATGGTCCGCCGTGACCGGCTCGACATGGCCCGCCAGCTCTCCGCGCTGCCCGGCCTGACCATCTACCCCTCGCAGGGCAACTTCCTGTTCGTACGTCTTCCCGTCGGCGCCGAGGGAACCGTCGTCCGGGACCGGCTGCTCACCGAGCACCGCATCCTGGTCCGCGAGTGCGGCAACAAGGTCGGTTCGTCCAGCCGCTTCCTGAGACTCGTCGTACGTCCCCAGACGGATGTACGACGCCTGGTGGCGGGCCTGGAGCAGGTCCTCTACGGGTCCCGGAAGGAAGCCGCCGTACCCGAGCTGAGCACGTCGACCGGCTACGGCTCGGGTTCGGCCATGGTGGACCGTCTCGTCGGCTCGACCAACGGAGCGGGCGTGCAGGGGCTGGCCGCGCAGGCGAACGCGTGGCCCGGACAGCCCGCCCCGGCGCCCCAGCCGGTGGCCGCCGCCGCCCCGCAGCCCAGCCTGCCGGCCGCCGCGCAGCCGCGGCCCGCCGCCGCGTCGCCCTACCCGGTCCAGCAGCCCGCCGCAGCCCCCGGCTATCCGGCCCCGCAGCAGCCCGCGGCCGCCCAGGCCTACCCCGCCCCGGGGCCCGCCAGCTGGCCGGCCGCGGCCCAGGGCCCGGGTGCGATGCCGGCCCAGATGCCGCCCGCCGCGATGCAGGCCCAGGTCCCCTCCCCCGGCCTCCAGCCGGCCGCGCAGACCGGCATGCCCGGCATGGCGGGCGCCGCCTCCATGGGCGCGCAGGGCGGCCTGACGGCGGCCCAGGTCCGCGGCAGGACCCAGCCGGAACCACCTCCTCCACCCCAGTCGTCGAGCAGCGGCAGCGGCTGGGGCGCCGTGGGCGCCATGCTGTACAACCAGGCCGGTTAGGACCCCTCGTCCGGATCACGCGCCGGGACGCGCCCAGCCGCGCCCCGGCACCACCCGATCCGGACAACGGGCCCTCGGCCACGCATACCGCCGCGCGCCTACCCCGCGCGGCCGGCCTCCCCACAGGCCGGGCGGGACCCCCGCGGAGCCGGCCTCCCCACAGGCCGGCCGCGGGGCCCCGCCCACGACCCGAGGCCCACTGCGGGGCAGCGGCATCCCCTCCCCGGCACCCCGCAGCGGGACCTCGATCCCCTGGCGCCCTGAAGCCGGGTCTCCAGACGCCCGGTGCCGGCGCCGGGCCCACCCGTCCCGCCCTGCGGGAACGCCTGCCCACCTCGGCGCACCGCGCCGGGCCGTCGACGTGTCCGACAAGGAACTTGACGGCCTGTCACTTTGCGGAACCCACAGGAGTCCGACAGCATCCCTCCCTACTGTGCCGTGCCCATGACAGACACCCCCACGAACGGCACGCCGGAAGCCCCCCTCGGGCGCCGCACCGTACTCATCGCCGCGGGCGCCTCGGCCGCGGCACTGGCCGTGGCCGCCGCGGCCCCCGTCACCCCCTCCCCCTCCGCCGACACGGCCCCCGCCGCCGCGGCCGTCTGCACCCTCACCAAGGAGATGACCGAAGGCCCCTACTACCTCGACGGCCAGTTCGTCCGCGCCGACGTCACCGAGGGCAAGGCCGGCGCCCCCCTCAAGCTGGTCCTCACCGTCGTCGACGACTCCACCTGCGCTCCGATGGGCAACGCGCTCGTGGAGATCTGGCACTGCGACGCGCTCGGCGAGTACTCGGGCTTCGTCGGCAACAACGGCCACAGCGAGCCGGACGACGGCACGTTCCTGCGCGGCGGCGTACTGACGAACACCTCGGGCGTCGCGAACATCACCACCGTCTACCCCGGCTGGTACCGGGGCCGCTGCGTGCACATCCACGTCAAGGTGCACACCGGCGTCACCCTCACCTCCGACGGCTCCTTCACCGGCGGCCGGGAACTCCACACCGGCCAGCTCTTCTTCAGCGAGACGGTCACCACGGCGATGGCCAAGGTGTCCCCGTACTCCGCCAACAAGGTCACCCGCACCACCCTCGCCCAGGACTCCGTCTACGACGACGGAGGCGCCTCCTCGGGCCTCCTGACCCTGACGGCCCTCGGCAGCACCACCTCCGCCGGCTACACCGGCACCCTCACGCTCGGCGTCGGGACGAGCTGACCCCGGCGTTCCCGCACGAAGGCCGGGGGCGGTCCGTGACCCGAGCGGGCCGCCCCCGGCGGCGTCCGCCCGCTCCGGTCACGCCCATACCGCGTAATCCCCCGCGCCGGGATCGTCATACGACCATCGAATGACCTGCTCCTGTGGACAATGGCCGCAATTCCCCCGGTTCCCGGGAGCGGACCGGGACGGGGGGGAGCCCTCGTCGCCGTCCCCCGGGAGAACCCGCATGGTGTTGAGCAGACGTACCTTCAGCGCACTCGCCGGTACCGCCGCCCTCGGCCTCTCGCTGAGCGGCAGCGGGAGCGACGAGGCGAGCGCGGCCGGAAGGACACCGCTCGCGCCCACCGGACCCGCACCCGCACCGCCCACCGCCGACGGCAGGAAGCACACGGTCGGCTTCGACCGCTACTCGATGCTGATCGACGGCAGACGCCTGGTGATCTGGTCGGGCGAGTTCCACCCCTTCCGGCTGCCCAGCCCCTCCCTGTGGCGGGACGTCCTGCAGAAGATGCGCGCCCACGGCTACAACGCGGTCAGCATCTACGTCGCCTGGAACTACCACTCCCCCGCACCCGGGAAGCACGACTTCACCGGCGTCCGCGACCTGGACCTCTTCCTGCGCACCGCCGCCGAGACCGGGCTGTACGTCATCCTGCGCCCCGGCCCGTACATCAACGCCGAGGTCGACGCGGGCGGCTTCCCCGGCTGGCTGACGGCCGCCCCCGGCGTCGCCCGCACCTCCGACCCCGCCTACCTCCGGCACGTCGACGCGTGGCTGACCGCCGTCGACCGCATCGCCGCCCGGCACCTCCACACCGACGGCGGCGGCACGATCATCCTCTACCAGCTGGAGAACGAGTACGACAACCACGTGAGCGAGCCCGCCGGCCGCGACTACATGGCGCACCTGTACGCCAAGGTGCGGGCCGACGGCATCGACGTCCCCCTCTTCCACAACGACAAGGGCAGGAACGGCCACTGGGCCCCCGGCACCTTCGACACGGGCGGCGAGCGCGGGCGTTACCTGTACGGCTTCGACGGCTACCCCTCCCCCTTCAAGACACCGCCGGACTGGGGGTACTTCGGCCCCGGCGGCATGAAGGGCGGCTCGACGGCCAGCCCGGACACCCCCGGGTTCATCCCCGAGTTCGGCGGCGGCTGGTTCGACCCGTGGGGCGGCGCGGAGTTCGACGGCCGCGGATACGCCGAGTCCCGCCGCACCCGGGACGCGGCCTACGAACGGCGCTTCTACCTCACCAACCTCGCCAACGGCATCACGCTCCACAACGTCTACATGACCTTCGGCGGCACCTCCTGGGGCTGGCTGCCCGCGCCGATCGTCTACACGTCGTACGACTACGGGGCGGCCCTCGACGAGGCCCGGCAGCCGACCGACAAGCTCGTCCCGATGCACCAGATCGGCCGGCTGCTGCAGTCGGTGCCCGATCTGGCCAAGCTCGACCGCGCCGAACCGCTCCCCGGCGACGACATGGGGGCGGGCCCCGGCATCAAGGCCTACCACCTGGTCAATCCGGACACGAAGGCGCGCTTCCACGTGCTGCGCAACGACTCCTCCTCCGACGCCGTCGCGACCGTGGCGCTGGCCGGAGCGAGCGTCGAGGTGCCGGTGCCTGGCCTCGACGCGCGACTGCTCGCCGCCGGGATCGCCCTGGGGCGCCGGAGGCTGAACTGGTCCACCGCCCAGCCGATGCTGTGGCTGACCGCGGGACGCCAGGACATCGCCGTGTTCACCGGCCGGACGGGCGAATCGACGCGCACCCTCCTGGAGGCCACGAGCGAACCGAGGGTCACCGTGCTGGACGGGGACGCCTCGCACGGCTACGAGGACGGGATCCTGCGGATCGACGCCGTGCTCGGCGGCATCACCCGGGTCCGGGTGGAGGGCGGCGGGGTCACGGCTCCCCTCCTGCTGCTGTTCGCCGACGACCAGAGCTCCCGCCTGCTGTGGCGCCACGACACCCCGTCCGGTCCGGTGCTCGTGCGCGGCCCGGCGCTGCTGCGCACGGCCGTCCTGCGCGGCACGACCGCACGGCTCACCGGCGACACGGCGGGCACGGCCGACCTGGAGGTGTGGGGGCCGCGCGGGGTGACCGAACTCGTCTGGAACGACCGCCCGGTCAGGGCTCGCGCCACCTCCTCCGGGAGTCTGCGGGCCGAGCGGCCGCTGGCCGGCCCAGGCCGGGTGCGGCTGCCCGCCCTGACCGGCTGGCGCCGGGCCGAGGAGAACCCCGAGTCGGCCCCCGGCTACGACGACACCGCGTGGCGGCGGGCCGACCGGACGGCCTCCCACAGCGTCACCCCGGTACCCGCCGGGCAGCCCGTGCTGTTCGCCGACGACTACGGCTTCCACTACGGAGACGTCTGGTACCGGGGGCACTTCACGGGCGCGGACGACGCGGACTCCGTCTCCCTGGCCTATGTCGCCGGTACCCAGGGACTGCTGATGGCCTGGCTGGACGGTGAACCGCTCGGCACGCACCGGATGCCGGTGCCGGACAAGAAGACCGTGCGCAAGGGCACCTGGACGGCCACCGCCACCTTCCCCGTCCGGCCGCGGGAGCGGCGTTCCCATGTGCTGTCCGTCCTGGTCCGGCGGATGCAGCACGACGAGGACGGCAGGGCCGACGACACGCACAAGGCGGCCCGGGGCCTGACGGCCGTCACCTTCGCCGGGGCCTCCCCGGCGGTCCGCTGGCGCATTCAGGGCGAGGCGGCCCCCGACCCGGTGCGCGGACCGCTCAACACCGGGGGTCTGCACGGGGAGCGGCACGGCTGGCATCTGCCGGGCTTCGCCGACGGCCGCTGGAAGGCCGCCGGCTTCCCGCGTGCCGATCGCCGCCAGGGAGTCACCTGGTACCGCACCGGCTTCCGGCTCGGTGTCGACAGCGGGGTGGACGCGTCGATCGGGCTCACCCTCACGGACGATCCGGCCCGCGCCTACCGGGTCCAGATCTTCCTGAACGGCTGGAACATGGGCCAGTACATCAACGACGTGGGCCCGCAGCACACGTTCGTCCTGCCCAACGGGGTGCTGCGCACCCGGGGGCACAACACGCTGGCCCTCGCGGTGCTGTCCGACGGGACCACGCCCGCGGGGCCCGGCCGGGTCGAGCTGACCCTGCTGGGCAGCGTGGCCGGAGGAGTGCCGGTGACACCGGTCGCCTCCCCCGGCCCCGGGAGCGCGTAGGAAGGAGAGCCTCGCGCGCGGGGAGGCAGGGCCCTAGGCGAGCCTGATCACGTTCCAGGACAGCGGCTCCAGGAGTGCGCGGAGTGTGCCGTCCTGGAGCGTGGTCCCCTCGACCGGGTGGGGGGTGACCCGCTCCGGGTCGTGCAGGCTGTTGACGGCGTCCGGATCGGCGTCGGCGAGCGTGCTGTGCTCGACGACCGTCGTCAGGCCCGTGCGCCGGAGGGCGACTTCGAGCGGCAGCGGCTCGGTCCGGCTGCGGTTGACGGCGAAGACGGTGACCGAGCCGTCCTCGGCGCGCACCGCGGTGGCGTGCAGCAGGTCGGCCTCGCCGTACTTGCGGGTCTCGTACGTCGGTGAGTCCACCCGGACGTCCAGGACCTGTCCGCGCCCGTGGGCCGAGGCCTGCGCGAAGGGGTGGAACGTCGTCTGCCGCCAGGCCGGGCCGCCCGGTTCGGTCATGATCGGCGCGATGACGTTGACGAGCTGGGCGAGGCAGGCGACGGCCACCCGGTCCGCGTGCCGCAGCAGGGCGATGAGCAGCGAGCCGAGGACGACCGCGTCCGTGACGGTGTAGACGTCCTCCAGCAGGCGCGGAGCCTCCTGCCAGTCCTCGACGGGGTGCGGATTGGGCCGGCTCTGGTACCAGACGTTCCACTCGTCGAAGGAGAGACTGATCTTCTTCCTGGACTTCAGTCTGGCGCCCACGTGGTCGCAGGTCGCGATCACGTTCTCGATGAACGACTCGGTGTCGACGGCGGAGGCCAGGAACGAGTCCCGGTCGCCGTCGGTCTCCTCGTAGTAGGCGTGCAGGGAGATGTGGTCGACGAGGTCGTAGGTCTCGGCGAGGACCGTCGCCTCCCAGGCGGCGAAGGTCGCCATCCCCTGGCCGGAGGAGCCGCAGGCGACGAGTTCGAGGCCGGGCTCGATCTGCCGCATCGCGCGGGCGGTCTCGGCCGCGAGCCGGCCGTATTCCTCCGCGCTCTTGTGGCCGGTCTGCCAGGGGCCGTCCATCTCGTTGCCGAGGCACCAGAGCCGGATGCCGAAGGGGTCCTTGTCGCCGTGCGCGATCCGCAGGTCGGAACGGGCGGTCCCCGAGGGGTGGTTGGCGTACTCCTGGAGGGCCAGTGCCTCGGCGACCCCGCGGGTGCCGAGGTTGACGGCCATCATCGGCTCGGCCCGCGGGCCGATCTTCCGTACGAAGCGGATGAACTCGCCGAGTCCGAAGCGGTTGGTCTCGGTGGAGCGCCAGGCGAGGTCCAGCCGGCGGGGCCGTTCCTCGGCGGGGCCCACCGAGTCCTCCCATTCGTAGCCGGAGACGAAGTTGCCGCCGGGGTAGCGGACGGCCGTGACGCCGAGTTCGCGGACGAGTTCCAGCACGTCGGTGCGCAGGCCGTCGGCGTCGGCCGCCGGATGGTCCGGTTCGAAGACGCCGGTGTAGACGCAGCGGCCGAGGTGCTCGACGAAGGAACCGAAGAGACGGGGGTCGACCTGGCCGACGGTGAAGGCGGGGTCGAGGACGAAGCGGGCGGTGCGCATGGTGTCCTTTCGGGGCGCCTGAGGAGGGCCCCGCCCTCCGCCGTTCGGCATTCCGGATGCCGGTCGCGGCTTCGGACGGGACCGTCGGGACGCTAGACAGGAAGCGCTTACCCGTCAACGGTCCGCGCAGGAAACGCCGACCGGGCGGGAAAACGGATGCGCTCGGCTATCCGGCGAACTCCGGCTGCGGCAGGCCCTTGCCCGCGCCCGGGACGACGAGCAGGGAGCCGGACATCGGGTGCGGTGCGTCGAGGCCCGTCCGCGCGGTGGTGATGTACAGATCGGTCAGCTCGGGGCCGCCGAAGGCGCAGGCCGTGGGGCGGCGGACGGGGAGTTCGATCACCCGGTCGAGGACCCCGTCCGGCGTGTAGCGGCGGACCGCTCCGCCGTCCCACAGGGCCACCCACACGCAGCCGTCGGCATCGACCGTGAGCCCGTCGGGGAAACCGTCGTCGATGGTCGCCAACGGCCTTCTGCCGGCGGGCAGCCGGTCCTCCGCCACGTCGAAGACGTCGATCCGCCGGGTCGGGGAGTCGATGTAGTACATCAGCCGGCCGTCCGGGCTCCAGCCCGTGCCGTTGCTGACGGCGACGTCGTCGAGGACCGTCCGTACGGTTCCGTCCGAGGCGAGCCGGGACAGCGAACCGCCGCGCGGCGCCTCGTCGTAGCGCATGGTGCCGAACCACAGTGAGCCGTCGGGAGCGACGGCCGCGTCGTTCGCGCGGCGGCCCGGGACGGGGTCCCGGTGCAGCCACCGGAAGGGCTCCCCGGACCCGGGAGGCCCGTAAAGGCCCACGCCGTCACGGAGGTTGACGACCAGCCCACCGCCCGCGCGGGGCTTGGCCGCGCCCACGTGCTGCTCGGTGGTCAGCACCGTGCGGCGGCCGGAGGCGGGGTCGTAGGTGTGGATCCGGGAGCCGAGGATGTCGACCCAGATCAGCCGCCCCGCCCGGGCGTCCCAGGTCGGGCCCTCACCGAGCGCCGCGTGCGCCGCGACCGCGACCTCGACGGCGGTCACCGCGCGTTCCGGTGGCCGAGCCGCTCGGACAGCTCCTCGGCGCCCTTGACCGCGAGCTGCTCCAGTTCGGCGCGGCGCTCGTCGCTCCAGCGGATCATCGGTACGGAGATGGAGAGCGCGGCGACGACGTGTCCCGCCCGGTCGCGGACCGGGGCGGCGACACAGCTCACGTCCGGGTTGGACTCACGGCTCTCGACGGCGATCCCGCGCCGGCGGATCTCGGCGAGGGCCTCGCGCAGCGCGCCCGGCTCGGTGATGCTGTTCGGGGTCATCGCCACGAGGTCGGCGTCGTCCGGGACGCGCGAGGTGAGCTCCGGCTCGGAGAGGGAGGCCAGCAGCATCTTGCCGACGGAGGTGCAGTGCGCGGGAAGGCGACGGCCGGCGGCCGAGACCATGCGCACGGCGTGCGTGGAGTCGACCTTCGCGATGTAGATGACGTCGGTGCCTTCGAGGATCGCCACGTGGACGGTCTCGTCGCAGGTCTCGGCGACGGAACGGGCGACCTGCTGGCCCTCGGCCGCGAGGTCGAGCTGCTCGGCGTAGCGGCTGCCGAGCTGGTACGGGCGCACGCCGAGCCGGTAGCGTCCCGGCTGGCCGGGCACCTGCACGATGTACGACCGCGCGGCGAGCGTGGTCACCAGTTCGTGCACGGTCGTGCGCGGAAGCTGAAGCCTGCGCACGATGTCGGGGGCGGAGAGCGTCCCGTCCCCGTCGAGAAAGAGCTCCAGTATGTCCAGAGCCCGGGTCACGGCAGGTACGAGGCGTCCCACGGCCGACCCCTCCCTTTTGTTCGAAATTTCAACAGACGATCGGGATGACGAACACAGGCTAGTCATTCGCCCGGGGGCGGGCAATGGTTTGCGGGAGCCGGGTGCGCGACCATGGAACCCATGCCGGCCAGACGCCCCGCCACACCCTTCACCCCGCTCGAATTCCAGCTCGTCCTGCTGCGCCGCATGGCCGACCACAACCCCGGCCCGGTCGAGGACGCCCGTCACGAACTGGGCGTGTCCGTCGCGGACATGCGCGAGGCGAACCGGCGCTGGCAGGCGATGCTGCACGCCCCGCGGGCCCGCTCCGCGGCCTCGCGCTACCGCTCGGTCCTCGGCGCCCCCGAGTCCGCGTCCGTGCGCCGGATCGGCGATCTGACCTGCGAGGCCCTGCGGTGGCCGGTGCCGCTGTGGCCCGGTCTGCGCTTCGAGGTGCTGCTCGCCCCGAACGGCGTCGTCTGGAACGAATGGCTGGTACGGGCCCCGGGTGCCCCCGCCCCGGTGCTGGAGACCCTGGAGGACCTGACCCCCTGGTGCTGCACGGTGGACGAGGCGGCCCGCGCCTTCGCCCCCGCCCGGCCCCTGGAGGGCACCGCCCCGACCCGGTGGGGTCTGGCGTTCACGGCGCCCGACGCGTCGGGCGTGCCGCACGCGTGCGCGGCGGAGTTCACCTGGGGGCTGCTGCAACGGGTCGGAGTCAAAGGCCCCCTGCCGGACCGCTCGGAGGCTCCCGGCAGGTAGGCCGGGCCGGACACCGCCGGGCGGGACTTCGCGGACAAGGCCCGGAGCCCCCGGGAACCCCGGCCGGCGGTCCGTGGAGTCTCAGGGGGCGGCGGCCTCGATGATCCGGTCCACGACGACGGGCAGCGACCCGGGGTGCAGCCACAGGAAGAGGTTCGGCTCGACGAGTTCCAGCTCCATCAGCCGCGGCTCCCCGTCCTCGCCGTCGACGAGGTCGACGCGGGCGTAGAGCACGCTCTGCGCGCCTCCCGGGACGGCGGCCAACGCCTTCTCGGCGACCGCCAGTTCGGCGGCGGTCGGCTCCCAGACCTCGAGCCGCGGATGGGGCGTCTTGTCGGCGTCGTAAGGCGTCCCCGGCTCCAGCACGGCCCCCTTGCGGCTGGCGTGCAGCAGGCGGCCGCCGAAGAACTGGAGCGCCCGCTCGCCCCGGACGTCGATGCCCGTCACGTACGGCTGGACCATGGCGGTCAGCCCCTCGGCGTGCATCCGGGCCAGCTGCGCGAGGGCCGCCTCCCGCTCCTTCGGCGTGTACCGGGCGGCATAGCGCGCCCCCGCCCCCGCCGTGGGCTTCACCACGAACTCGTGCCCGCCGGGCAGGTCGGCCGGGTCCCCGGGCGCGAGATACCGGGTCGGTACGACCGGCACCCCCGCGTCCGCCAGGTCACCGAGGTACCGCTTGTCCGTGTTCCACCGCACGACCGGCGCCGGATTCATCAGCCGGGTGAGGCCCGCGCACCGCTCGGCCCACTCCACGAACTCGGCCACGCGCCGGCTGTAGTCCCAGGTCGACCGGATCAGCGCCATGTCGAACCGCGCCCAGTCGGTCGCGGGATCGTCCCAGTGCACGATCTCCGCCACCGCCCCGGCGTCCTCCAGGGCTCCCCTCAGCACGGGCAGGTCCCGGTCGGCGCCGGGCTCCTCGCCCGGGTCGTAGGTTACGAGCGCTATACGGACCACGGCGGACTCCATCCTCGTACGGCATCGGTGTGAGGCACCGGCGCACGGCCTCGGACGCACCCCGTCGGTACGCCGTCCCGGGACGATCCCGCCGCAGGGTAACAACCCTCCGCGCTCCCGTGCCGGGCCACACTTGACCTTCACCAAGGGGCAGGGCCCAGCATCGGTGACGGAACGAGGAACCGGGACAAGGACCGGGACCGGGACCGGGTGCGATACGGGACCGGATGCGGTCCCGGTACAGGAGCGACGGGGTGGACGCGTGGACATGCTGACGATCGGGGCCTTCGCGAAGGCCTCCCGGCTGTCGCCCAAGGCACTGCGGCTCTACGACGAACTGGAGCTGCTGCGCCCCGCCCGGGTGGACCCCGGGACCGGCTACCGCTACTACGCGGCCGAACAGCTGGGACGGGCCCGGCTGGTGGCGTGGCTGCGGCGGCTCGGCATGCCGCTCGCCGGGATCCGGCGGGTGTGCGCCCTGGAACCGGAGGAGGCCGCGCGGGAGATCGGCGCGTACTGGGCCGGGGTCGAGGCCGAGACGGCCGCCCGCCGGGATCTGGCCGCGTTCCTCGTGGACCAACTGTCACCGTCCCCAGGGAAGGACACCAGCATGCTGGAACTCCGTTGTTCCGCTCTCTCCGACACCGGTCTGGTCCGTGAGGCCAACCAGGACAGCGTCCACGCGGGTGCCCGCGTCCTCGCGGTCGCCGACGGCTGCGGGCCGGGCGGCGCGCCCGCGAGCACGGCGGCCGTACGGGCCCTCACGTTCCTGGACGACGAGCCGCTGTCGGCCGGCGGTGTGCTCAACCTGCTGGAGGACGCCGTCGAGGGCGCGGCACGGGCCGTGGCGGACCTGGTGCCGCGGGACACCGCGGCGGGGGCCATGGACGGCACCGGCAGCACGCTCACGGCCCTGGTGTGGACCGGCTCCCAGCTCGCGCTCGTCCACATAGGCGACTCCCGGGCCTATGTGCTCCGCGACGGCGGGCTGTTCCGGATCACCCACGACCACACGGTCGTCCAGTCGATGATCGACGAGGGCCGGCTCACCCCGGAGGAGGCCGCCACGCATCCGCAGCGCGCCCTGCTGCTCAGGGCGCTGGGCAGCGACGCCTCCGTACCGGATCTGAGGCTTCAGGACGTCCGGGCGGGCGACCGCTTCCTGCTGTGCTCGGACGGACTGTCGACCGTCGTGCCGGACGAGGGGATCACGCGGCTTCTCGCGTCGGCGCCCGATCCCGACGCCGCCGTCCGGGCCCTGATCGGGGCGGCGAACGACGCCAGCGGGCCGGACAACGTCAGTTGTGTGGTCGCGGACGTGGTCGAGACGGCCCGTCCGGCCGGACTCCGCTTCGGTTAGGGCCCGTCCGGCCGGGCTCCGGCCGGGCCCCGGTCCTGGCTCCGGTCCGGGATTGCCCGCGGGTCAGTCCTGGGGTCTGCGGTAGCCGAGGGAGGTCTCGATGGCGCGGCTCACCGGGTCGAGGGGAACGTTGTCGCCGGGGCCGGTCACCCAGGAACGGAAGACGCTCGCCAGCTGCAGACCGAAGGCCTCGGCCCGCGCCTCGTCCGCCTGACGCGAACCGTCGCGGGCGGCGACGGCGCGGGCGACCTCCTGCCGGGGCGGCGTCGCCCGCGGTCCGGGTCCGTGCCCGCCGGAACGGCCCGAGAGGGCGGCCCGCGCCACGGCGGCCGTCGCCCCGTCCACGTGGTGGTCGCGGTGGCCTTCCTTCATGTGCCACAACTCGTGCCCGAGGATGACGAGTTGCTGCACCGTCTCGGCGCGCTCCTCGACGACGACGAGGTCGAAGTCGCTGAACTCCATCCACAGACCGGTGACTTCGATCTCGTCGGGGAAGCGCTCGAAGCGGAGCTGGACCGGACGGCCGCCCCGGCGCCGGCTCATCTCCTCGCAGAGCGCCTCGGCCAGCCGCCTCATGTCGACGGGCGTATCGATCCTTCTCCGCAGCACCCGGCCGAGTTCCACCGCCAGCGCCCGCATCTCGGAGCGGGCTCCGCGCGGACGCAGCGCCGCCACGAACCTTCCGACGGAGCCGGCGGGCCTCGTCGTCATCGCTCCGCCTCCTCGCCGTCCGGCGGGACCGCGGGAAGGTGCGGCGGGGACTCACTCACCAAAGGGCTCCCGGCAGTTGACTCGTCAAGTTGTGACGCGAGCCCGACACTACGTGTCCGGGTCCGTCCACGCCACGGTTCCCCGGCGATCGTTCCGCGTTTCGCGGCGATCCTTACGGAGCCTGCGCTCCCCCTCCACGTCCTCGGCGCGATCGGGCGGCCGACCGCCCTGTCCCGGATTCCGATCGTGTAGGAAGAACGTGTCCCTCCCGGTGAAGTCCTCTCGGCAAGGAGTCCTCGTGTTCTCCCTCTTCCCGGCCCTGGTGGGCGGCTCGGTCGCGGACCGGTCCGCGCTGCGCTTCGGCGACCGCTCCCTGACGTACGCGGAACTGTCCGCCTGCGCGCATGCACTGGCCGCACGGCTCGACGGCGCCGGGAGGGTCGCCGTCTGGGCGACGCCCACCCTGGAGACGGCCGTGGGTGTCGTGGCCGCGCTGCTCGCCGGTGTGCCGGCCGTGCCGCTGAACCCGAGGTCGGGGGAGACGGAACTCGGTCACATCGTGGGCGACAGCGCGCCGTCCCTGGTGCTCGCCGCCCCGGGGGACCTGCTGCCCGCTCAGCTCCGGACGCTGGACCGCATCGATGTCGAGGTGAACGCGGAGGCGGCGGCGACACGGGCGCGGCCGGGGGGCGGCCCGGAGGCCGAGGTCCCCGGTGGCGCGGAGGCCGAGGCTCCCCGTGGCGCGGGGACCGCCGGCTCCGGCGTGGTCACCGACCCCGGCGCCCCCGCCCTGGTCGTCTACACCTCCGGCACCACGGGTCCGCCCAAGGGCGCGGTCGTCCCGCGCCGCGCGATCGCCGCGACCCTGGACGCCCTGGCCGACGCCTGGCAGTGGACCGGCGACGACGTGCTGGTGCACGGTCTGCCGCTGTTCCATGTGCACGGGCTGATCATCGGCGTCCTGGGCCCGCTGCGGCGCGGCGGGTCCGTACGGCATCTGGGCCGGTTCAGCGCCGAGGGCGTGGCGCGGGAGCTGGGCTCCGGGGCGACGATGCTGTTCGGCGTGCCGACGATGTACCACCGGCTCGCCGAGGCGCTCGGCGAGGACCCCGCTCTCGCGGCGGCGCTGGGCGGGGCACGGCTGCTCGTGTCGGGCTCCGCGGCGCTGCCCCTGCACGACCACGAGCGGATCAGGGCCGCGACCGGGCGCGGGGTCGTCGAGCGGTACGGCATGACGGAGACCCTGATGAACACGAGCGTGCGGGCCGACGGGGAGCCCCGCCCCGGCACGGTCGGCGTGCCGCTGCCCGGCGTCGGTCTGCGGCTCGTCGAGGAGGACGGGACGGCGATCGCCTGGTACGAGGCCGACGGCACCCCGGCCGGGGCGTACGACGGCGAGAGCGTCGGCGAGATCCAGGTGCGCGGGCCGAACCTCTTCACCGAGTACCTGAACCGGCCCGACGCCACCGCGGACGCGTACACCGCCGACGGCTGGTTCCGCACGGGCGACATGGCGGTCCTCGACCCCGACGGTTCGGTCCGTATCGTCGGCCGCAGGGCCACCGACCTGATCAAGAGCGGCGGTCACAAGATCGGCGCGGGCGAGATCGAGAACGCGCTGCTCGAACACCCGGGGGTGCGCGAGGCCGCCGTCGCCGGGGAGCCGGACGCCGACCTCGGCGAGCGCGTCGCGGCCTGGATCGTCCCGCTCGACCCCGAGGGGCCGCCGTCCGCCGACGAGCTGGCCGACCACGTGGCCCGCCGGCTCGCCCCGCACAAACGGCCCCGCACCGTGCGCTTCCTTCAGGCGTTGCCCCGCAACGACATGGGCAAGATCCTGAAGCGGGAGCTGCCGCGTGACTGAACGGATCTCGGCCCGCGAGGCCATCGCCCTGGTCACCGACAGCTTCGCCGAACTCCCCTGTCCCGAAGGTGACTTCCTGCCCGACGGTCCGCTCTCCTGGAAGGGGTACGGCGACGCGCGGACGCGTGCGGCGGAGCGCACCGGCGAGGCGGAGTCCGTCGTCTGCGGCACCGCGACCTTCGGGACGGCGAGTTTCGGCACCACGATCGACGGCAGGGCCCCGCTCGGTCCGGTCACCGCCGTCCTCGTCGCCTTCGAGTTCGGCTTCCTCGGCGGCTCCCTCGGCGAACGCACCGGGGACCGTCTGGAGGCGGCCTACGACTATGCCCGTACGCACCGGCTGCCCGTCGTCTCGCTGGTCGCCACGGGCGGCAGCCGGATGCAGGAGGGCATGCTCGCGCTCACCCAGCTCCAGCGGGTGGCACGGCAGTCCGCGCTCCTCAGGGAGGCGGGGCTGGCGCAGATCGCGGTCCTGCGGGACCCGACGACGGGCGGGGGCTGGGCCACGCTCGGCGCGGGCGCCGATGTGACCCTGGCGCTGCCCGGCGCCCAGGTCGCCTTCGCGGGCTCCCGGGTCCGCCCGCCAGACGCCGACCCGGCCGCGTACACCGCCGAGGCGCAGGTCGTGGCGGGCTCGGTCGACGCCCTCGTACCGAAGGACGGGCTGCGGGAGGCGCTCGCCCTGTGGCTGGACCTGCTCACCCGGCCCGCCGTCGGGGCGGCGCCCGTCCCGGCCGCGCTGGGCGAAGCCACCGACCTGCCCACGACGGGGTGGGAGGCGGTGCGGCGCGCCCGGGCGGCCGAACGCCCGCGCGCCGAGGCCTACCTGGACGCGTACTTCACCCGCAGGGCGGCGATCGGCGGCGACCGCTGCGGCGGCACCGACGACGGCGTGCTGTGCGGCTTCGGCCAGGCGCAGGACGGGCGGACCGTCGCGTACGCCGCCCAGCGCGGGACCCCGACCCGTCCCGCCGGATACCGCACGGCCGCCCGGCTGGTGCGGATGGCGGGGCGGCTCGGCATCCCGGTGCTGACGCTGGTGGACACCCCGGGCGCCGCGAACGACGCGCTCGCCGAGCGGCAGGGGGCCGGCTCGGCGATCGCGGACCTGTTCGCGGCGCTCGCCACCGCCCGGACCCCCGTCACCACGCTGGTGATCGGCGAGGGCGGTTCGGGCGGCGCGCTGGCTCTGGCCGCCCCCGGCAACACCTGGGCCACGCCGGACAGTTACTTCTCCGTCATCGCGCCCGAGTCGGCGGCCGCGATCCTCAAGCGGCCCGCCGACGAGGTCCGGGCGACGGCGGACCAGCTCCGGGTCCGGCCGCAGGACCTGCTGGACCTGGGCGTGATCCGGGGCATCGCGCCGCACCGCCCCTGAGGCCGGAAACGGGCGGCGGCCGCCGGCTCCTCACTCCCGGGAGGAACCGGCGGCCGCCTGCTTCACAGGGGCGCCAGGACGGTGGCCGCCCGCTTCGCGCGGGCGACACGAGCGTGGCCGCCCCCTCTCCGGACCGTCACCGTGGCGGCGGCCCTCCGGAGGGAAGGGACCGGGCGGCGGGCTCCCGCCCCGGGCGGCCCGCCACCCGGCGACCGGTCACCGGACACCCACCGCCCGGATGATCTCCTGGCTGACCGAACCGCCCCGGTCGTCGTGGGCCGACGCCCGCAGCGACACGAACGCGGCGCCGCGCGGAACGTTCAGCGTGCCCTTCCAGCGGGCCGTGCCGCCGCCGCTCAGCGGGACGCTCTTCCAGGTGGCCCCGTCGTCGTAGGACACCTCCAGCCTTCCGCCGCCGAGGGTGCCGGTGTCCGGCGCGCCCTTCACGTACTCGGCGTGGATGCTCACCGGAACCCGGCCGCCGCGCACGTTCCCCGCGAGGTCGGTGTCGACGTCGTAGCCGAGGTTGATGAGCGGGAGGAAGGTCCAGTGGTCCTCGGGAGTGGCCGCCGAGCGGACGGTCCACTCGCTGTGGCCCTTGGTGGAGAGCTTCCAGCGCCCGGGGTCGAGGGTCGTGTCCGTGACGACCTTGTAGGTGTGCTCGTCGGCGGGCGCGTCCCAGACGTATCCCGCGGAGCTCTGCCGCCGGGCGAGCAGGACACCGTCCTGGTGGACCTCGGTGAACTGCGTCATCCCGGTGTCGTCGCTCCACACGTCGCCGAAGCCGGTGTGGTCGGGCCCGGAGTCGCCCCAGCCGGGCGTGTTGAACTGGATGACGTTGCCCGCGCGCTGCTGCCCCCAGCCGAGTCCGGTGCCGAGCCAGGGGTGCCAGACGGGCTTGAACCAGTTCAGCGTCCGATGGGTGCCGCCCCGGTAGGCGACCAGGCCGCTGCGCTCCTCCAGCGCGCCCGTCCCGGCGTACACGGACTCCGACCAGGTCTGTCCGGTACCGCTGGAGACGTAGTCGGTGCGCTCGGCCGGGTAGTCGATCCGCTCCTGGAAGCCGAGCCCGATGGGGAAGGGATCGACGATCGAGTAGCGGTACTCGCTGCCCGACACCGGCTTCGCCGCATGGAACCTGGTTTCCAGCACGGCCAGTTCACCGCGGCCGGGCTCATAGGCGAGGCTCCGGTCCGGGACGGCTCCCTGGTGACCGTGCGAAAGGTCGTACACGTAGGGCGAGTTGCGGGTGCCGGTCATGTCGACGGTCCGCTGCGCGCGCAGCCGTGCCGCGTCCGCCGTGTCGACGGTGGCCACCTGCAGCGGCCGGTCCTCGTAGGCGTCGGTACCGAACCACGCGTTGAGGCGGCCCGGTGAGTCGTCGGTGACGAACAGCGCCTTGGCGCCGGCGTCCTGGGCGGCCTGGGCGAGCACGGTCGGTGAGACGCCGTCGGTGAGCCTCGCGAGCACGGCCTTGCCGCGCACGCCGGTGAACGGCCCGGTCCCGACGTCGGCCAGCGGCAGCCTGGTGCGGCCCTCGGTCAGCGTGGTGCCCGGCTGGACGACGGTCTCCTTGACGCCCGCGACCTCCAGGAGCGGCTTGCCCAGCCGCCACACGGTCCGGTAGTCGAAGGTGCCCTCGGTGACCTTCCTGGTCGGGGCGGCGAAGATGCTGTCGTACTTGACGGGCAGCTGGACCGCGTCGAACAGGTCGGAGCCGCCGCCGGCGCGGTCGTACTCCATGATCAGCTGCCGGGTCTCGGTGCGCCGGTCGACCTTGGCGCTGATCTCCCGCAACGTCCGTCCGTCCAGGGTGACTTCGCGGTCCCGGTCGAGGGCGATCTGGGGTGCGGCGAGGAAGCCGAGGCCGAGGGAGTCGGCGCCGTGACCGCCGCGCACGTCGAGGAACGAGGTGAGGCTGTACGTGCCGGGGCGCAGCCGCAGCTTCAGCGTGCCGGAGTCGTCGACGGCCGTCGCGTACGGGTCGACGTCCTGCGCCAGCTGCTGCACGACGAGGTAGGCGGCGGCCGCGGAGCCGTCCCGGTCCTTCACCTGGACGGTGAGCGTGTACCGCTCCTCCTCCTTGACCAGTCCGAAGGCGGTGTGCGCGACGGGGGTGCCGTCCACCGACGCCACGATCCGGCCCGAGGTCTGCCCGACGGGCGCCTTCCGGCCGTCGCCGGTGAGCGTGGTGGAGGCGGTGCCGTGCGCGGGCACGTCGAGCGTGGTGTCGGCGAGGGTGGCGACACCCTCGCCGGCCCCCTCCGCGGCGAGCGTCAACCGCACCGCCGCGTCGGAGGAGTTGGAGTAGGTGATCGTCCTGGTGACGGGCTTGTCGTCGTCGTAGGGCCAGCCGACGAAGCCGAGGTCGACGCTGCCCGTGGCGGTGACCTTCGCGTCGACGGCGTCCGGGACGCTCACCCGGCCCGCGCCCAACTGGTAGGCGGAGGCGTCGAGTTCCTTGGAGGTGGACATCAGCGCGTCCTTGAGCCGGGCGCCGGTCCAGTCGGGGTGTTCCTGGGCGAGCAGCGCGGCCACACCGGCGACGTGCGGGGTCGCCATCGACGTGCCGCTCATCGATGTGTAGTAGCCGCTGCCGCCCACGAGCTGGGAGCGGGCGGCGAGGATGTCGACACCGGGGGCGGAGAGGTCGGGCTTGAGCGCGTTGTCGCCGTGGCGGGGTCCGGCACTGGTGAAGTAGGCGGCCTCGTCGGAGGAGTCGACCGCGCCGATGGTCAGGGCGGAGTCGGCGGCGCCGGGCGAGCCGATGGAGGAGGGGGCGCCGGTGTTGCCCGCCGCGATGACGAAGAGGGCGCCGGTCTCCTTCGAGAGGGTGTCGACGGCCGCGGCCATGGGGTCGGTGCCGTCGCTCGGCTCGGTCGAACCGAGGCTCATCGAGACGATCCTGGCGTGCACGTCACGCGCGGCCCACTCCATGCCGGCGATGATCTGCGACTCGCTGCCCGAGCCCTCGTCGCTGAGCACCTTGCCGACGGCGAGCGTGGCCTCGGGGGCGACGCCCTTCTCCTGGCCGTCGGAGGCGGCGCCGCTGCCGCCGACGGTGGAGGTCACGTGCGTGCCGTGCCCGTTGCGGTCGGCGACCTCCTCCCCGTCGATGAAGCTCTTGGTCTGCGCGACCCGGCCGGCGAGGTCGGGGTGGCTCGTGTCGACACCGGTGTCGAGGACGGCGACGGTCACGCCCTTGCCGGTGAGCCCGGCCTCCCATGCCTTCGGGGTGCCGATCTGCGCGTTGCTCCCGGCCATGTCCGCCTTGACGCGTCCGTCGAGCCAGACCTTGCCGATCCCGGTCTGCCGGGTCATCGCCTTCCAGAAGGTCCGGCCCTTGTCCGCGTCGACGGCCGCGCCCCGGATGCTCGGCAGCGACCGCGTCCGCTCGGCCCCGCCCGGGACCGTGGTGCGCGCCTTCGGGTCGTACGTCACGATCAGCGGAAGCTCACCGGTCTGCTTGTCGGTGAGCCCCTGCCGGATCAGCTCGCTCACGTCGAACAGCCGGCGGTCGAGGGTGCCGGCCTTCAGGTAGGGCAGCGCCTCGTCCGGTACGACGGTGACGGTCCCGTTCGCCACCTGGGTGCGCACGGCTCCCGTGGCCCCTCGGGGCCGTACGACGGAGACGGTCCTCTTCCCGCCGCCGACGTCGGTGACGGTCACCTTGTCGCCGGTCACGAGGGTGACGGTGTGCGCGGTACCGGCGGCCTTCGCCGCGGCCGGGGCGGGGGTGGTGTCCGCGGTGCCCGCCGCGGCGAGCGCACCGGCCCGCCCCGAGGGCAGCAGCGCGAACACGAGCCCGGCCGACAGCAGCGCCGCCGGTCGTATCAGTGGTCCTCTGGTCATTCATGGCCTCTCTTCGTCGGCCGTGCGCGCACCGGGCAGGGGGTGGCGCCCGGTACTTGCGAAGAGTGTCGGGGGGCTTGTGTTGCGGTGGCATCGACGGAGCCTGGCGGGAAGGCGCCCTGGCGGCTTCCCGCCAGGACATGCCGGTAGGAGGCGCAGAAACCGGGACAGCCTCAAGTGCGGTCCGGAACAATGTCGTTGCTCGGACAGGTGGACAACGGGGGCGTGCCATGGACGGTTTGGTGGAGTTCAGGACCGAGGACGGCGCACGAGTCGTCGTGGAGGCCGTGGACGACGGGTCCGGTTCCCGGCTGGTGGCACGGGACGACGGGACGGTACAGGCGACCCGGACCTTCGAGGGCTCCCTGGAGGGGGTGCGGGCCGCGGCCGGTTCGGCGCTGCGGGTGTTCCGCGACGGGAGCCTGCGGCCCGACTCCGTCGAGATCGAGTTCGGGGTCAAACTCACCGCGGAGGCGGGCGCGTTGATCGCCAAGAGCGCGGTCGAGGGACACCTGGTGGTCAAGCTCTCGTGGGCGTCGGACGGGTCGGGGCACGCCGGCTCCGGTCCCGCCTCCGCGACGGCGTCGGAGACCGGGGCGACGGCGGCCAACGGGGCGGGGACGGGCAGCGGGGCGGGGACTGCACCCGGGCCGGGCACGGGAGCCGGGGCGGGGACTGCACCCGGACCGGGCACGGGAGCCGGGGCCGGTGTGCCGGAGACCGCCGCCGTCCGGTCATGAACACCAGCTCCTGGCAGGCCAGAATCACCTGTGGACGAGAGACCGGAGCGGGCTTCCTCGTCACCGAGCGGCACGTGCTGACCTGCGCGCACGTGGTGGCCCGCGGCGCGGCCGGGCAGCTGAGCGTCTCCTTCACCGGGGAGGAGGGCGCACTGCCGGCGAAGGTGGTGGCCCACGGCGGCTGGGACGGGCACGACACCGATCCCGGCGATGTCGCGGTCCTCGAACTCGACCGTTCCGTCGCGCGCAGGCCCGCGGAGTTCGCCGCTCCCTCGGACGCCTTCGGCGATCCGCCGCGCCGGCTGGTGGCGTACGGCTTCCCGCGGCGGTTCGAGGAGGGAACGCTCGCCGAATACCGGGCCACGGCGGCCCAGTTGATCGCGGACGAATGGGTCCAGCTGGAGGCGTGGGCGGCGCACGGACAGCCCCTCGCGCCCGGCTTCAGCGGCGCGGCGGTGACCCTCGCGGACACCGGACGGGTGGTGGGCATGGTCTCCTCCGCCGCGCGGGACGCGGGGATCCGCAACGGACGGATGCTGCCCGCGCACGTCATGGCCCGCTACTGGCCGCGGCTCGGCGAGCTGATCCCGACGCCGGAGTACGGGCGGGCGGAGAAGGAACGGCTGCGGCAACTGGTGCTGGCGCGGGGGCCGGAGCCCGACGGCAGACCCGAGTGCAGCCCCGAACGGCTGTACAGCGACGCCGTGGGCCCGTTCGGGCCGCCCCTGCCGGGCCGGCGGTTCCGGTCGCTGTGGGACGCGGCCTGGTACCTGCTCTCCGAGGTGCCCGACACCGGCGCGGTCGCCCGGTTCGCGGCGCGTCTGGCCGACTTCACCGAGGACGCGCCGACGCGGGGCGCGCTGCGGGCCTGGCCGTCACAGGCGTACGACCGGCGCCCCGGACCGCCCGCGAACCTCCCGGGCCGGCCGGCCGCGGGAGCGCAGCCCTGGTCGCCGATCCTGGTGGAGATCGCGCCCAGCGGCTCCGGCGAGCACCAGTTCCTCGTCGAGGTCTCCGCCTACAACGGCCGGCACCGCCGTGTCGTCGGTTCGCGCGCCCTGCCCGCCAACCGGGTGCGCGGCTACGCGCTGGAACGCATCGACGAGGCGTACCGGGAACTGGAGCCGGGCGCTCGCGAGTTGATCGCCTTCGTGCTGCCGCGCCGCTGGCTCAACACCGACGTGGCGCACTGGCAGCGCAGCGCCGACGACGACAGCCCGCTCGGCTCCTTCGCGCCGCTGGTGGTGATGGACCTGGAACGAAGACGCAGCGGGGGCCTCCAGCACAAGCTGCGGCAGAAGTGGCAGCGGCTCGAGGGGCAGTCCGCCGCGAGACTGCACCGCATCGGCTGCGAGGCACTCGGGCAGGACCCGGTGCGGCTGACCGTCGGTCTGCGGCGCGGCGCCGACATGGTGGGCTTCGCGGCCCCGCCCCGCGCGCCCGGCACCCGCCGCCTGCTCCAGGCGAGCCTGAACGCGGCGGTCCCGGTGATGCTCTGGCCGCGCAGCGGCTGCCGGGGGGAGCACCGGGTGGGCGAGGGAGCGGAGCACGAGGACTGCGCGGGCGCGGCGTTCCTGGACCGGCTCGCGGAGCACCTCGCGGATCTGCCGCCCTCGGAGATCCCCTCGCACATACACGAGTTGCGCGAGCTGGCGTACGCCCGTGAGGATCCCGACCCTCATTGGGCCCACGACCTGGTGCTGCTGTGGGAGGACCCCAGATACCTGCCTGACCCTGTGGGCTACGCGCACTCGCCCGTCGGCTGAGACTCGAAGACCGCACCGCGGTCGGCCGGTCGTCACGTCAGCCGCTACATCCCGTCTCACGAGGAGAGAAAGCATGCCGCTGTGGCCCGTCTACACCGGTGAGAGCGAACCCCACGACGGCATCGCAGACCTGCCCGCACCACCGCCGTGGCGGGATTTCGACGGTGGCCCCGAGCTGGCCACACCAGCCGAGAGCGACGACGCCTCCGCCGCTTCCCCGGACCGCCGGCACCGGGCTCGTACCTACCAGGCCACCGACCGCGCCGTGCAGCTGGTCAACGCGGCACTGTACCTGCGCAGGCCCCTGCTGGTGACGGGCCCGCCGGGCAGCGGGAAGTCGAGTCTGGCGTACGCGGTGGCCCGGGAACTGAGGCTCGGGCCGGTACTGCGCTGGAACATCACGAGCCGGACGACGCTGCACGACGGCCTCTACCAGTACGACCCCCTGTCCCGCCTGTACGCGGCCGGCCCCGCGGCGAACCGCAGTGCAGTCCCGCAGCGAGAAGTCTCCGCCGACGGCGGGATCCAGGACCACCTTCGTCTCGGCCCCCTGGGTACCGCTCTCCTCCCCTACGGCCGACCCCGCGCCCTGCTCATCGACGAGATCGACAAGAGCGACCTCGACCTGCCGAACGACCTGCTGAACATCCTGGAGGAGGGCGAGTACGAGATTCCCGAACTGGTTCGTACCGCCTGGCATGCGCCGGACGCCGAGGTGATGATCGCGGGTACCGACGATCGCGTCGCCATCTCCCGCGGCCGGATCCGCTGCCGGGCCTTCCCCTTCGTCGTGCTCACCAGCAACGGCGAGCGCGAGTTCCCGCCCGCCTTCCTGCGCCGGTGCGTCCGGCTCGAACTCCACCAGCCGCGCGACGGCCATCTGGAAGCCATCGTCAGCGCCCACCTAGGCGAGCCCGACGCCTACGCCCAGGAGCTGATCACCCGTTTCCTCTCCCGCGGGACCAGCGGCGAACTCGCCACAGACCAGCTCCTGAACGCCGTCTACCTCACCGGAGTTGCGGGGCTCGAGGCGACATCGCGGGACGACCTGGCTGAACAGCTGATGCCGTACCTGAGCAGCCCCCAGGACGACGATGAGTTCTGACCCGGCCGACACCGAGGGCCCTGCGGTGAACGACAGGAGACCGGCGGCCGGTCCCGCACTGCTGGCCCAAGTGCTGCGGAGAGCGTCCAACGGCGAGCCGCCCAACTCCGTCGAGCTGGCGGAAGCCTTGTGGCTTGCGAAACACGCCCTGCAGGCGGCGAAGCCCGGAAGTCCGACGGACCCAGCCCGCACCGAGCGGACGGCATCCGGCCCTGCGGCGCGCGAGCCAGCGCAGCCCGACGGTTCGCCGGATGCGCCGTCGGCCCGCAGCGCACCCCCGTCGGCACCGGAGGAGCGTGTCCCGCTCATGCTCCCCGGCCGGGACCGCGAGGACGGCGGCCCCGCAGGTCCGGGGGACGGCAGTGGCCCAGTACCCCACGCCGCGTTCCTTGCCCCGGCGCCGCCGATGCTGGCCCACCCGCTCACACTGCAGCGGACCCTGCGGCCCCTCAAACGCCATGTGCCCGCACCCGTGGGCCAGGAACTCGACGAGGAGGCGACCGCGCGCCGCATCGCCCGGCTCGGAGCGGCACCGCATGCGTGGGTACCCGTTCTCCGTCCGATGAGGGAACGCTGGCTGACCCTGCACCTCGTGCACGACACCGGACCGACGATGCCGGTCTGGCGCCCTCTCGTCCGGGAACTGCACGTCGCGCTGGCCCAGTCGGGCGTCTTCCGCACGGTGGAACTGCACCGGCTCACAGCCGATGGATCGGTACGGCGTTCCGGTTCCCCGGAGTTGCCTGCGGACGAGCGCACGATCGCCCTGCTCGTCAGTGACTGCATGGGCCCGCAATGGCGGGGAGGACCAGCGGGCGAGCGCTGGTACCGTGCGCTGCGCCGCTGGGCGAGCCGGATGCCCGTGGCCGTTCTCCAGCCGGTGCCCGAACGTCTGTGGCGCACCACGGCACTCCCGGCGACGGCCGCTCGGCTGGCCTCTCCTCACCCCGCGGCGCCCAACTCCTCCTACACGGTCGACTCCCGCGTCGTCAGGGGACCGCGAAGTCTCGCCGCGCTCCCGCTGCCTGTCCTGGAGCCCTCCGCGCGATGGCTGGCCAACTGGTCGCGTCTCGTGGCCGGAAGTCAGGGACCGCAGCCGGGATCGGTGGCACTGGTGGGCGCTGTTCCTCCGCCCGCCCCCCTGGATGTGTCGGGCCGTGGGGACGTCGAGCGTCTCTCGGCCGCGGAACTGGTCCTCAGGTTCCGTTCCATCGCGTCCCCTGAGGCCTTCCGTCTCGCCGGACATCTCGCCCTGGGACGGCCTGAACTCCCGGTCATGAGGCTGGTTCAGGCGGCGATCGACCCGAACCCTCAGCCACAGCACCTTGCCGAGGTGATTCTCAGCGGGGTGCTCATCAGCAGACCCGGAGCACCGGGAACGTACGCCTTCCGTCCTGGCGTCCGCGCTCTCCTGCTCGGCACGCTGCCCCGCACCTCGCGCGACCGAACGTCTCACCTCCTCCGTCGTGTGGGAGCCTTGATCGACGAGCGGGCCGGAATGGCCGCCGGGCAGTTCCCGGTACTCGCCCCCGGACGCGGAACGGAACGGGCCACTGGCAGCGAACCGTTCGCAGCAGTACGGCAGGAGAGTCTGCGGCGCCTCGGCGGAGCGCCCCCGGCACGGAACGACCGTGTCGTACTGGGTCGCTATCAGCTCGTGCGACGACTGGGGTCGGGCCGGGGCCACACACTGTGGCTCGCCAAGGACAGCCGCTCGGACCGGACGGTGACCGTGCAGGAGCTGGCCGCTGGCCCTGTGGCCCGCCAGGTCTTCCTGAGCGGCGCACACGCGCTCCAGTCGGTCGACCACCCGAACGTGATCTCGGTGCACGACTACGGCATGGATGCTGGAACTCCCTGCCTCGTCACCCAGTTCGTGGCGGGCCTTTCCGTCGCGGAGCTCACGGACGCGGGAACCTTCGGGCTGCCCTTCTCTCTCCTCGCACCACTGGCCCAGCAGATCGCGGCGGGTTTGAAAGCCGCACACAAGCAAGGGGTCGCGCACGGCAGGCTCGCCCCGAACGCCCTACTCGTTCTTCCGGACGGCACGGTGAAGATCACTCATTTCGCGCTCGACCGTGTGGTGGGGCGGGTCAAGGGTGATGATCTGCACCGGTTCGGCCGCCTGTTGAAGGACCTCGCGGGAGGAGACGGCGAAGACCAACCAGGTCGGATCCCGGCCGAGTTCACGAGTCTGTTCAACGAGGCCCTCGAAGCGCTCACCTCCGCGGACCTGCAGACCCAGCAACGCGGCCAGGACGTCTTCCTGTCCCCCGCGTTCACGGATGTCCTCGAAGCCGGAGCGGCGTCCCGATTCCGGTACCAGCTGCTCGGCCCCGTCCGTATCCGGCTGAGGGATACGGATCGAAGCGTCGGCGCTCCCCTGTGTCAGGCGCTGCTGTGCATGCTGCTGCTACGTCGCGCCGAAACGGTGACATTCGACGAACTGGCCCTGGGGCTCTGGGGAGCGGAAGTCCCGGAGCACTCGAGACGGATGCTGGCCGACTGCGCGAGGGGCCTGCGCGGCGCCCTCGGCCCCGGCGTCCTGGCCACCACTGCGGACGGTCATGCCCTTCTCGCGGGCCACGGGGATGTCGACATCGACCGGTTCGGTGATCTGATCGCCGCCTCGAAGGCCCGTCGCGACGAGGGCGACGCGGCCGGTGCCCGGGCCGCCGTCCACGAAGCCCTCAACTTGTGGCACGGCCGGCCCCTCGACGGCGTACCCGGGCCTGCGGCCGAGGCTGCTCGCGACCGACTGCACGCCCAGCACCTGACGCTCTGCGCCACCCGAGCCGAACTCGACCTGGAGACGGGCGACTTCGGGCGCGCGGCGAACGATCTGGACGAGCTTCTGCGGTCCCACCCCCGGCACCTGGAGTTCCGGCGGCTGCACATCCTCGCGCTCAAGGGCCAGGGCCGCGTCACCGCTGCCATCGAGTCCTACCGCGCGTACGACGCCCTGCGGGGGCCGGCCGAGCCGGACCCCCTTCTGCTGGGTCTGTACGAGGAGCTGCGGGCCGACCCGGACCGCGGCAGCCCCGTCATCGCCGTCGAGTACACGGCGGACTTCCCCGAGGATCCGCACACCCACAGCGTCCTCGGCCGGACGCTGACCTGGCTGCTCTCCCTGAGCGACCTGGCGCCGAACGAGTACGAGCTGCTCGGCCGCGACAACGGCTATGTCGTGATCACCGTGCCCGACGCCTCCGTTCTGACCGCGCTGAACGTGGTGCTGCGTGAACTGCCGGGCGCGCTGCTGGAACTGGACGATCCCCCGAGGCTGCGGGTGACGTTCTGGCACACCGCGCTGTTCGCCCGCGCGGGCAGCCCGACCGTGCCGCGCGACTGGCCGGGACCGGACCGCCTGGACGCGGACGTCGTGGTCGTGCTCTCCCGCCCCCTGTACGAGGAACTGACGCGCGGCGGCGGCGCCGTGTCCCCGGACGTCTTCCGCCCCCTGTACCGGCAGCCGGCGGCGGACGGACCGGCCGTCGCCTGGTACTGCACCCTGGACCTGCCCGAACGGCTCCCGGAACTCGAACCGGTCCGACGCGACCTGGTCCGGGGCCCGTTCACCACCCGCGACCTCACCCGGCTGCGGGGCAGCGAGCAGGGGCGCACGGCCGTCGTGCACCTGGACGCCGACACCCGGCCGACCCTGCTCGACCCCGGCCGGCCGCGGGGCAAGCGCCCGCCGCGCTCCCTCGTCACGTACTACGAGGTCGACCTCACCACCCACGGCTCCGCGCACGAACTGGCGCTGCCGAGCTCCGGACGCGGTTCGTTCGCGGCCTCGGTGGAGCTGTCCTGGCACGTGGACGATCCGGTCGCCTTCGTGGGCGCCGAGATCCACGACGTGTCGGGGCGGCTCCTCGACCACCTCGTGAAGGAGGCCGGACGCATCACCCGGCGTCACCCGCTGCGCCGCGCGGGCGCGGCCCAGCGCGCGGTGCACGAAGGGCTGCGCCGCTGGCCCGTGCCGGGACTCTCGGTGGCCTGCGCGGTACGGCTCCGCGACGGCGCCCCGGACGGGGACGCCGTGGAGCGGGACGGCCCCTGAGCGCGCCGGGCCGCTCGTCGAACGAGGGGCCGTACGCCGGGAGGAGCCGTGGGCCCGGAAGAACCGTAGGTCGGGGAGAGCCGTGGGACCACCCGTCCGGCGGCACCTCGCCCGGCGGCCCAAAAGGGGCGCCGGACCGGCCGCGACCGCAGGCTGGAGAAGAGGACCGCCGCCCGGCGGAGCCCTACGGTCTGCGCTCTCGGGAGGACCTGCCATGACCGCCAGTCTGGAGCAGCTTCGCCGCTGTCACTTCGCCGTCGACATGGGCGCGGCGCGGACCCGTGTATGGGTGCGGGGCGGGGGCCTGGTCGTCGACCAGCCGAGTGTCGCGGCCATCAACACGAAGACGGGCGCGCTGATCGCGGTCGGGGAGTTCGCGGAGCGCATGACGGGCCGCACCCCCGAGTACATCCGGGTGGTGCGCCCGGTGTCGGGCGGCACCGTCGTCGACATCGACATGGCCCAGCGGATGCTGCGTCAGCTGCTGGGCGACAAGGTCCGGCGCACGCTGCGCCGCAAGCCCCGGCTGCGGGCCGCGGCCTGCACGCCGCACGACGCGGGCCCGCTGGCCCAGCGCGCCACGATCGAGACGCTGGTCGGGCTCGGGGCGCGGCGGGTCGAGCTCGTCGACACGCTGATCGCCGCCGCGGTCGGCTGCGGGCTGCCCGTCGAACGGCCCGAGGCCACCATGATCATGGTGTGCGGGGCCGCCGCGACCCAGCTCGCCGTGCTGTCGCTGGGCTCGATCGTCACCGCCGAGCGCATCCCGGTCGGCGGGGAGGCCGTCGACCACGCGATCGTGCAGCATCTGCGCCACCAGCACGAGCTGATGCTGCCGAGCCAGGCCGTACGGCCCCTGCAGCTCGCCCTCTCGGGGAACGGGCTGACCCCGCACGGGCCGGCCCTGACCGAGATCCACGGACGGGACGTGGCGACCGGGCTGGCGCGTTCCGTGAAGGTCGACACCGCCGCCGTACGCATGGCGATCGAGACCCCGCTGACGGCCGTGCTGGACGGCATCGGCAAGGTGCTGCGGTCCTGCCCGCCCGATCTGGTGGCCGACGTCGCCGACCGCGGGATCATGATGGTCGGCGGCAGCGCGCTGTTGCCCGGGCTCGACCAGATGCTCCGGCAGGCGACCGGAGTGCCCGTCCACATCGCCGAGCGGCCCGAACTCTGCGCCGTCCAGGGCCTCGGCCACATGCTGGAGGGCAAGATCGAGCCGATGATCCTGAACCCGCTGGCCAACTGACGGACCGGCGGACCGGCGAACCGCCGTCCGAGGGGCCTCGCATGACCGACCCCGTACCCGGACTGACGCCCCTGCTGGAGGCGGTCCTCAGCGTCGGGACCGAACTCGAACTGCGCGCCACCCTCCAGCGGATCGTGGACGCCGCCGCCGAGCTGACCGGGGCCCGGTACGCGACGCTGGGGATGCGTGACCCGGCACGGGACGGGCTGGTACGGATCCGCACGGCGGGACCGTACCTCCCTCGGCCGGGCCTCGCGTCCGGGGAGCCGCGGCCGTCCGAGGAGCCCCCGCCGTCCGGGGAGTCCCCGGCGCCCGCGGGGTCCCGGGCATCGGGGGAGTCCCCGGCACCCGAGTCCCGGCCGTCCGGTCCGTCCCGCTCCCCCGGTCGCACCGAGCCGCACGAGGCCGACATCTGTCTGGACGTTCCCATCCGGGTCGACGACGAGGTGTTCGGCAACCTCTGCCTCGCGGACAAGTCCACCGGCCCCGTGACCCGCGAGGACGAGCAACTGGTGCGCCTGCTCGCCGCGCAGGCCGGCATCGCGATCGCCAACGCCCGGCTGTACGAGACGGCCCGGCAGCGGGAGCGCTGGATCGAGGGGGCCGCCGCCGTCACCACCACCCTGCTGAGCGGCGGGACCGGGGCCGAGGCGCTGACCACGGTCGCCGAACGCGCGAGGATGCTCGCGGATGCCGCGGCGGGGATCATCCTCAAGCCCACGGACGAGGGCGGCATGGAGATCGTGGTCGCCGCCACCCCGCGGGACCCCACCGGCCTCGTGGGCACCGTCATCGCGCCCGGCAGCCCCGTCCTCGGACAACTCCTGGGTGGCGAGCCGGTGTTCATCGAGGACTCGGCGACCGATCCGCGGATGACGACCCCCGTGCGGTTCCGGTTCGGGCCGAGCATGATGCTGCCCCTGCAGACCGAGGGCCGTCTCATCGGCACGCTGGCCCTGCCGCGCGGACGGGGCGACCGCCCTTACACGGAGGTGGAACGCCTGCTGGCCACCCAGTTCGCCTCGCAGGCCGCGCTCGCCCTGGTCCTCGCCGACGCCCGGCACAGCCGTGAACTCCTCGCGGTGTACGAGGACCGCGACCGCATCGCCCGTGACCTGCACGACCTGGTCGTCCAGCGCCTCTTCGCGACCGGCATGATGCTGGAGTCGACCCAGCGCAGGAACGCCGCGCACGGGGGCGACGCCGGTGACACGGAGGCTGCCGAGGTGTCGGCGGCCCTCGGCCGGGCGGTCGACGAACTCGAGGCCACGGTCCAGGAGGTGCGCACCGCCATCTTCGCCCTGCAGCAGCCGCCCGCCGACGCCCCCACCACGTTCCGCGGCAGGGTCCTGCGCGAGACGGCCGGCGCGGCGGCGGTGCTCGGCGTCCGGCCGTCCACCCGGTTCACGGGCCCGGTGGAGAACCGGATCACCGATGCGGTGGCCGGCCCGCTGCTGGCCGTACTGCGGCGCGCCCTGGCCGCCGCCTCGCGGCGCGCGGGCGTGTCGCGGATCGAGGTCGCCGTCGACGTGACGGTGACCCTGCCGGACGGCCGTCCCGGGGTCCGCCTGACCGTCCACGACGACGGCACCCCGAACGGCACCTCCGAGAACCCGGACACCGCGGCGACGAACGACGGGCCCGGCGACGGCACCAAGGACAAAGCGGGCGAAGGCGGTACGAGAATCGTCTGGCAGTCGCCGCTGTAGCCTGCGGGCGCCCGGGCGCCTCCTGCGTGCCGTCGCCCCGGCAGGTGCCCGCACGGCTCGACTGGGTGGTACCCGCACCACACGGTTCGCCCCCGCTAGGCACCGGGACCGATTCAAGACGAGTCCCCGGTACTTCCGGACAAGTACCGAAGATCGTCGCCACACGTTCCGCCACCTCCGGTACAGTCCGTCGCGAGCATCACCAGTCCCCTGCACAGGCCACATTCGACATTGCCCACAGGTGCCACCATCGCGGATAGAATAGATATTCCTCCCATGGATGATTCGGTGATGCCGGAGATACGCCGCTCCGCCACCCGTCGGCGGCACACTCGCCTTTCGGCCATCGACCCTCTAGGGACAGTCGCAACGCGAGCGACGGATCGATCCGTACTTGCATCTGCCGAAGCCTCTTCCTCGCAGAACCCCAAGAAACGGATCACCTTCGACTCTGCCCTCTGAGGCAGTAAAGGCATCGGGGGTCCGATCACCATGCCCGCACCGCTACCCTTCACCGGGTGAAGCTTCGGCAAATCGTCCTGAAGATCCACAGTCGATGCGATCTCGCTTGCGACCACTGCTACATGTACGAACACGCCGACCAGAGCTGGCGAAGTCGCCCCGCCTTCATGTCCGAGGCGACGGTCGAGAAGGTAGCCAGGAAACTCGCCGACTACGCGAAAGAGCAGCGACTCCCTTCCGTTTCCGTGATCCTCCACGGCGGCGAACCGCTTCTCGTGAGCCCCGCCCGCATGCGAGACATCTGCTCAGAGCTCACTCGCGCCGTCGAACCGGTCACCGAACTCGATCTGCGGATCCACACAAACGGAATCCGGCTGGATCGTCAATATCTCGATGTTTTCGCGGAATTCGGCGTCAGTGTCAGTGTCTCGCTCGACGGAGACCGAGCGGCGAACGACCGGCACCGGCGCGACCGGAAGGGGCGGAGCTCCTTCAACCGAGTCCTGCGGGCCCTCGACCTGTTACGCGGACCCGAGTACCGGCACCTCTACGGCGGGCTGTTGTGCACGGTGGACGTGACCAACGATCCCGTCATGGTGCACGACACCCTCGTTTCGCTGGACCCACCCCGCATCGACTACCTCCTTCCGCACTCGACGTGGGACAACCCGCCGCCGAGACCCGCCGGCTCGCCCACCGAGTACGCGCAGTGGCTGCTCAGGGTCTTCGAGCGCTGGGACGCGCAAGGGCGCGTAGTGCCGGTACGGACCTTCGAGTCGGTCCTCAGCACGCTGCGCGGCGGCCCGAGCCTGACGGAGGCGATGGGGCTGGCGCCGAGCGATCTCGCCGTGATCGAAACCGACGGAAGCTTCGAGCAGGCGGACTCGCTCAAGACGGCGTACCCCGGGGCCCCGGCGACCGGCTGCCACATAGCGACAAACAGCTTCGAGCAGTTCGCCCGCCATCCCGGCGTCCTCGCCCGCCAGTCGGGCCTCGACGGACTCAGCGCGACCTGCCGGAACTGCGCGGTAGTCGAATCGTGCGGCGGGGGACTGTACGCCCACCGGTACAGCACCTCGAACGGTTTCGTGAATCCGTCCGTCTTCTGCTCGGACCTGCGCGCACTAGTCGACGGGATCGCGGAACGGATCACCGACCGCGCCCTGAGCCCGGCTGTGCTCAGCACTGATGAACTGCGTTTCTGCGAGGGCGAGTCGATCCGCCACCTGCTGTCCCGCTCGATGAACCGCCACAGCGGGAAGGCCGCCTGGGACGAAATCCGGCGGGCCCTGCTGCGCCTGGACGGCGATCCGGAGACCGCAGACCACGTCGACGACGTCCTCGTGCACCCCTACCTGTTCACCGCGCTGAGGGAGCTTCCGCGCCACGCGCCGGCCGGCCCGGCACCGCTCGCCGCCGCGGCCACCGCAGTCGCCGTCCGTGCCCGCGTCGACCTCGAACTCACCTGGGAACAGCCCACCACCGAACTCCACCTGCCAACCCTGGGCACCCTCTCCCTTCCCGAACCGGGTCGCACCACGGCCACCGTCAGGGCGGGCCGGCTCCGGGTGCGGGCGCGCACTGGTGAGCAGTGCTCCATGAACGATCCGACCCTGTGGCGCGCGCTGCGGACCGTAACTCCGGCCGACAGAACCGTCTTGCTTCTCGACGACGCCGACCCATTCCGCGACTGCTACCCCGCACCCGTCGCCCCGCCCCTCGACGCCGCCGCTCTGGACGCGTTCACCGAACGGCTTCTCGCAGCCCTGCGCCTGATGGACGAGCGGGTACCGGAATGGCGCACCCGTCCGAACGCACCGCTCCTCACCACGGTCACTCCACTTCGGGCGGGCGCGGGCCTGCGCCTCGGAACGCATGGCCTTGGTGCGCTCGGTATGGCCGTAGATCTCGGTCCGGACGAGTTCGTCCGGGAACTGCCGCGCACCGGACACCGGGCACGGTTCCTCTCGCTGATTGCCACGACCGACTTGCACGTGCCCGGCACTCCGGCCGGGCGGCTGTTCGACATGGCCGATCTCGCACTCGCGGACGCCGTCTTTTTCACCGACGACACGCCCCGGCGAAGGGCGGCGCTGGAACGGGCCGATCAGGCGCTCACCCGGCTGACCGACCGGCCGGAGGGCGAACTCACAGATTCCGGAGCTGAGTTCGCACGACAACTGCGAAGCGAATGGGCAGACCTGGATTGACCGACCGCACACCGCCGGAGTCGGGATGTCCGGATATCGCCCGGGAATGACGTGAAATGAATGACTGGCTTGAGCCTCGATCCGGAAGATTGTGGTCTCGGCCAGGCAAACGTCCTGTGGAGGGCTCATCCATGGACAGGGGGATGCATGGACCCGGCTGAACCAGCGTCGACCAACCGGCCCTGCTTCTTTCTGAGTCACGCCCGCACGACGGGCTGGGGTCCAGCCGCGGGACATGCCGATCACTGGGTGCGCGTCCTGTTCACGGATCTGTGCGAACACATCAGAGCGCTCACGGATCTCCCCCGGGGTGCGCAGGCCGGGTACATGGACCTGGAGACGCGCTCGGGGGGCGGCTGGTCGGACCGGTCCGGCGAGAATCTCGCGCAATGCCCCGTCTTCGTGCCGCTGCTCTCCCCGCGGTACTTCAGCAGTGAGGTCTGCGGCCGGGAGTGGTTCGCGTTCAACGAGCGGGTCCTGCAGGCGCAAGCCGTCGGCTCCGGTGCCCCGCCCGCCATCGTCCCCGTGCTGTGGGCGCCTGTCGACCACACCATTCTGCCCGACTCGGTGAAGCCCGTCCCCATCGACCCGGCACTGCGTGGGGGGCGGTACGCGGCTGACGGGATCTACGGCCTGATCAAGCTCAGCAGACTCCGCGACGAGTACGAGGAAGTGGTTCTCCATCTGGCGGAGCGGATCGTTCGGGTCGCGCAGGCCTTTCCGCCGCCCGGCAGACCTCGCAGGTACGAGGACACACCGAGCGCGTTCAAACCACGCGGCTCGGCACGCCGGCGGATCCATCTGACGGTGGCGGCTCCCACCCTGCGGACCCTCCCCGAGCATCGCGACACCAGCCCGTACGGCGATGACGCGCGCGACTGGAACCCGTACCACTCGGAGTCCGCCCAGTCCCTTCCTGCACTCGCCGGAGAGCTGATCCGCTCCCTCGACTACCAGATATCCGTGTCGTCCTTCGACGCCGAGGGGACGGACGGGCCAGGCGACAAGGGCGCCGCCGGGAAGGCGCCCAGCCATCCCTGCATCCTGCTCGTCGACCGGTGGGCGCTCACCGACGAGGTACGCCGCCGCAGGCTCAAGGCGCTCGACGCCGACGCGCTGCCCTGGGTCAGCGCGATGGTCCCCTGGAGCAGGGCCGACCCCCAGTGCGACGGTGAGGAGGGCCGCAGGCTGGCCGCCGACCTGGAGCGGACACTGCCTCTGATCCTGGACCGAGGCAGGCGGGCCGACTGCCGGCTCGCCGTCGATGGTGTCCCCACCCTGAAAGCCTTCACCGACGCTCTGCCCGCCGTCGTGGCGCACGCGACCCGTCAGTACCTCAAGCACGCCGAGGCGCATCCGCCCGTCGGCCCGTCGATCCGCCGGCCACGCCTGCTGGGTCCTGCCCACCCCTCACTGCCCGCGGGTGGATCCGACCACGGAGGAGAAGAGACATGACTGTCGTGCGGGACGGACGGATCATCACCTTCTATTCGTACAAGGGAGGCACGGGCCGGACGATGGCCCTGGCCAACACCGCCTGGATCCTCGCTGCCAACGGCAAGCGTGTTCTCGCCGTCGACTGGGACCTGGAAGCCCCTGGTCTGCACCGCTTCTTCCACCCTTTCCTCGACACGAACGCGCTCGCGGCCACCACCGGGATCATCGACATAATCAACGAGTACGCCTGGGCGGCGACCTCCGCGGACCAGCGCTCCGGCTCGTGGCACCTCGACCATGCCCGCGTCGAACCGCACGCGATCTCGCTCACGCCCGAGCGGCTCGGGCTGGGTTTCCAGGACGGAGGTTCACTCGACCTCCTCGGCGCCGGCCGCGCGGACCGCTCGTACTCGGCAAGCGTGTCGTCCTTCGAATGGGACAACTTCTACGAACGGCTGGGCGGAGGGCTCTTCCTCGACGCGCTGCGCGACAACATGAAGGCCGCCTACGACTATGTCCTCATCGACAGCCGCACCGGGTTGTCCGACAACGCCGACATCTGCACCATTCACATGCCCGACGTCCTCGTGGATTGCTTCACGCTCAGCGATCAGTCACTCGACGGCGCGGCGGCCGTGGCCCGCGATGTCGGCGAAGGCTATCGCCGGCGCCACATCCGGGTGCTGCCCGTCCTGATGCGCGTCGACGAGAACGAGAAGGAGAAGGTGGACGCCGGACGCGCGCTCGCCCGCACACGGTTCGAGGGGTTTCCCAAGGCGGCCGACGGCCGAGACCTGAGCGGCGAGGAGCTGAGTTCGTACTGGGGAAGCGTCGAGATCCCCTACCGCCCGTACTACGCGTACGAGGAGACGCTCGCCACTGTCGGGGACGCGAGCGGGATCTCCAACTCACTGCTGTCCGCGTTCGAGCGGCTCACCGCGGTCGTGTCGGACGGCGAGGTCACCGCCCTGCCACCGGTGCCCGAACCTGTGCGGTTGCGCTGCCGGGACGCGTTCACGAGGCGGCGTCAGGTGTACGGCTTCGAGGTCGTGATCGTGCACGCTCCGGAGAATCGTGTCTGGGCCGACTGGATCGCCTCGCTCCTCGACCGGTCCGGTTGCAGGGTCGTCCGGCAGGACATCGCGGACGGGCCTGTCGAACGCCGGGATCCCGAAGTCCGCACCCTCGTGCTCCTGTCGAAGGCGTTCCACAGGTCCCGGCACGCCGAGCCCGTCTGGCGCGCCCTGACCGGGCCGGACGACCACGCGGGGCGCGGAGCCCTCGTACCGCTGCGGGTGGACGAGGTCCGTCTGCCCCGGTACTACCTCGACCACAACCCGGTCGACCTGCACCGGCTCGACGAAGCTCAATGTGTCGGTGTGCTCAGGGAAGCCTTGGAGCTGAGGGGCGGGCACGTCGAGGTCGGCTCGTCCATGCCGCGCTTCGCCGGCAGCACCCCCACGGTCTGGAACGCGCCCCAGCGCAACAGCTCCTTCACCGGCCGCGATGTCATTCTCGATTGGGTCCGCGACCAATTGGGCAGCGGAGTCTCGGTCCTCCTGCCGCAGCCGCAGGCCCTGTACGGGCTCGGTGGCGTCGGCAAGACCCAGGTGGCGCTGGAGTACGTGCACCGGTTCATGGCCGACTACGACCTGGTGTGGTGGATCTCCGCCGAGGACCCCGACGACGTAGTTTCCTCGCTCGCCGAACTCGCCGCCCGCATCGGCGCGTCCAGTGCGGAGGACATCAACGTGGCCAGTCAGGAAGCCGTACGGGCACTGGCCAGCGGGGAACCGACCAAGCGCTGGATCCTGGTCTTCGACAACGCCGACGACCCGGCGCAGATCCAGCGCTTCCTCCCGGAGGGAGGCGGCGGGCACGTCCTCGTAACCTCCCGCAACCAGGCTTGGGCACAGCGGGGCGTCTCGCTGGCCGTCGACGTGTTCCGGCGTGAGGAGAGCGTGGACCACCTCACCCGGCGCGCCTCGGGGCTGAGCACCGGGGAGGCGGACCGGGTGGCGACCGCGGTCGGCGATCTGCCGCTAGCCGTTGAACAGGCGGCAGCCTGGCTGGCGGAGACAGCCACTCCGATCGAGGAATATCTGCGTCAGCTCGCGGAACAGACCACCGAGGTAATGGACCTCAACCAGCCCTCCGACTATCCGACGACGGTGGCCGCGACCTGGAACGTCTCCATCGCCCGGCTGCGCGAACGCTCCCCGGCCTCCGTACGGCTGCTGCAGCTGTGCGCGTTCATGGGCGCCGAGCCGATCTCCTCTCACCTGCTCTACAGCAAGGAGATGATCGACGCGCTGAAACCCTACGACCCCGCGCTTCAGGAGAGCCTGCTGCTCGGCCGGGTGATCCGTGAGATCGGCCGGTTCGCGCTCGCGAAAGTCGACCAGGTCAGCAGCAGCATCCAGGTCCACCGGCTGGTGCAGGCCGTGATCCGCTCACAGCTCGACGAGGAGGAGCGGCGCGAGGCACGGCACGTGGTGCACACGGTCCTCGCGGGCTGCCGACCCGACGGCGACGAGCCGATCGACGACCCGGAGACCTGGCCACGGTTCGCGGTCATCTGGCCGCACCTGGCAGCTTCCAGAGCCCGTGACTGCAGCGAGGCCGGCACGCGCAGGCTATTCATCGACCGTGTCCGCTACCTGTGGAAGCGCGGTGACTTCTCCGGCGCCCACGAACTCGCCAAGGACCTCCTCGCCCACTGGGCACCGGTCCTCGGTGAGGACAACGTCCAGTATCTGTACCTGCGCGCCCAGCTCGGCAACGTCCTGCGTTCCCAGGGGCGCTATGTGGAAGCCCGTGAGATCAACACCGAACTACTGGAACGGCAGCGGCGTGTCCTCGGGCCCACGCACCCTCACACCTACGTCACCATGTCCGGTCTCGCCAGCGATCTGGCGGCACTCGGTCTGTACGATTCGGCGGTCGAATACGCCCGTGAGGCACACGACGGATTCCGGCAGATATTCCACGAGTCGCACCGGCGCACGCTCAGCGCCGCCAACAACCTCGCGCTGGCTCTGCGCATGGTCGGCCGGTACGGAGAGGCCCGGGTCCTCGACCAGGAGACCTACGACCGCCGTATCGAAGTCCTGGGCCCCGATCATCCGTACACGCTCGCCTCGGCGGCCCGCCTCGGCCGGGATCTGCGCGAGGTCGGCCGCTACGCCGAGTCGGTCTCCCTCCTCTCCCGTGCCTACGACGTCCACAAACGCGTCCTCGGCAAGACCTTCCCCGGCACGCTGACCTGCGCCAAGTCCCTGGCCGTGTCGCTGCGGCGGGCGGGCGAACTGGAGGACGCCCGCCGACTCACGACGGCCACGCGCGAGGAGTACCGGCAGCAGTACGAGACCCCGACACCCGACTCGCTCGCCTGCGAACTCAACATGGCGGCCGACCTGTTCGCCGCGGACGAGTGGGAGGCGGCGCGTGAGGTCGCCCTCGACGCCCTTGCGGAATACATGAAGGGACCGGGCGAAGGCCATCCGTACACCCAGGCAGCGCTCAACAACCTGGGGATCTTCCACTGGGGTTGCGGAGACGCCGAGAAGGCGGAAACGGTGTTCCGCGGCGTGCTGCGGCGCATGGGCGAGGTACTCGGCGAGCAGCATCCGCACACACTGTTCAGCGTCACCAACTACGCCAACGTCCTGGCCGACCAGGGTCGTTTCGCCGAGGCCCGTGAACTGGAGGAGAGAGCCGTCCGGGGACTTCGGCAGGCTCTTGGGTCCCATCACCCGGAAACCCTCGCCGTAGTGGCGAACTCCGGACTGACCCTGGCCGCGCTGGGCCGTCACGAGGAAGCTCTCCACATTCGCACCGCGGCCCTATCGGAGTTGCGCTCGCTCCTCGGAGACGAGATCGGAATGAGCCGCGATGGCACGGACGAGCGCCGGATGTACCGGGACCTGGAACCGCTGACCGTATGACGACGGTCAGGTCTTCGGGCAGAAGCTGGACGGATGGCGGGTACCGGGGTGTCCGCCGCTCGAGCTACGGCACCGGCACGGTCGGCGAAGGCGGTTCGGCAGACGCGGGGCTCCGCTGGGCCGCCGGCCAGGCCGGAGTTTCGGCGAGCAACCAGGCCAGCACGTGCGGCAGGGCCCGCAGCGCGGCAAAGTGCCCGGCCCCCGGTTCGAGAACGGCCGTTGCATGGGGGATCCGCTCGGCAAGCCACGAGGAGTGAGACGCGGGCGAGAACGCGTCCTCCGCTCCGTGCCACAGCAGTACTGGTACCTGGATGTCCGCGGGATCGAAGCCCCAGTCCCCGGTGAGCGCCAGCGCGTCGTCGACCCAGCCGTACGGCGACGTCCTCAGCGCCTCCCGGTAGTTACGGAGCAGCATCGATCGAATCGTTCTGTCGGAGACGATCTGTCGGTCGTCCTCGCTGAGTTCCTGCCGCAGCTCGTCCAGCAGCCGCACGGGATCGCTGCGGATCGCGTCGGACCTCGGGATCAGCCGGGCCACGAACCGATCCGGATCGGTGAACGCAGTCCGGAACTCATCGACGTTCGACGGTGCCATGCCCTTGAACCAGTCGAGCCCCTGCGCGTCGCGCGGCGCGAGGCCGACGAGCGCGGCCGCCCGGCTGACCCGGTCCGGCATGAGCGCGGCACAGGCCAGGGCATGCGGAGCCCCTCCGGAACGTCCGGCCACCGCGAACCGCTCGAGGCCCAGCGCGTCGGCGACGTCGGACACATCGCTCACGACGTCGATGACCCGCCGCCCCTGATGCCGGTCCGACCCTCCGTAACCGGGCCGGTCGTAACTGATCAGCCGGGTGCCTCGCTGGTAGAGGAACATGGCGCGGGGCCGAGGTCCGACCCTGCTGCCGGGCATTCCGTGCAGCAGGAACACGGGGCGGCCCCGTGGATCCCCCGTGACCTCGACGCGCAGCAGACGCCCGTCCACCGTCCGCACGTGATCGTGCACAGCGCCTCCTTCCTCAGCACGCGGACCTGGGACAAACGATGCCCGATCCCTGCCCTGCGAGCCATTCGACGAAACGAATCTGCAGGTCAACCGGGTGAACGGCAGCATCACTTGACGGCATCTCAGCCCGCCCGTAGCCTCCCCATCCGTACCAGTACGTGACCGAGATTCATATCCAGGAATACCGACAACGGGTGGGCAGACATGGGCGGACGGCGTGTGGTGGTGTCCGGCGGAGGTACGGGGATCGGGCTGGCGACGGCGGAGGTGTTCGCCGCGGACGGGGACCGGGTGGTGCTCCTGGGCCGCCGCGCGGACGTCCTGCGGAAGGCCGCCGACGGACTGAACGAGCGGTTCGGGCCCGCGGCCGCGTCCTGGCACGCGGCGGACCTGGCCGACCCCGAGCAGGTCGGCGCGGCCCGGGACGCCGTCGTCGCGGACGGCGCCCCGGTGGACGTCCTGGTCGCCAACGCGGGCGGGAACGTCGCCGTGTCGCACGACGGCAGCCTCGCCTCCGTCGCCGACAGCTACCGGCGCAACTTCGACGCCAACGTGCTCACCGCGGTCCTGCTCACCGAGGCGCTGCTCCCCCATGTGCGCCGCCCCGGCGGCCGCATCGTGCAGCTCTCCTCGATCGCCTCGCTGCGCGGCCCCGGCTCGTACGGCGGCTCCAAGGGCTGGATCAACACGTACACGTTCGATCTCGCCCAGCGCCTGGGCCCCGAGGGCATCACCGTGAACGCGATCGCCCCGGGCTTCGTCGGCGACACGGAGTTCTTCGGGGACCGCGCCACGCCGGAGTTCGTCGCCGCCCGCGTGGCCCAGTCCCTCACCGGGCAGCCGGGCCGTCCCGAGCAGATCGCGGCGGCCGTCCGGTACGTCGCGTCCCTGGAGGCGGCGTACGTGACGGGCCAGATCCTGCACATCAACGGGGGTGCGGCACTGGGCCGTTAAGGCTCGCCCCGGCCGGACGGCGGAGCCGGTGCCCCCGTGGCGGGCGGTGAGGGGCGGACCTCGGTGTACGCCGGAGCCGTACAACCGTCCGGCGGCGGGAGACGTCTGATGTTCGGGAACGGCCGTTCCCCTGCCGTTCGTCCGTACGTATCCGCCGATTCACTCCGAGGATCCCCCCATGCTCCGGACCGCACCCGACCGCCGCCCGCCGCGCAGGACCGCCGCGGTGACCGCCGCCGCGATCGGCGCCGTCGGCCTGATGGCCCTGGCCACCGTGCCCGCCTCCGCCGACGGCTCCCCGACCGGTCTGGCCCTCGCTCCCCTGACGTCGATCGACGGCGTGGATCCCGGCAGCAGCATCCAGGTGCCGGGCACGTTCGCCAACAAGGGCGCCACGGATCTCGACAAGGTCTACCTGTCCTACACCGTCACCCGCGGGCTGGCCCCCCAGGAACTGCCGTCCAACTGCACCCGCTACGAGATCGGCTCCTACGACGAGAACCCGAGCCACACCACCGCGGTGTGCGAGTTCGACCAGACGGTGAAGGCCGGTTCGGTCTACGCGCCCGAGAAGACGCTGAAGCTGAACGTCCTCGGCCACGCGCTGTACGAATCCCTCTACATGACGGTGGCCACGCACGACTCCGGCGGCGAGGACGGTACCCAGGAGACCGTCCGGGGCACCGGGCCCGCGGTGAAGCTGACCGAGCTGCCCTCGACCACGCCGGTGGGTGACGGCAACGTGGACCACCCGGACTGGGACGGGGCCCGCGTGCCGGTCACCGCGGACAACACGGCAGACTTCCGGGCGACGGGCGCCCGGCTGAAAGGCCGCGTCGGGGACACGGTCGACCTGGACACCGGGTTCACCAACGCGGGTCCGGCCTGGGTGAGGTCCGACCTGGGCAACCCTGTCGCCAAGGTCCGGGTCAAGATGCCCGCCGGTACGACGGTGACCAAGGCGTCCGGTGCCTGTTCGAAGGTGGCCGCCGGGAGCTACAACTGCGACCTCGCCAACTTCTGGATCAACGAGAAAGGCGCCGTCACCTACTCGTTCAGGCTGCGGATCGACAAGGCCGTCCCCGGGGCGGAGGGTTCGGTGACGCTGGGCGGCGACGAACGCCCGTACGACAGGAACAAGAAGAACGACTCGGCCCCGATCCTGCTCGACGTCGACGGCGCCGGCGGCTCGACGGGCGGTTCCGGCTCGACGGGCGGCTCCGGCTCCACCGGCGGCGGCTCCACGGGCGGTTCCGGTTCCACGTCCACCACGGGCGGTTCCGGTGGCGCCTCCACCGGCGGCCCGGACTCCACGGGTGGCTCGGCGGCGACCGGGTCCTCCGGCTCCTCGGCCACCGGCGGCGACCTCGCGAGCACCGGCTCCGGTTCCGCGCTCCCGCTCGCGGGCGCGGCCGCCGCGGCCCTCGCCGCCGGTGCGGGCGCGGTCCTCGCCGTACGCCGTCGCGCGGCCCGGGACTGACGCTCGGACACACCGTCCGGACAGGAACGGCCCGCCGGGAATCCACCCGGCGGGCCGTTCCTTTCGCACCGGCGGACGCGTCGGCGCGGGTGAGTCGGGGCGCGTGCGTCAGTACGGCAGCAGACGGCCCGACGGCGTCCTGCGGTCGATCGGCGTCTCGCGCGGGGCCGCGGGCCGACGGTTGACGCGAATCCGGATCTGACGGTTCATGACCCCTCCTCATGACTGATGAGACCGGCGTCCTCGTCGACGCGCATAGACGCATGGTGCCCACGGATGGGCCCCTCCTACCCTCCGAGCAGCATGTTCCGTCACGGCCCGGCCCTGGGGGGCACCGCCCTGCCCGGCCGGGTCCGACGCGAACGGCGTTCTCGGTTGTTCGCCGCCGTTCGTCCGTGTTCACCTGGGCATATGAACAGCACACACAGCGCGCGCCTCACGCAGTGGTGGGAAGCACTGGAGCCTTCGGCGCGGAAGGCACTCCTCGATCTCCACCTGACCGAGGGCGGCAGGCTGCCCGAGGAGTTCGTGCGGAGTCTCAAGGACCACGGCATCCACCCCGTCCAGTGGGAGGAGCCGGAGGCCGGGCACATCGTTCCCGGGGAGGTGGTGGGGTTCCTCGCCGGGAAGCGGTCCACGAGCGGCTGAGCCTCCTGTCCACGAGACGCTGGCCCTCCCGTCCATGAGCCGCTGAGCCTCCCCTCCACGAGCCGCTGACCCTCCCTCCCGCGGCGGGACCGGGCTCCGGCGTCACCGTCCGTGTCCCATACCCGTCCCAGAGGTGTCGCGTTCCCGCAGGTCAGGTGCGTGGGACTGTCCCGTCGTCCCGATCCGGACCGAGAGGATCCGCCGCGGGACAGGCGCTGCCAGCCTGATCAGCGGCCGGGGTTCCCGGCCACTGATCAGAGGGGGAACACCAGATGGGAACAAGGACGCTACTGCGGGGTCTGACCCTCGCCGTGGCAGCGGTCCTGCCCCTGTGGGGACCCGCGGCGGTGCAGGCGGCGCCGGCCGCCGCGGTCGCGGTCTGCGGGCACACGAGCGAACAGCCCACGCTGAAGCAGGGATCCACGGGGGACGCCACGGTCGAGGCGCAGTGCCAGCTCGACCTGGCGACGAAGCCGAGCCGGTACACGCCGATCGCGGCGGACGGCTCGTTCGGAGCGGCGACCGAGACGCGGGTCAAGGAGTTCCAGCGGTGCGCCGGGCTGAGTGCGGACGGCGTGCTCGGCCCGAACACCTGGGCCGCGCTGAACACCTGGGCCGCCCAGCCGCACACCTGCGCGACCCAGGGCACGGCGGGGACGGCCCAGGCGACCGTGTGCGGCCACACCGACGCGCGCCCGACCCTGAAGAAGGGCGCGAAGAGCGAGGAGGTCAAGGAGGTCCAGTGCCGGCTGAACCTGGCCATGGAGCCGTTCCACTACCCGCCGCTGACCATCGACGGCGACTTCGGGGGCGGCACCGAGGACCGGGTCGTCGAGCTCCAGCACTGCGCCAACCTCAGTGCCGACGGCACCGTGGGCCCCAACACCTGGGCGAAGCTGGTGGACTGGTCCAGCCGTAACGCGTACTGCACGCCGCCCCGTCCCGCCGGCCACCCGATCGACGGTCTGGACACGGCCAAGTACCAGCACCCCGGCGGCGCGCCGATCGACTGGAAGGCCGTACGGGCCTCGGGCGCCGAGTTCGCGACGGTCAAGGCCACCCGGGGGATGAACGTCACCGACGAATACCTCGCCACCGACCTCGAAGGGGCCAGGGCGGCGGGGCTGGCCGTGGCGCCGTACCACTTCTACACGGGCTCGGCCGCCGACACGGGTGCCACGCAGGCCGACCGGTTCATCGCCGCCGTGCGGGCGACCGGCTACACCGGGAAGCGGGCCGGCGACCTTCCGCCGATCTTCGACCTGGAGCGCATGGACGACGGCAGCGGGCGCTGTCCCACCTACGGCACGGTGGCCGACGCCAAGGCCTGGCTCGACCGGGTCGAGAACGCCTTCGGCCGCGTCCCGATGATCTACACCCAGAAGTCCTTCCTGGACGACTGCATGGGGTCGACCACCGCCTTCGCCCGGTATCCGCTGCAACTCGCGGACTACCGCCAGTCGATCACCCAGCCGCCGCTGCCGAACGGCTCGACGACCTGGACGATGTGGCAGTACACCGACGCCGCGGTCTTCCCGGGCGTCCGGGCGCCGGCGACCGGCGACGTGTTCAACGGCACCCAGGCCGATCTCGACCGGCTGGCCAACCGGTGAACCCCTTAACGACCGTCGCCGTACCGAGGAGAGTCCCCATGACCGCCCGGCTCGCCCGCGCTTGTCTCGTCGCCCTGCTCGTCACCCTGGGCTTCACCGTCCCGGCGCCCGCCTCGGCCGCCGGCACCACCGCCACTGCCACCGCCACGAGCTGTTACGGCGGAGCGGTCACGGTGCGCTACGGGGAGGTGCGCGACTTCGGCCCGTACGTGACCACGAGCCGCTGCACGGACATCAACATGCGGATGACCGGCGGCGACGCCGACTTCGGCTGGGCCTGCGTGCAGTTCGAGAGGACCGGCGCCTGCAACTACTGGACCAAGATCGGCCGGAGCTGGACGACCATCGCCACCGACGTCCTGAACGGAACCCGTTTCACCGTGCCCAACGGCGTGGACCTGGAAGGCAGTTCCGCCACCTTCCAGATCGCCTTCTGACGCTCTCACCCACTTCACCGAACGGAGACCACCATGATCAGGACCAGGGCGCTCGCCTCGGCTCTCCTCACCGTGGCCGCACTGCTGGGAGCGGGTGCCGCGCCCGCCGCCGCACAGTCCTCGGCCGCGGCGACCAGCTGCTACGGCGGCGCGAAGAACCTGAACTACCGCTACCAGGTGGGCCCCAGGGAGTACGGCCCCTTCACCACGTCCTCGCGGTGCGGTGACATCAACATGCGGCTCACCACGGACAACGGGGCGTTCCTCTACGCCTGTGTGGTGTTCGTCGACCACACCACCAAGTGCAACAACGACAACACGTACTCCCTCCACGGCACTCCGTGGGCGACCGTCGCCACCGACGTCAAGGACGGCACCAGCTTCGTTCTGCGCGTCGGCCCCTACGACACCGACGCGCAGAACGTGAACTTCCAGCTCGCCTACTGACCTCTCCCCGCTCCTTCTCGCACCACCGTTCCGAAAGGACGACGATGACCTTCCTGTTCCGCTCCACCGCCGGCCGCGACCTCGGCAGCCGCTCCCTCGACCGCCGCAGCATGCTGCGCGGCACGCTGGCCGTCGGCGCCGGCCTGGCGTTCGGCCCGCTGCTGCTCTCCGGCACCGCACAGGCCTACGCGTGGTCGCGCACCATGAAGCAGGGCGACAACGGCGCCGACGTGCTGGAGCTGCAGATCCGTGTCGCCGGCTGGGCGGCCGACAGCGCCAGTCACACCCGGGTCGGCCTCGACGGCGACTTCGGTCCCGGCACGGCCGCGGCCGTCAAGCGGTTCCAGGCGGCGTACGGTCTCGACGACGACGGGGTCGCCGGCCCGAACACCCAGGCGAAGCTCAACGCGCTGGAGCAGTCGGACGGCTCCACGGCCCACTTCAACTGGAGCGAGTTCGTCGACCAGGCGAGCGGCAACTTCAACGGCGGCAAGCTGAGCGCGGCGGCCACGAAGGAGAACGCCCGGCGCTGCATGTACAAGCTGGAGGCGCTGCGCAAGAAGCTCGGCGACAAGCCGATCACGGTCAACTCCGGCTTCCGCAGCATCCAGCACAACGCCGACATCGGCGGGGCCAGCGACAGCATGCACCTGTACGGCACCGCGGCCGACCTCGACGTTCCCGGCGTGGCCACCAAGACCGTCTACCAGAAGGCCGAGACCTGCGGGTTCTCCGGTCTGGAGCGGTACACCGTCGACCACCAGCACGTCGACAGCCGGGCCGACCTCGGCCGCGACTGGTGGTGGGAGAGCGGCACGATCTGACCCTCCCGGTGATCCGGAGCACGGAGGTCCCGGGTACCGCGGGGCCGTACCCGGGACCTCCGTGCTCCACCCCTTCGGGGCGCGCTCCCTGCGCCGGCCCCGGTGCGTGCCTCGCGTCCCGCGGCCCGCGCCCCTCAGCTCTTCGCCGCGTCCGTGGTTTCCTTCGAGTCCTTGGTGTCCTTGGTGTCCTTCGCGTCCTTCAGCGCCGCCTCGCAGGAGGGCCAGTCGTGGAAGTCGTGCCGGACGCTCCACAACCGGTGGGCCGCGCGGATGTTCCAGTCCGGGTCGAACGCCCGCCGCGGTGTGCCGCCGAGCTCCCGCAGGCGGACGTCGGAGATCTGGAACACGCCCCAGTTGCGGCTGCCGTTGGTGTTGGGCAGCACCCACAGCGGGTCGAGGAACGAGGCGCAGCGGGCGATGGCCACGGCGGTGCCGGGGTCCTCGGAGAACACCTCCCGGATTCGCTTCGCCACTCTGTCCGGCGACCAGGTGGCCATGCTCACCTTCCGCGCGTAGAGGGCCTTCTTCGTCCTCTCGTCGACCACGCTGCTGGCGGGCATGCCCGCCAGCACCTGGTACGCGGTGAGTCTGCGCAGGGTCTCGGGTCCGAAGTCGCCGTCGACGGCGAGCCTGCCGTCGGCCTTCACCAGGAGGGTCTGGACCTCCCGCACGCACTCGTCGTGCTGTCCCATGCTCACGGACTTGCACGCGGAGGAGTACAGCAGTCCCTCCTCGGACGACGACGGGGCGGCGCCCTCGGGCATCCAAACGAAACCCGCCACCAGCCCCGTCACGACCACGACGGCTCCGGCCAGGACCGCGAAACGCGAGGACAGCTTCTCGGGCACCCGGGGACGTCGCGGCTTCCCGGCCACGGCGGGGGCGTCCTCCCGCCGGACGGCGTCGCCCGGTCCGGGCTCCGTCCGGGAGGGCTCGGCCGCAGTGGCCTCCGCGGGCGCCGGCTCCGGGTCGCCCTCGGTGGTCCGGGCGGTCGTGAGGCTCGGTGCGGTCGCGGTGGCCGGAGCCACCACGTTGCGGTCGGTGTCCGCGAGCGCCCACAGCCGGTGGAGTTCGCGGAGTTCCTCCGGACTGGCGCCGCAGACCTTGCCGAAGGAGTGCACGACCCGGTAGTCCGCCGGGACGCTGAGGCCGGAGCAGTAGCGATGCAGGCTGGAGCCGCTGACACCGGCTTCCCTGCCGAGGCGGTCGTAGCCCCGGCCACTGCGGTCCTTCAGCATCCGAAGGCAGGCGGCGAACTTTTCGGTTTGCGAAGGGGCAGCCACGCATCCACCCTTGCTCAAGCCTCTACTGACGGGTAGAAGCTACACCGCGGAAACTGTGCGCGCTCTTTGAGTGCCGGAATGCGATCGTCAACACCCGTTCCCATGAAGGTATTTGAAGGGGTGCCATCAGAAGACCGGCCCTGGGCGGGATCTCCACCGCGGTGGAAAGCGCGTCAACTCGTGTCCCACAATCGCACCGTCCCGCCGGCGCCGCAGCCGGCCAGCAGCCGCCCGTCCGGACGGAAGGCGAGAGCCCGCACGGCGCCGCGGAGGCCGACGAGCGTGGCGGTCGCGGCCAGGTGCGCGGGGTCGGTGACGTCCCACAGGGTGACGGTCGCGTTCTCGCACCCGGAGGCCAGCGAGCGTCCGTCGGGGCTGAACGCCACCGCGTACACCTGCGCCGTGTCCCCACCGCGGGGCAGCGGGACGGTCCCGGTGCCCGTCCTCACGGGGTGCGCCGGGTCGCCGAGATCCCACAGCATGACGGCTCCGTGCCGCCACGACCCGTACGTTCCGGAGACCACGCCGAGATCCCCGCTCCCGGTGGCCAGCGACCGGCCGTCCGGGCTGAACGCCACCGAGTGGACGGCGGGCCCCCCGCCCGAGGTCAGCGCCTTCGCCCGGTCGCGGGCCTGCGGCCGGACGACGGCGGTGCGGACCGGACGCGCCGGGTCGCCGACGTCCCACAGGACTCCCGTGTTCCTGTCCCCGGAGGAACCCGTGGCCAGCAGTCGTCCGTCCGGGCCGAACGTCACCGCTTCGACCGGACCCGACCGCCAGAGGCGGCGGTTGTGGGTGACGACGGCGCACCGGACCGGACGCGCCGGGTCGCCGACGTCCCAGAGCACCACGGTCCGGTCGACACCGCAGGCGAGCCACCGCCCGTCCGGGCTGAACGCCACGGCGTGGACACCGCCTTGCCGCCAGCCGTCCCGCAACAGCAGACCGGGGCGCCGATGGACGAGTGGCGCCCACCGGGCCGGTCGGGCCGGGTCGCTGACGTCCCAGAGGACGACGGTCCAGTCGCCGGCCCCGGACGCCAGCAACCGCCCGTCCGGGCTGAACGCGACCGCGTTCACCGCCCCGCGATGGCCCGTGAGGACGGCGACCGGGGTCGGGTGGGCGGGGTCGGTGACGTCACGGAGGATCACGGTCCGGTCGCCCGCTCCGGATGCGAGCAGACGCCCGTCCGGGCTGAACGCGACCGTGTTCACCGCCCTGCGATGGCCGGTCAGATCGGCGGCCGGGCCGCGCGGAGGGGGCTGAGGCGGTCGTCCCGCTGATGCCATGGTGCAGTGTCGCGCGCTCTGGAGTCCCGGGGAAGGCGCCGGACGGACTCCGCGGGCCCGAGACGGCCGTCGGCGCCCTTGGCGGGCCTGACGGCGTCTCCTCGCGTGGCGAGTGGTGGGGCGGGTGGGACTCGAACCCACGGCCGACGGATTATGAGTCCGCTGCTCTAACCGGCTGAGCTACCGCCCCGTTTCGGCGCGCCGCGCACATTTGTGCGCGCCGTCTGCCGCAGCATAGCCGCTCATACGATCTCCTGCTCCGGCTGGTCGGCTTCGCGTGACCATGACGCCTTCGGCATGCCCTGGGCGGTCTCTGCGGACATGAAAAAGGACCCCGAAGGGCCCTCTTTCGTTGCTCTCCCGACTGGACTCGAACCAGTAACCTGCCGGTTAACAGCCGGCTGCTCTGCCAATTGAGCTACAGGAGATCGAGCTCCCCCGACTGGACTCGAACCAGTAACCTGCCGGTTAACAGCCGGCTGCTCTGCCAATTGAGCTACGGAGGATTGATCTTTGCATCGAACGCACCTACCTGGGTATTCGCCAGGGGGCGTGCGCTCGCTGCGACACATACATTAGCGCAAGCAGGGGGGTGCTCCGCCAATCGGTTCCCTCCGCACCGATGCCGACGCAAGGGAAGGGTGGCCGTCATGCGCTACCGGCTCACGTTCGTCGCCGGACTGGCCCTGGGTTACGTGCTCGGCACGCGGGCCGGGCGCGAGCGCTACGAACAGCTGAAGAAGTCCATGCGCCAGGTGGCGCAGAACCCCGCGGTGCGCAACACCGCCGAGACCGCGGCCCAGCAGAGCCGCGAGATCGCGGGCAAGGCGCTGCACACCGTGAGCGAGAAGGTCGGCGACCACGTCCCCGACTCCGTCACGGACCGGGTGCGGTCCCTGCGGGAGCGGAACGGGACCGGCTCCTCCGGCTCCGGCGAGGACGACTGGGGCACCAGCAACACCTAGGGCCCGGGGTGGCGCCGGTCACACCCCACGACCGGCGCCACCACTCCCCCGGTGCCGGGGCTCGCGCAAGGCCCCCGGGCCACGGGCTCCCCCGGCGAAGCAAGACCTTGCGTACGGGGGTTCCGGCCCCAGCGGCCCCGCGCGGCGGAGTCCCGCGTACGGACCGCCCGGCACCACCGACTCGCCGGGTAAGACCAGGCCCCACGCACGAGCCTCGGGCCACCGAATCTCCGGGCGCGGTGGAGTCTTCTGCACGAACCCCGGACCACCGGCCCCCCCCGGCGCGGCGAGACCCTGCGTACGGGTGCCGGCCCACCGCCTCCGCGCGCGACGGAATCCCGCGTACGACAGGCCCGGCACCACCGGCCCACCGGGTACGACCGGCCCCGCGCACCGGCCCGCGGAATCCCGCTGTACCGGCCCGGCGCCACCCGCTCGCGCCGTACGGCAGAATTTCCGCCATGGGGATAGTCGCCGGGCTGGACAGTGCGCCCGATTTCACTCGCATCGTCGTCTGCGACACGGACACGGGTGCCGTGCTGAGGCAGGGGTATGCGCCACATCCCGTCGACGGCGGCGAGGGCGGCGGCCGTCCCTCCGACGTGGATCCGCAGGCCTGGCTGCTGTCCCTGGGCGAGGCCGCGGGCGGCGGGCTCCTCGAAGGCGTCCAGGCCATCGGCGTCTCGGCCCAGCAGAACGGGCTGGTCCCGCTCGACCCGCAGGGCGGCACCGTACGCCCCGCGATGGTCGGCGGCGACAAGCGCGCGCAGGTCGCGGCGGCCGATCTGATCGACGCGCTCGGCGGGCGCGAGGCCTGGGCGCAGGCGGTGGGCAGCGTCCCCGGGGCCGCGCAGCCGGTGACCAAGCTGCGCTGGCTGAGCAAGACGGAGCCCGAGTCCGCCCGGCGCACCAGCATGCTGCTGCAGGCCCACGACTGGCTGGTGTGGCAGCTGCTCGGGCGCCCCGTGCGCAGGACCACGGACCGCGGCGGGGCCTCGGCGACGGGGTACTGGTCGGCGGCGACCGGCGCGTACCGGCAGGACCTGGTCGAGCTGGCGCTCGGTCACCAGGCCGGGCTGCCGGAGGTGCTCGGCCCCTCGGAGGCCGCGGGGACCACGCCCGAGGGCCTGCTGATATCCGCCGGGACCGGCGAGACCATGGCGGCCGCGTTCGGGCTCGGCATCGGGCTGGGCGACGCGGTGGTGTCGCTGGGCGCCTCCGGCTCCGTGATGGCGGTCCACCCCGAGGCGCTGGCGGACGCCACCGGCATGATCACCTCCCTGGCGGACGCGACCGGCATGCACCTTCCGGTGGTCACCACGCTCAACGCCGTACGGGCCCTGCGCGGGACGGCGGAGCTGCTCGGCGTGTCCGACCTGGAAGGACTGTCCGAGCTGGCGATGAAGTCGACGCCCGGCTCGCACGGGCTCGTCCTGCTGCCGTACCTGGAGGGCGAGCGCACCCCGAACCTGCCGCACACGGCGGGAACGCTGGCCGGTCTGCGCCGGGAGTCGATGAAGCCCGAGCACCTGGCGCGGGCGGCCTTCGAGGGCATGCTGTGCGGGCTCGCGGACGCGCTGGACGTGCTGCGCGGCCGGGGTGTCGACGTGCGCCGGGTCTTCCTGCTCGGGCAGGCGGCCGAGCTGCCCGCCGTCCAGGCCGTGGCGCCCGCGCTGTTCGGCGCGCAGGTCGTCGTACCGCAGCCCGCGGACTACGCGGCGCTCGGCGCGGCCCGCCAGGCGGCCTGGGCCCTCGGCGCCTCGCAGGGCACGCTCGACCCGCGGACCCCTCCGATGTGGCAGGGTCCGGTCGCCCAGGTGCTGGAGCCCGGCGACGAGCTCGCCGTGGGACAGGCCGTACGGCAGCAGTACGTCTCCGTACGCGAACAGACGCACCCCGGGGCATTCCGGGCGTAACGCGTTCACGGACGTACGTCCGAAGACGGAGGCGGGGTCCATTTTTGGACCGCACTTGGGTTAATCGGTTGAGGTAACGCGGGGGGAGTGTCCGACGATAGGGGGTGGTGCGTGCATCATGCACAACCCGTCGGTCACCTCCGCCGTCCACGATTCCGAGAGACCCCGCGTGCTCATACGACTCCTGCGGACCCACCTCAGTCCGTACAAGAAACCCATAGCCCTGCTGGTGCTGCTGCAGTTCCTGCAGACCTGCGCCACGCTCTACCTGCCGACCCTCAACGCGCACATCATCGACAACGGTGTCGTGAAGGGTGACACGGGTTACATCCTGTCCTTCGGCGCCCTGATGATCGGGATCTCGCTGGCCCAGGTCGTCTGCAACATCGGGGCCGTCTACTACGGCGCCCGCACGGCGTCCGCGGTGGGCCGGGACATCCGCGCGGCCGTCTTCGACCGGGTGCAGTCCTTCTCGGCGCGTGAGATCGGCCATTTCGGCGCGCCGTCGCTGATCACCCGCACGACGAACGACGTCCAGCAGGTGCAGATGCTCGCGCTGATGACGTTCACCCTGCTGGTGTCGGCGCCGATCATGTGCGTGGGCGGGATCATCCTGGCCCTCGGCCTGGACGTGCCGCTGTCCGCGGTGCTCGTCGCCGTGGTGCCGACCCTCGGCATCTGCGTGACGCTCATCGTGCGCCGGCTGCGCCCGCTGTTCCGCACCATGCAGGTCCGCCTGGACACCGTGAACCGGGTGCTGCGCGAGCAGATCACCGGCAACCGGGTGATCCGCGCGTTCGTGCGCGACGGTTACGAGAAGGACCGCTTCAAGGGCGCCAACACCGACCTCACGGAGACGTCGCTGGCCACCGGCCGGATGCTGGCCCTGATGTTCCCGATCGTCATGACGGTGGTGAACCTGTCGTCCATCGCGGTGGTCTGGTTCGGCGCCCACCGCATCGACAGCGGCGGCATGCAGATCGGCGATCTGACCGCGTTCCTCGCCTATCTGATGCAGATCGTCATGTCCGTGATGATGGCCACCTTCATGTTCATGATGGTGCCGCGCGCGGAGGTCTGCGCCGAGCGCATCCAGGAGGTCCTGGGCACCGAGAGCAGTGTCGTCCCGCCCGTCGCCCCGGTCCTGGAACTGCGCCGGCACGGCCATCTGGAGATCCGCGGGGCGGGATTCCGCTACCCGGGCGCCGAGGAGCCGGTCCTGAAGGCCGTCGACCTGGTCGCCCGCCCCGGTGAGGTCACCGCGGTCATCGGTTCGACCGGCAGCGGCAAGTCGACGCTGCTCGGCATGATCCCCCGCCTGTTCGACGCCACCGACGGCCAGGTGCTCGTCGACGGCGTGGACGTCTCGACCATCGACCCGAAGCTGCTGGCCAGGACGGTCGGACTGGTCCCGCAGAAGCCCTACCTGTTCGCGGGGACGGTCGCCACGAACCTGCGGTACGGCAACCCGGAGGCGAGTGACGAGGAGCTGTGGCACGCGCTGGAGGTGGCGCAGGCCAAGGGCTTCGTGGAAGAACTCGAGAACGGTCTCGACTCGCCGATCGCACAGGGCGGGACGAACGTGTCCGGCGGTCAGCGCCAGCGCCTGGCCATCGCCCGCACCCTCGTGCAGCGCCCCGAGATCTACCTGTTCGACGACTCCTTCTCGGCCCTCGACTACGCGACCGACGCGGCCCTGCGCGCGGCTCTCACCGAGGAGACCGCGGAGGCGACCGTGGTGATCGTCGCCCAGCGGGTGTCGACCATCAGGGAGGCCGACCGCATCGTGGTCCTCGACGAGGGCCGTGTCGTCGGCTCCGGACGGCACCACGAACTGATGGCGGACAACGAGACCTACCGGGAGATCGTGCTCTCCCAGCTCACGGAAGCGGAGGCCGCCTGATGGCCGGGCCTATGGGGCGCATGATGGCCGGGGGCGGCCCCGACCAGCGCTCGATGGATTTCAAGGGGTCGAGCCGACGGCTCCTGACCCAGTTCAAGCCCGAGCGCGCCACGCTGTACGTGATGCTGGTCGCCGTCGTGCTGAGCGTGGGCCTCTCGGTGATCGGCCCGAAGATCCTCGGCCGGGCCACCGACCTGGTGTTCGCGGGGATCGTCGGACGCCAGATGCCGGCCGGGGCCACCAAGGAGCAGGCCCTCGACTCGCTGCGCGCGGACGGCAAGGGCGGCATCGCCGACATGCTCTCGGGGACGGACTTCACCCCCGGCCAGGGCATCGACTTCACCGCCGTCGGCCACGTCCTGCTGTTCGCGCTCGGCACGTTCCTGCTGGCCGGCCTGCTGATGGCGGTGGCGACGCGGCTCGTGAACCGGGCCGTGAACAAGACCGTCTACCGCATGCGCGAGGACCTGCAGGCGAAGCTGTCGCGGCTGCCGCTGTCGTACTTCGACAAGCGCCGGCGCGGTGAGGTGCTCAGCCGCGCGACGAACGACATGGACAACATCCAGCAGACGCTCCAGCAGTCGATGGGCCAGCTGGTCAACTCGCTGCTGACCATCGTGGGCGTGCTCGCGATGATGTTCTGGGTGTCGCCGCTGCTCGCGCTCGTCGCGCTGGTCACGGTGCCGCTGTCGTTCGTGGTGGCCACCCGGGTCGGCAAGCGCTCGCAGCCGCACTTCGTGCAGCAGTGGCGCACCACCGGCAAGCTCAACGCCCACATCGAGGAGATGTACACCGGCCACACCCTGGTGAAGGTGTTCGGACGGGCGGACGAGTCGGCGGCGCAGTTCGCCGAGGAGAACGAGAGGCTGTACGAGGCCGGGTTCCGGGCGCAGTTCAACAGCGGCGTCATGCAGCCGCTCATGATGTTCGTGTCGAACCTGAACTACGTGCTGGTGGCGGTGGTCGGCGGGCTGCGGGTGGCCTCGGGCTCGCTGTCGATCGGTGACGTGCAGGCCTTCATCCAGTACTCCCGCCAGTTCTCGATGCCGCTGACGCAGGTCGCGTCGATGGCGAACCTGGTGCAGTCTGGTGTCGCGTCGGCGGAGCGGGTCTTCGAGGTCCTGGACGCGGACGAGCAGGAGGCGGACCCGACGGTGTCGGCCGGTCCCGAGGAACGCCGCGGGCGGGTGGCGCTGGAGCACGTCTCCTTCCGGTACGACCCGGAGAAGCCGCTCATCGAGGACCTCTCGCTGAAGGTGGAGCCGGGCCACACGGTGGCCATCGTCGGCCCCACCGGCGCCGGCAAGACGACCCTGGTGAACCTGCTCATGCGGTTCTACGACGTCACGGGCGGGCGGATCACCCTCGACGGGGTCGACGTGACCTCCATGTCCCGTGACGACCTGCGGTCGGGAATCGGCATGGTGCTCCAGGACACCTGGCTGTTCGGCGGCTCGATCGCCGACAACATCGCGTACGGGGCCTCGCGGGACGTCACGCGCGGGGAGATCGAGGAGGCGGCGCGCGCGGCGCACGCCGACCGGTTCATCCGCACCCTGCCCGAGGGCTACGACACGGTGATCGACGACGAGGGGACGGGGGTCAGCGCGGGCGAGAAGCAGCTCATCACGATCGCCCGGGCGTTCCTGTCGGACCCGGTGATCCTGGTGCTCGACGAGGCGACCAGCTCCGTGGACACCCGGACCGAGGTGCTGATCCAGAAGGCGATGGCGAAACTGGCGCACGGGCGGACGTCGTTCGTGATCGCCCACCGGCTGTCGACCATCCGGGACGCGGACACCATCCTCGTGATGGAGAACGGGTCCATCGTGGAACAGGGCGCCCACGCGGACCTGCTGGAGTCGGCCGGCGCCTACGCCCGCCTCTACCAGGCCCAGTTCGCCCAGGCGGTCGCCGAGGTCGACTAGAGCCCACGCTTCCGGGCCCCCGCTGAAGACGCCGGAGATTTCAGCCCCTCCGGCGTTTGAGGAGCGGGGGTCCGGGGGCAGCGCCCCCGGAAGATTTCAGCCCCTCCGGCGATTGAGGAGCGGGGGTCCGGGGGCAGCGCCCCCGCTACGGGACGGGAAGGGGCGGAGGGGGCGAAGAAGCCCTGCCTGCGGCGAGGGGGGTGAGCCCCGGCTCAGTCCAGATAACCCCGAAGCTGGTCGGCAAAGGCATGGTCCCGCAGCTTGTTGAGCGTCTTGGACTCGATCTGCCGGATGCGCTCACGCGTGACACCGAAGATCCGCCCGATCTCCTCCAGCGTCCGCGGCCGCCCGTCCGCGAGCCCGTACCGCAGCTGCACGACCTTCCGCTCCCGCTCCCCCAGCGTGGACAGCACGGCCTCCAGATGCTGCCGGAGCAGCAGGAACGCGGCGGACTCCACCGGAGAGGTCGCGTCGCCGTCCTCGATGAGGTCACCGAGCGCCACGTCGTCCTCCTCGCCCACGGGGGCGTGCAGCGACACCGGCTCCTGGGCCAGCCGCAGGACCTCGCTCACCCGCTCGCCGGGCAGGTCGAGCTGCGCGGCGACCTCGTCGGGCGTGGGTTCGTAGCCGCGCTCCTGGAGCATCCGCCGCTGGACGCGGACCACCCGGTTGATCAGCTCGACCACGTGCACGGGGACGCGGATGGTGCGCGCCTGGTCGGCGAGCGCGCGGGACATGGCCTGCCGGATCCACCAGGTGGCGTACGTGGAGAACTTGTAGCCGCGGGCGTAGTCGAACTTCTCGACGGCCCTGATCAGGCCGAGGTTGCCCTCCTGGACCAGGTCGAGCATGGTCAGGCCGCGGCCCACGTACCGCTTGGCGACGGAGACGACGAGCCGCAGGTTCGCCTCGATGAGCCGGCGCTTCGCCATCCGGCCCATGACCACGATCTTGTCGAGGTCCAGGGCGAGCTGGTTGTCCAGGTCGGGCGTGAGCCGGAGCTTCTCCTCGGCGAACAGCCCGGCCTCGACCCGACGGGCGAGTTCGACCTCCTCGGCCGCCGTGAGCAGCGGGATCCGCCCGATCTCGCGCAGATACTGGCGGAACAGGTCGGACGAGGGGCCGCCCGTGTCGGCGGCGCGGCTGCGGGCCGGCTCGGCGGGTTCGGGGGCCTCGGTCTCCACCTCCACCTCGACCTCCGCCCCGGGAGCCTCTTCGAGGGCTTCGGGAGGGCTCTCCGGCCCGCCCTCGGGGTGGTGCGCGGCACGCCGCTGCGCGGGGACCGCCCCGACGACGCCGGGATCCGCGTCCGTGTCGGTGGTGTTGTCGGTCTGGGCGAGGGTCTGGGTCTGCACGGGGGCGACCTCCAGGAATGTCGCTGCTGAGGCGTGCGGCAGCGGTGTGTCGGGGATGGGGTCGACGGTCTCGCCGCTGTCCATCCCGCAGTCGTTTGGCGGAACCGCGGGGATGGGGAACCCGTCGCGTGCGGGTCGGCCGCGCTCCGAGGACTCAGGCACCGGAACCCAGTGTGGAGTACGACACATCGCCGCCACGAGGGGCGTGCGGTGACTTTTTGCGTCCGGTCCGTGACCGCTTGGTTACTGCCGTGGACGAGTGCGCAGTTCAGCGAGGACGAAACCTTCGAAGGCGGATACCGGATTGGCATGTGCCGGGCCGCCGCGACCGCCCGTCCCGTCCCGCCGGCCCCGCGGGGTCCCTCGCGGAACGCCCCCGGAGGGCCCGCCGACGGGCCTCAGAGGGCCTCGGCGCCCCGCTCGCGCAGCGCCTGGCCGTACTGCTGGAGCACCCACAGCTCGTTCTGCACGGCGGCGAGCTGGGCCGGGTCGCCGCCCGCGCTGAGGCGGGACAGCGAGCCCTGGACGTCCCGGATGCGGCGGTCGACGGCGCGGCGGCGGACCATGACGAGCTGGTCGCCCGCGTACGTCTCGTCGACGGTCTTGCGCAGGATCGCCTCGACGGCCAGCTCGGTGACCATCGCGCGCACCGCGTCGTCCGGGGCGGCGTCGCGGACCCGGATCAGATACTCCTGGGGGTCCTGGACGCCGGAGTCGGCGCCGCCCGCGTCCATCACGGCCTGGCGCACGGCGGCGTACGGCGGGGCGGTGAACTCGTCCATGCCGTAGGCGTCGAACGCCGGCGAGACCAACTCGGGCCGCTGGAGGGCGAGTTTGAGCAGTTCGCGTTCGGTGGCGAAGACGGGGTTGCGCAGGGTGAGGGCGGGGCCGCCGCCGGTGGGTGCCTGGGGGCCGGCCGCGTAGGTCTGCTGGGGCCGGCCGGTGGCGGGCGCGGGGCCCGCGCCGCCGCGGTCGCGGGCCCAACGGGCGAGCTGGGCGACCCTCTTGACGACGAACTGGGTGTCGAGGATGCCGAGCATGCCGGCGAGCTGCACGGCGACCTCGTGCTGGGCGCCGCTGTTCTTGATGCGGGCGACGACCGGGGCGGCCTCGTCCAGCGCGGCCGCGCGCCCCGCGGGGGTCTCCAGGTCGTAGCGCAGGACGATCTGGCGCAGCGCGAACTCGAAGAGCGGGGTGCGGGGTTCGACCAGGTCGGCGACGGCCTCGTCGCCCTTGGCAAGGCGCAGTTCGCAGGGGTCCATGCCGTCGGGCGCGATGGCGATGTACGTCTCGGCGGCGAACTTCTGGTCGTCCTCGAAGGCGCGCAGGGCAGCCTTCTGGCCGGCCGCGTCGCCGTCGAAGGTGAAGATCACCCGGGCCGAGCCGTTGTCCATCAGCAGCCGGCGCAGGATCTTGATGTGGTCGCCGCCGAACGCCGTGCCGCAGGTGGCGATGGCCGTGGTGATCCCGGCGAGGTGGCAGGCCATGACGTCGGTGTAGCCCTCGACGACGACGGCCCGGCTGCTCTTGGCGATGTCCTTCTTGGCCAGGTCGATGCCGTACAGGACCTGGGACTTCCGGTAGATCGCGGTGTCGGGCGTGTTCAGGTACTTCGGTCCGTTGTCGGACTCGTACAGCTTGCGGGCGCCGAAGCCGACGACGTCGCCGCCGATGTCGCGGATCGGCCACATCAGGCGGCCGCGGAAGCGGTCGATGGGGCCGCGGCGGCCCTCCTGGGCGAGGCCGGAGAGGACCAGTTCCTTGTCCGTGAAGCCCTTGCCGCGCAGATGGCGGGTGAGGTGGTCCCAGCCCTGGGGGCTGTAGCCGACTCCGAAGTGGGCGGCGGCGGCCTGGTCGAAGCCGCGCTCGGCGAGGAACGCGCGGCCGGTGTCCGCCTCGGGGCTGGTGTCGAGCTGTTCGGTGTAGAAGCGGGCGGCCGCCTTGTGCGCCTCGACGAGACGGATGCGTTCGCCGCGCTGGTGGGCGGGGTTGTACCCGCCCTCCTCGTAGCGCAGGGTGATGCCGGCCTGGGCGGCCAGGCGCTCGACCGACTCGGAGAAGGTGAGGTGGTCGACCTTCATCACGAACGTGATGGTGTCGCCGCCCTCCTGGCAGCCGAAGCAGTGGAAGAGGCCCTTGCTGGGGCTGACCTGGAAGGAGGGGGACTTCTCGTCGTGGAAGGGGCAGAGACCCTTGAGGTTTCCGCCGCCCGCGTTGCGCAGCTGGAGGTACTCGGACACCACGGCGTCGATCGGGACCGCGTCCCGAACCGCCTTCACGTCCTCGTCATTGATCCTGCCTGCCACGAGGTGATTCTACGGGGCCGCGCCGACACTCCCGGGGCCGGTGGACGGTCGCCGTGCCGGGGTCCGGGGGCGCACCCCGGAAATACCCCGGCACGGCGGACGCGGGGGACCGTCACGGGGCCAGGCTCTCCAGCGGGACGTGCGGGTCGGCGAGCGCTTCGGTGTCCACCTGGGACCGGGAGCGGATCAGCCGCTGGATCGGGTCCGTGACGTCCCACACGTTCACGTTCATCCCTGCCAGCAGCCTTCCCTCCTTCACCCAGAAGGCGATGAACTCCCGCTTGCCCGCGTCGCCGCGGATCACCACCTGGTCGTACGTGCCCGGGGGCGCCCAGCCCGAGTACTCGAGGCCCAGGTCGTACTGGTCGGAGAAGAAGTACGGCACCCGGTCGTACGCCGCCCCTCGGCCCAGCATCGAGCGGGCGGCGGCCGGTCCGCCGTTGAGGGCGTTGGCCCAGTGCTCGACGCGCAGCCGGGTGTCGAAGAGCCCGTGGTGGAAGGAGGCGACGTCCCCGGCGGCGTACACGTCGGGGTCGGAGGTGCGCAGCTGCTCGTCGACCGCGATCCCGCCGCCGTGCGCGCGGTCGGCCATCGTGAGGCCGGCGGCCTCGGCGAGGCCGGTGCGCGGGGCGGCGCCGATGGCGGCGAGGACGTCGTGGGCGGGGTGCTCCTCGCCGTCGTCGGTGCGGGCGGCCAGCACCATGCCGTCCTGGCCGACGATCTCGGTGAGCTGCGCGCCGAAGTGGAAGCGCACGCCGTGCTCGCGGTGCAGTTCGGCGAAGAGCTCGCCCAGCTCGGGGCCGAGAACGTTGTGCAGCGGGGTCGGGGCGGGTTCGACGACGGTGACCTCCGCGCCGTACTCGCGGGCCGCGGCGGCGACCTCCAGACCGATCCAGCCGGCTCCGGCGATGACGAGGTGGCCGTTGTCCCGGCCCAGCGCGGCGAGGACGCCCTTGAGGCGCTCGGCGTGGGCGAGGCGGCGCAGGTGGTGCACGCCGGCGAGGCCGGTGCCCGGGATGTCGAGACGGCGCGGTTCGGCGCCGGTCACGATGAGCAGCTTGTCGTAGTGGACGAGGGTGCCGTCGTCGCCGAAGCGGACGGTCTTGGCGGCGCGGTCGATCGCGTCGACGGTCTGGCCGAGGTGCAGTTCGATGTCGTTCTGGGCGTACCACGCGGGTTCGTGCACGAAGACGCTGTCGCGTCCCTCCTTGCCGAGGAGGAAGCCCTTGGACAGCGGCGGGCGTTCGTAGGGGTGGTCGCGCTCGTCGCAGATCAGTATCACGCGGCCGGTGAAGCCCTCCGCTCGGAGCGTCTCGGCCGCCTTGGCGCCTGCCAGGCCTCCTCCGACGATGACGAATGTCTGATCCGCGTCGACCACTTGATGCCTCCTCGTAAGGATGTCGCCATATGCGAGCCTCCCGCACGGAGCGTGATGCGGGAAGGGGTAGTGGCCCGATCAGGCCACGCAGGGTCACACTTGTCCGCCCCCATGGGAGCGCGTGGTGAGTCTGAGGTGCAGGGAACGCGCCGAGGCGTCGGTGAGCGACGCGATCTGGTCCACGATCACGCGCTTGCGGGCGCGGTCGTCGGCCGCCTGGTCGAACAGTGCCCGGAACTGCGGATCCAGTACCCCGGGGGCGCCGGCGGTGAGCGCCTCGGCCAGTTCGGCGACGACGATCCGCTGGTCGGCGCGGAGCCGTTCCTGTTCGGCGCGCTGCATCACGTACCGGTCGGCGACCGCCTTGAGGACGGCGCACTCCAGCCTGGCGGCGCGCGGGACGACCAGTTCAGCCGCGTACCGGGTGAGGCGTCCGCTGCCGTAGCGCGCGCGGGTGGCGCCCTCGGCGGCCAGGCAGAAACGCCCGATGAGCTGGCTGGTGGCGTCCTTCAGACGGGCCTGCGCGACGGCCGATCCGTCGTATCCGTGCGGCCACCACTCCTGGCCGAGGAGGCGGTCCAGGGCCTCGGCCAGCTCGGCCGGATCGGTGTCGTCCGGCACGTACCGCCCGACGGCCACGGCGAGGATCTCCCGGCGTTCGGGTCCGGAGTGCAGGCTGGCGGGGTCGATGTGGCCCGCGTGCAGGCCGTCCTCGATGTCGTGCACCGAGTACGCCACGTCGTCGGCCCAGTCCATCACCTGGGCCTCGAAGCACGTGCGCGTGCCGGGGGCGCCCGCGCGGATCCAGTCGAACACCGGCCGGTCGTCCTCGTAGACCCCGAACTTCGGCGACTTCGGGTCCGCGGGACGGGCACCTCTTCGCCACGGGTACTTGGTGGCGGCGTCGAGGGCGGCGCGGGTGAGGTTGAGGCCGACGCTGACGAGGTCGTCGCCCGCGGCGGAGGCGGCCGGGGTCACCATGTCGCTGCGCACGAAGCGCTTGGGCTCGATCCGGGTGAGCAGGCGCAGCGACTGGGCGTTGCCCTCGAATCCGCCGCAGTCCTCGGCGAATTCGTTGAGCGCCTGCTCTCCGTTGTGCCCGAAGGGCGGGTGGCCCAGGTCGTGCGAGAGGCAGGCCGCCTCGACCAGGTCCGGGTCGCAGCCGAGGGCGGCGCCCAGCTCCCGGCCCACCTGGGCGCACTCCAGGGAGTGGGTCAGCCGGGTCCGGGGACTGGCGTCCCACACCTGGATGGGCGCCCCTCCGGAGCCGGCCGCGCCGAGCACCTGGGGAAGGGTGCCTGGGGTGACGACCTGCGTCTTGCCGGCGAGGCGGCGCAGGGCCGCGGAGTGCAGCACGCGTGCGCGGTCGCGCTGGAAGGCGGTGCGGCCCGGCCGTTTGTCGGGCTCGGCGGCCCAGCGTTCGACGTCGGACAGGTCGTACGCGTCGTGGGCCGTGTGGTTCTCGTGCGCCGTGTGGTTCTCGTATGCCTGGGGTGCGGTGTCTTCGGTGCTCGGTGCCATGCCTTCCATGCACCGACAGTAGACGCAGGCGGTGACAATCGGGGCGGGGGCGCCCGCGGCACGGTGCCGCGCCCGGGCGGACGCGCCGGTTCAGGCCGGGATCCGCGCCGGGTTCAGGCCGGGATCCGCGCCGGGTTCAGGCCGGGATCAGGGTGCGCTCGGGGGCGGACTCGGGGGCGGCCACGGCCTGGTCGTAGCGGTGCAGGACGAGGCGGGCCATCGCCGGGTGGTCGCCCAGCGGCGCGGCGCAGATCCAGGGTGCCTCCTCGGCGACCTGCGTGGCGAAGCGGCCGGGGGCGGTGAAGTACGAGGCGACGGCGATGCGGTGGCGGCCCCGGGCGGCCAGCGAGCGCAGGGCGGCGGGGACGGTGGGCGCGGCGGCGGAGGCGTACGCCGGGACGACGGGGACGCCGAGGCGTTCGGCGAGCATCTGGGCGGTGCGGCGGGTGTCGGCGGCCGAGTCCGGGGCGCGGGACCCGGCGGACGCGAGGACGACGGCGCTCGCGCGGCGGGCCGCGTCGCTCGTCCGGGTGCGCCATCCGGCCTCCACGAGGCGGGCGTAGAGGGTTTCCACGAGCAGCGGGTGCGGGCCGAGCGGGGCGGCGACGCGGGCGTGCAGGCCCGGGACGGCGGCCGCGGTCTCGGGGATGTCGCGCCGGACGTGGTAGCCGCGCCCGAGCAGCAGCGGCACGAGGACGGCGTCCCGCCGGCCTGCCAGGGAGGTGAGCGTGTCGCCGAGAAGGGGCTCGTTCAGCTCGATGTGGCCGAGGTGCACGTCCAGGTGCGGACGCAGCTCGCGGACGCGTTCGATCAGGGTGCGTACGGTGTCGAGCGCGCGCGGGTCGCGGCTGCCGTGGGCGACCAGGACGAGGGCGGGCGGTGCCGGACGGCGGGTGCCGTCGGGCGCGACGAGGGCGAGCCGGCTGCCGAGCTGGCCGGCGATCCGGTTCAGGAGCTGCGCCGCACTGTCGAGGTGGCCTTCGAGGTGGGCGCCGCGGGGCGGCGGGCCGCCGAGGCGGTGGGAGGACGCGTCGCGAGCGGGGTTCGAGGCCGTCATGCGTCGATCCTGGCGGCAGGAGGTTGCCGGGCCGTTGCGTGGGCGTGTCGGGTGTTTTCCGGTGGTTCACCGCTCGGGGGAGGCCCGGTGTGAGGGTGTCTCACCTGCGGCTCTCTCCCGCCGGGCGGCCGGGGCCGGTGCGCCCGGATGAACCGGACGGCCCTACGATGCGTCTTCGTCCGTGTGACGATCTCCGGGGGACCTCCACGATGCCGCGCCTGAAACGTCCGAGCCCGCGCCGGCCGCGCACGCTCCGCCTGCCGTCGCGGCCGCGCACGCTCCGCCTGCCGTCCCTGCCGTCCCTGCCGCGCACGCGCCGCGGCCGGCGAAGGGCCGTGCAGACGCTGATGGCCCTGTGCGTGCTGGCGCTGCTCCCGGCGACCTGGCTGCACGTGTCGACGGGCGACCGGCTGCGGACGACGGCGGACGTCCCGCGCACCGAGGTCGCGATCGTCTTCGGCGCGGGACTGTGGGACGGCGAGCCGTCCCCCTATCTCGCCCACCGCCTGGACGCCGCGGCGAAGCTGTACCGGGCGGGCCGGATCGACGTCGTCCTCGTCACCGGCGACAACAGCCGCGAGGACTACGACGAGCCGGACGCGATGCGTTCCTACCTCACCGAGCACGGCGTGCCCGACCGGCGGATCGTCAGCGACTACGCCGGCTTCGACACCTGGGACTCCTGCGTCCGCGCCCGGAAGATCTTCGGTGTCCACGAGGCCGTCCTGATCAGCCAGGACTTCCACATCCGCCGTGCCCTCGCCCTGTGCCGGACGGCGGGCGTGCGCTCGTACGGCATCGGCGTGGCCGCCAAGCACGACGTCACCTGGTACTACGGCAACACCCGGGAGATCTTCGCGGCGGGCAAGGCCGCCCTGGACGCGGTGTTCGAGCCCGATCCGCATTTCCTGGGCCCGAAGGAGCAGGGGGTGACCCGGGCCCTGTCGGCGGCCCGCTAGGACCTGTCGCACGAAGGACGGCCCCCGCCCGCGGATCTCACCGCGGGCCGGGCGCGGGCGGGAGATGTCCGCACCGGCCGCGTAACCCCGGCCTTTCCGGCGCGTAACACCCCCGCCGCAGGCTGGGGGCCATGACGGCCTCCGTGACGCCCACCCACTGCCCGTACTGCGCCCTGCAGTGCGGGATGAACCTGACGCCCGCGCCGGGCGGCGGCGTCGCGGTGACCGAGCGCGCGGACTTCCCCGTGAACCGGGGCGCGCTGTGCGGCAAGGGGCGCACGGCGCCCGCGCTGCTGTCGTCCCGGGTGCGGCTGACCTCGCCGCTCGTCCGCACCGGGGGCGTCCTCGTGGCCGCGGGCTGGGACGAGGCCCTGTCCCGGATCGCCGAGGGCCTGGCCCGTACGCGCGCGGACCACGGGCCGGACGCCTGCGGGGTGTTCGGCGGCGGCGGACTGACCAACGAGAAGGCCTACACCCTCGGGAAGTTCGCCCGTGTCGTGCTCGGCACCTCGCAGATCGACTACAACGGCCGCTTCTGCATGTCGTCCGCGGCGGCCGCCGGTGTCAGGGCGTTCGGCCTCGACCGGGGGCTGCCCTTTCCGCTGGAGGACGTTCCGCGGACCGGCTGTGTGATCCTCGTCGGCTCCAACCTCGCCGAGACGATGCCGCCGGCGCTGCGGTTCGTCACGGAGCTGAAGGAGAACGGGGGCACCCTGATCGTCATCGATCCGCGCCGCACCCGCACGGCCGAGCAGGCGGACCTGCACCTGGCACCGCGCCCGGGGACGGACCTGGCGCTCGCGCTCGGGATGCTGCATCTGACCGTCGCCGAGGGGCGTACGGACGAGGAGTACATCCGGGACCGTACAAGCGGCTGGGAGGAGGCGCGGGCCGCGGCGATGGCGCACTGGCCGGAGTACGTGGAACGGATCACGGGGGTGTCCGTTCCCGAACTCCGCGCCGCCGTGCGGATGTTCTGCGAGCCGGAGAACGCGATGGTCCTGACCGCGCGCGGGCCCGAACAGCAGTCCAAGGGCACCGACACCGTGGGCGCGTGGATCAACCTCTGCCTGGCCACCGGGCGTCCGGGCCGGCCGCTGTCCGGATACGGCTGCCTCACCGGGCAGGGCAACGGGCAGGGCGGGCGCGAACACGGCCAGAAGGCCGACCAGTTGCCCGGCTACCGCAAGCTCACCGACCCGGCGGCGCGGCGGCACGTGGCCGAGGTGTGGGGCATCGACCCCGCCGCGCTGCCCGGCCCCGGGCGCAGTGCGTACGAACTCCTGGACGCGATGGGGACGGACATCCGCTCCCTGCTGCTGATGGGGTCGAACCCGGTGGTGTCCGCGCCCCGCGCCGCCCACGTCGAGGAACGCCTGAAGTCGCTGGACTTCCTCGCGGTCGCCGATGTCGTCCTCTCCGAGACCGCCGCTCTCGCGGACGTCGTCCTGCCGGTCGCCCAGTGGGCGGAGGAGACGGGAACGACGACGAACCTGGAGGGCCGTGTGCTGCTGCGGCGGCGCGCGCTCACCCCTCCGGAGGGAGTCCGCAGCGACCTCGAGGTGCTGCACGGACTCGCCGCGCGCCTCGGCGTGGAGAAGGGCTTCCCCACCGACCCGGAGGAGGTCTTCGAGGAACTGCGCCGGGCGAGCGCGGGCGGCCCGGCGGACTACTCGGGGATCACCTACCGCCGACTGGCCGAGGAGAACGGGGTGTTCTGGCCCTGCCCGGCCCAGGAGACCCCGGGCCAGGAGACCCCGGGCCAGGGTCCGGCGGCAGCCGACCTGCGCCCGGGACGGGCCGGGACCGGCCCCGAGGGCACCCGCCCGGACACGGGCCCGGCGGTCGCGGAACCCGCGGCCGGCGGTGACGGCTCCGGCGGGGGGTTCCATCCGGGCACGCCCCGGCTCTTCCTCGACCGGTTCGCCACCGAGGACGGCCGGGCGCGGTTCGTCCCCGTGTCGCACCGGCCCGTGGCCGAGGAGCCGGACGACGAGTACCCGGTGCTGCTGACCACCGGGCGGGTGGTGGCCCAGTACCAGTCGGGGGCGCAGACGCGGCGCGTCGACGAACTGAACGCCGCCGCGCCCGGCCCGTTCGTGGAGATGCATCCGCGGCTGGCCGAACGGCTCGGCGCGGCGGACGGGGACGCGGTGACGGTGGTGTCGCGGCGCGGCCGCGCCGTCGCACCGGCCCGGCTCACGACCGCCATCCGCCCCGACACCGTGTTCATGCCCTTCCACTGGCCCGGAGAGGGCCGCACCAACACGCTGACCAACCCGGCCCTGGACCCGGTCTCCCGGATGCCGGAGTTCAAGGCGTGCGCGGTACGGGTGGAGACGGCACGCGAGGAGTGACACCTCCCCGGGCGGGCGCGCCGCGGTCGCCCGCCGGGCCCGGGGTGCACCCGTGCGGGTGGCCGTTCCGTGCGCCCCCGGCGGCCGGGGCCGTCCGCACCCCTAGGGTTCGGCCATGGCCGACCGCGACTTGACCAGACGACGTGTCCTCGCGCTCAGCGGGGCGGCCGCCGGCGCCGCCCTGGGCATCGGAATCAGCTCCTGCTCGAAGCGGGCCCCCGAACCGGACCGTCACCCCGGCTCCGGCGCCGGCCCGACGGACGGGTCCGGGGCCGCCGGGCGGTCCGGGCCGGAGGGTCAGGACGCCCGCCGACCGCGCCAGTCCCCGTCCTCGATCAGTTCGCCGCCGGAGCGCAGCCGGGCCGCCACCTCGGGCGCGGCGACGTAGACCCAGGTCCGTACGACCGTGACGCCGTCCGCGCGCACGGCGTCCCGCGCGACCCGCTCGTACAGGCTGGTCGCGTCGCCCGGCACGTACTCCTCCAACTCGTCGAGTTCCGCGAGGAGTCGGCCGTACGCCTCGGGCCGCGCGGTCACGATCTCGCCGGACACCGCGCCGCCGGGCCGGTCGACGGCGTACGGGTATCCGGGCCCCGCGTACAGCGCGAGCCCGCGCATCCGGCCCGGCTCCTCGGAGCGGGTGCGGCCGCGCAGGAACAGGTCGTGGTTGTGCTCGCCGGGCCGCAGGGTGCCGTAGACGAAGAACGGCAGCTCGGCTTCGCCGTGGGGGTCGACGGGGCTCAAGGGGCGGTTTCCTCCTCCACCCAGCGCAGGTAGTCCGGGCTTCCGGCCACGACGGGGGTGGCGACGATCTCGGGCGTGTCGTAGTCGTGGGCGTCCAGGAGGTACTTCTCCAGCGCGGGGTAGCGGGCCGCGGTCGTCTTGAAGAGGACCTTCCACTCGGCGGCGCTCTCCACGGCGCCCTGCCAGCGGTAGACGGACGTGACCGGTCCCGAGACCTGGGCGCAGGCCGCGACGCGCGCCGTGATCGCGCCCCGGGCCAGCGCCTCGGCCTTCTCCGCGGTGTCCGTCGTGGTCGACACGGCCAGGCAGGCCGGCAGCTCCATGATCGCCTCCATCCGTGAGGGTACGGAAACGATTCTCGCCGCATCCCGCACGCACCCTGCCCTGTCTATGGACATGACATGTCATGCACCTTTAAATCAGAGCGGCTTTCCCACGCCTCCCCACAGGCCCTCTCCCCCACACCCCTCCCCCACGCGCCTCCCCCGAGGCACCTTTCCAAGGAGACCGATGAGTCGAATACGGCACATCCGTGGTTCCTCTCTCGCCACCACCGGCGCCGCCGTGACCACGGCCGCCCTGCTGGCCGCCGCGCTCGCCCCGGCCGCGCACGCCGGCAGCGCGCCGACCCGGACGACCGCGATCGAGAACGCGGCCTCGGTCCTCGCGGCCCGGGCCGCGAGCCTGGGTCTCACCTCCGCCCAGCGCACCGCCGTGCGGGACGTCGTCGTCGACAAGGACGGCACCCAGCACGTGCGCTACGACCGGACCTACCGCGAACTCCCCGTTCTCGGCGGCGACTTCGTGGTCCATCTGAAGCCGGACGGCTCGTACCGCGGCGCCGACCGCGCTACGGCGAAGGCCATCTCGCTGAGCAGCGTCACCCCCGAGCTCTCGGGCGCCAGGGCCGCGGGTCTCGCGGTGAACGCGCTGCGCGCCGCCAACCCCGGTGAGGCCCTGAGGCAGGTCTCGGCCAAGCCGCGGCTGGTCGTCGACGCCCTGCACGGCACACCGCGACTCGCCTGGCGCACCGACGCGGTGGGCCGCGACGGGCTCGGCAACCCGGTCGCGCGCACGGTCCTGACCGACGCCCGCACCGGCGCGCGGATCGACGCGTGGGACAGCGTCGAGACGGCCACGGGCGACGGCAACTCCCTCTACAGCGGCACGGTTCCGCTGGAGACGACCACGTCCGGATCGGCGTACCAGCTCAAGGACCCGACGCGCGGGAACACGTACACGGGCGACGCGGCGAACAAGACGGACCTGTGCATCTTCGGGATCTGCATCAGCCGGGCGCCCGCCACGCTGTTCACCGACGCCGACAACCACTGGGGCACGGGTACGAGCGCGGACCGCTCCTCCGCCGCGGTGGACGCGCAGTACGGCACCAACGCGACCTGGGACTACTACAAGAACGTCCACGGCCGCAACGGCATCGCGGGCGACGGCAAGGGTTCGTACAACCGCGTCCACTACGGCAAGAACTACAACAATGCCTTCTGGGACGACAGTTGCTTCTGCATGACGTACGGCGACGGTGACGGCTCGACGTTCGGACCGCTGGTCGCGCTGGACGTCGCCGGGCACGAGATGTCGCACGGGGTGACCTCGAAGACGGCCGCGCTGACCTACTCGGGCGAGTCCGGCGGCCTCAACGAGGCGACGTCCGACATCTTCGGGACCATGGTGGAGTGGTACGAGAACAACGCCTCGGACCCCGGTGACTATCTGATCGGCGAGGAGATCGTCCGGCCCGGCTTCGGCAAGCCCGCCCTCCGCTTCATGGACAAGCCCTCCAAGGACGGCAACTCGGCCGACTGCTGGAGCAGTTCGGTCGGCAACCTCGACGTCCACTACTCCTCGGGCGTCGCCAACCACTTCGCCTATCTGCTCTCGGAGGGCAGCGGGCCCAAGACCGTGGGCGGCGTCTCGTACGACTCCCCCACCTGCAACGGCGCCACCGTCACCGGCATCGGCCACGACAAGGTCGGCAGGATCTGGTACCGCGCGCTGACGGTCTACATGACCTCGTCCACGAAGTACGCGGGAGCGCGCACCGCGACGCTGAACGCGGCCAAGGACCTCTACGGGGCGGGCAGCGCCGAGTACGCCGCCGTGGCCGCGGCCTGGTCGGCGGTCTCCGTGGCCTGACCCCGAAGGGGCCCCGGTCACCGTGGGCAGGCGCCCGTCAGGTTCGCCTGCCCACGGCTTGCCGTGAGCATGTCCGCCCCCGGCGGGTCCTAGTCCTCCCGTACCGGCCGGTACACGCTCACGTCCGCACCCGTCTTCGCGGTGACGGTGGAAACGTGTTCGAGCGGGCGTTTCATCCCGTCCTCGGGGAAGATCGTCTTGCCGCCGCCGAGGATCACCGGCATCCGGATGAGCTGGAGCTCGTCGACCAGCCCCTCGGCCAGCAGGGTGCGCACCAGGGTGGGGCTGCCCATCATCGCGAGGTCGCCGCCGTCGGCCGCGCGCAGTTCACGGATCCGGGCGACGGCCTCGCCGGCCGGGATGAGCGTGGTGTTGTCCCAGGCCGCCAGCTCGGCCTCGCCGAGGGTGCCGGAGACCACGTACTTGGGCAGGGAGTTCATCCGGTCGGCGAACGGGTCGCCCGCCCGCTCCGGCCACGCCCCGGCCATCGTCTGCCAGGTACGGCGCCCGAACAGCAGCCCCTCGGCCCCGGAGAGCCCGGCCGCGAACGCGCCGCCCACGACCTCCGGGTCGAAGTAGGGGTGGGACCAGCCGCCGTGCGCGAAGCCTCCGTCGGTGTCCTCCTCGGGGCCGCCCGGTGCCTGCACCACACCGTCCAGGCTGATGAACTCACTGATCACGATGCGCATGGGACTCGCTCCTCGTCGCCGTCTCGACCTCGTCACGCGTTCTCGGCCGCGCCGCGCGCCCGACCGTGGGCACGCGTTCGGGTCACACCGGTGAAGACCGGCGGACCACCCGGGAATCATCGCGCCTCCCGGACCTCGCGATGTGACGTGGCACACACCCTGGCACACCCTCCGGCGGACGAGCCCGGTCACCCGTTCACACCCCTGCCCCCTCCCCTTCGGGTTCCCGTGCGCGGTACACCAGATTCAGACCGGTGACCTGCCGGAATGCCGGGAGCCCGCCCCGTTCCGGCCTCCCGCCTGACACCCGTTCACATCATTTCTGACGCTCCATCAGAGAGCGGTCGGGGCCCCGTGCCACTTACCTCGGAGGAGCAGGGGTGCGACCGACGCTGCGGCACTTGGGGGTGCCGCGGGCCGTGCCCCCTCGGAGGAGCTGGCACGATGCGACGTACCGCCCGTCTGCTGACCGGTACCGCGCTGGCCGTCGCCGTCGCGGGGCTGGCCGCCGCGCCCGTGTACGGCGGGGACGGCGGACGTCTGGAGGTCTTCCCCTCCAGCGTCGTCCCCGGTTCCGACGTCACCGTCAACACGGCCGCGTGCGGCTCGGACGGCACCGCGAGCGGGGACGCCGACGCGGTGGGCGGCGGAACCTTCACGCTCGCCGCCAGCGCGCACGAGCACGAGGCGATCGGCCAGTTCCAGGTGCCGCCGAGCGCGCAGCCGGGAACGTACGAGATCGTCGCGACGTGCTCCCACGGACGGCGCGTCACCGGCGACCTCCTGGTGACCCTCGCCGCCACGCGCGAACAGGTCCAGCCGCGCGGGCATGTGGACACGGGTGTCGGCGGCGCGCTGGGCCCCGACCCCGTACAGACCGCGGCGGGAGTGGCGGCGCTGGCCGTCGCCGCCGCGGGCGGTACCTGGCTCCTGCATCGCCGGGCGAGAGGCGACGGGATCTGACGGACACCCTCCGCTGTCCGTCCGCCGGTACCGCCGTCCCTCCCCCTCCGTGGCCCGACGCCCCTCGCGGCCCGGAGGGGGAAGGGACCGGCTCCTTCAGCACACCCCGAGGCCGTCGCGGGCGCCGGCCGGTCCGTCCCCGGAAGGAACCCCGTGAGGAGGCTCGCGTGCGCCGGGTCAGCAATGCCGTCATAGCGTCGGTCACGGTCGTCGCGCTCTGCTCGGGCGCCTGGCTGCTGGGCCGCGGCGCCGAGGCGCACCCGCCTCCCCAGCCCTCCGCGGCACAGGCGGCGGCCTCCGGGGACCGGGCCCGGTCCGCCGCCCCCGCGATGCCGCACTCCCCGCCGGACCGCATCCGCATCCCGGCGATCGGCGTGGACGCCCCGCTGATCGGTCTCGGCCTCACCCCGCAGGGCAGCCTGGACGTGCCGCCCGCGGAGAAGAAGAACCTGGCGGGCTGGTACGAGTCCGGGACCGCCCCCGGCGAACGCGGCACCGCGATCGTGGCCGGGCACGTCGACAACGCGGAGGGTCCCGCCGTCTTCTACGACCTGGGCTCGCTCCGCAAGGGCGGCACGGTCGAGGTGGACCGGCTCGACGGCAGGACGGCCGTCTTCACCGTCGACGCCGTCGAGGTGTACGACGCCCGCTCCTTCCCCGACGCGAAGGTGTACGGCGCCGCGAACCGGCCCGAGCTGCGGGTCATCACCTGCGGCGGCGGCTACTCACGGACGACGGGCTACCAGGGGAACGTGGTCGTCTTCGCCCACCTCACGGGCAGCGGCCACTAGGGCCTGTCCGGCGGATCGGGCGGGACCGGGCCGGTGGATCGGGCAGGACTCCGTCCGGCGGATGGGGCCGGAGGAGGCCCACGGTGCCGTGCGGACCCGGGTGTTCAGGCGCTGTGCGGACCCGGGTGTTCAGGCGAGCCACTGCTGGTACGCCAGGTTCGCCACCAGCGCGAAGACCACCGTCAGCAGCACCGCCCGGACGAACCCGCTGCCCTGCTTGAGCGCGGTCCGCGCCCCGACCATCCCGCCCGCCAGGTTGAACACGGCCATCAGGGCGGCCAGCTCCCAGAACACCGTGCCCTTCCAGGCGAAGGTGGCGAGCGCGCCCGCGTTGGTGCAGCAGTTGACGATCTTGGCGGTGGCGGAGGCGGTCACCAGGTCGAGGTGGAGCAGCGCGGTGAGGGAGAGCACGAGGAACGTGCCCGTGCCGGGGCCGATGAGCCCGTCGTAGAAGCCGATGCCGAGGCCCGCCAGGCCGATCGCGGCGAGGACGCGGCGCGCGCTGACCGCGGTGGTCGGCGGCGCCGTGCCGAAGGCGGGCCGCAGGATGACGAAGGTGCCGACGGCGAGCAGGACGACCATGACGACCGGCTTCAGCACCTCGGTGCTCAGCCCGGCCGCGACGAACGCGCCCGCCGTCGACCCGGCGAGGGCCGCGACGCCGATCCGCACGGCCAGGCGCACGTCCACGGGTGTCTTGCGCGCGTACGTCACGGCGGCGCCCGTGGTCCCGACGATCCCGACCGCCTTGTTCGTGCCGAGCGCGTAGGCCGCGGGGAAGCCGGCGGGCATCCCGAGCAGCAGGGCGGGCAGCAGGAGCAGCCCCCCGCCGCCGACCACCGCGTCGATCCAGCCGGCCGCCAGGGCGGCGGCGCAGAGCACAAGAGTCATGGTCAGCGATATGTCGGGCATGATCGCGACCCTATGGGACGGATGCGTGCGCGCTGCACGGACCCCGGGAAGCTTGAGCGGTTCCAGAGGTTCGCGCCGCCTTCCCGGCCCTCACACCGCGGCCCCGCCCTCGCTGAGGGCAGCGTTCCTCCCGGGAAACAGAGGTGATGCCACCGGGTAACACCGGCACCGCACGGTGTGGTCATGACCTCGAATACGCGTGTGGTGGTGATCGGAGCCGGCCTCGCGGGCGTCCGGCTCGCCCGGCGGATCGGTGAGCTCGGCGGGTCCGCGCTGGTCGTCGGCGAGGAGGAGCACCGGCCCTACAACCGGGTGCTGCTCGCCGAGGTCCTGGCCGGACGCTACGAGCCGGAGGTGATCTCGCTCCCGGCCCCGCCGGAGCTGGTCCGTGCCCGGGTCACCGGCATCGACCGCCTCGCGCGGACCGTGCGCCGCTCGGACGGCACGGAGATCGCATACGACACGCTGGTCCTGGCCACCGGCTCCAACCCGGTGCTGCCGCCGCTGCGCGGCCTGTTCACGGACACGCACCACGAACTGCCCGAGGGCGTCCACGCGTTCCGCACCATGGACGACTGCCTGGGCCTGTCGAAGGCCGTCCGGCCGGGGGTACGGGCGGTCGTCGTCGGCGGCGGCCTGCTGGGCGTCTCGGCGGCCCGCGCGCTCGCCGTGCGCGGCGCCCAGGTGGTCCTCGCCCAGCAGGCCGAACGGCTCATGGAGCGCCAGCTCGACCCGAACGCCTCGAAGCTGGTGCTGCGGCACCTGTTGGACCTCGGCGTCGAGGTGCACACCGAGTGCCGGGTGCGGGACGTGCGCTGCCTGGGCGGCGCGGTCCGCTCGGTGGAACTGGCCGACGGCTACGCGCTCGACGCCGACCTGGTGGTGCTGGCCTGCGGGGTGCGCCCGCGCTCCGGCCTGGCCGAGGCGGCCGGGCTCGCCGTCCACAAGGGCGTCCTCGTCGACGACGAACTGCGCACCAGCGACCCGTACATCCGTGCCATCGGCGACTGCGCCCAGCACGACGGCACGCTCTACGGTCTCGCCGCACCCGCCCTCGAACAGGCGGACGTGCTGGCCGAACTGCTCGCGGGGAACGCGAACGCCCGCTACACCGGCACCCGTTCCCTGACCCGGCTCACCCTGACCGGACGGGACGACCCCGCGGGTCTCACCAACACGAGTCCCATCACCGCGGGTCCCACAACCACCGGTCCCGCCCGCTCCGGTCCCGGCCGCTCCGGGCTCGCGCCCTTCGACCTCGCCGCGTTCGGCGAGACCGAGCCGCGCCCCGGCGACGACGTCGTCCAGCTCGCGGACGCCACCCGTGGCACCTACCGCAAGGTCGTCGTCCGCGACGACCGTCTCGTCGGCGGGGTTCTCGTCGGCGAACTCGGCACCGTCGGCGCGCTCGCCCGCGCCTGGGAGGGAGCCGAGCCGCTCCCCGCCGGCGGCGCCCCTCTGCTCCACCTGCTCACCAACGACGGAGGCTCCTGATGACTGCCGCCCCGGGGGCCATCCCCACGATCGTTCTCGTCGGCCACGGCATGGTCGGTCAGCGTTTCCTCGAAGCGCTCGCCGAACGCGGCCTGACCGCCACGCACCGCGTGGTCGTGCTGTGCGAGGAACCGCGCCCCGCCTACGACCGCGTCGCCCTCACCTCGTACTTCTCGGGCAGGACCCCCGAGGACCTCTCCATGACCGACATGGAATTCATCCGCGAGCACGGCATCGAGCTGCGCGTCGGCGACCCGGCCGAGTCGGTCGACCGGGCCGCGCGCACCGTGACGGCCCGGTCCGGACTGACGGTCGGCTACGACACCCTCGTGCTGGCCACCGGTTCCTTCCCCTTCGTCCCGCCGGTCCCCGGCAAGGACGCCGAGGGCTGTTTCGTCTACCGCACGATCGACGACCTGCTCGCCATCGAGGCGTACGCGAAGGCGCGGGCGACGACCGGAGCCGTCGTCGGCGGCGGCCTGCTCGGGCTGGAGGCCGCGGGCGCGCTCCAGGGCCTAGGACTCACCAGCCACATCGTGGAGTTCGCGCCCCGGCTGATGCCCGTACAGGTCGACGAGGGTGGCGGGGCCGCGCTCCTGCGCACGATCGAGGAGATGGGCCTGTCCGTCCACACGGGGGTCGGCACCCAGGAGATCGTGGTCGGCGAGGACGGCGCGGTCACCGGGATGAAGCTCTCCGACGGCTCCGAACTCGCCACCGATCTGGTGGTGTTCTCCGCCGGTGTCCGCCCCCGCGACCAGCTGGCCCGCGACTGCGGTCTGACGGTCGGCGAGCGCGGCGGCATCAGCGTCGACGAGCAGTGCCGTACGGTCGCCGACCCTCGGGTGTTGGCGATCGGCGAGTGCGCGCAGGCGGCGGACGGCCGGGTCTACGGCCTGGTGGCACCCGGCTACGAGCAGGCGGAGACGGCCGCGGCGACCATCGCTCGGGACGAGAAGGCGTTCACCGGCGCGGACCTGTCCACCAAGCTCAAGCTCCTCGGTGTCGACGTGGCGTCCTTCGGCGACGCGCACGGCACCACCGAGGACTGTCTGGACGTCGTCTACTCCGACTCCCGCGCGGGCCTGTACAAGAAGCTGGTCATCGGCCGGGACGGCACGCTGCTCGGCGGCATCCTGGTCGGCGACGCGGAGGCGTACGGCACGCTGCGCGCGTTCACCGGCTCGGTCCCGCCGGTCTCCCCCGAGTCCCTGGTCCTGCCGGCGGGCGCGGGCGCCCCGGCCCAGCTCGGCCCCTCCGCGCTGCCGGACGAGGCGGTCATCTGCTCCTGCCACAACGTCACCAAGGGTGCGATCCGCGGCGCGGTGACCGAGCACTCGTGCACCACCGTCCCCGAGGTCAAGAAGTGCACCAAGGCCGGTACGGGGTGCGGCAGTTGCGTCAAGGTGCTCGGCCAGCTCGTCACCGCCGAGCTGGAGGCGAGCGGCGTCGAGGTCGACAAGGGCCTGTGCGGCTGCTTCGGGCAGACCCGCGAGGAGCTGTACGAGATCGTCCTGGCGCTGAGGATCACCTCGTACCGCACGCTGCTGGACCGGTACGGCCGTGAGGACGCCCGGGGCGGTGACGGCTGCGAGGTCTGCAAGCCGGCGGTCGGCTCGATCATCGCCTCCCTCGCGCCCACCATCGGCGCCGACGGCTACGTCCTGGAGGGCGAACAGGCCGCGCTCCAGGACACCAACGACCACTTCCTCGCCAACCTCCAGAGGAACGGCTCGTACTCGATCGTGCCGCGCATCCCCGGCGGCGAGATCACTCCCGAGAAGCTCATCGTGATCGGCGAGGTGGCAAGGGACTTCGGGCTCTACACGAAGATCACCGGCGGTCAGCGGATCGACCTGTTCGGCGCCCGGGTGGAGCAACTGCCGCTGATCTGGGCGCGGCTGGTGGACGCCGGCTTCGAGTCCGGGCACGCGTACGGCAAGTCGCTGCGGACGGTGAAGTCCTGCGTCGGGCAGACCTGGTGCCGGTACGGCGTGCAGGACTCGGTCCGGATGGCGATCGACCTGGAGCTGCGCTACCGGGGCCTGCGGTCCCCGCACAAGCTGAAGTCGGCGGTGTCGGGCTGCGCCCGCGAGTGCGCGGAGGCCCAGTCGAAGGACTTCGGCGTCATCGCCACCTCCAACGGCTGGAACCTGTACGTCGGCGGCAACGGCGGAGCGACCCCGCGCCACGCGGACCTGCTGGCGCAGGACCTGTCGGACGCCGAACTGGTCCGGCTCATCGACCGGTTCCTGATGTTCTACATCCGCACCGCGGACCGCCTGGAGCGCACCTCGACCTGGCTGGAGCGGATTCCCGGCGGCCTGGACCACGTCCGCGAGGTGGTCGTGGAGGACTCGCTCGGCATCTGCGAGGAGCTGGAGTCGCTGATGACCGCGCATGTCGCGAACTACCGGGACGAGTGGGCCGAGACCATCAACGACCCCGAGAAGCTGAGCCGGTTCGTGTCCTTCGTGAACGCCCCCGACACCCCGGACCCGGTCGTCGGCTTCGTCCCCGAGCGCGACCAGATCAAGCCCGACCTGCCCCTGCTGACCATCGGCACCCGTCCCCAAGCTCTCGGCTCCGCTCGAGCAGGGGAGACCCCATTCCTGGAAGGAAGTGCCCAGCGATGACCCTGGCGCCCGAGACGAGCCGGACCACGACCGCCCGGACCATCCAACTCCTCCTTGGGGAGGAATGGTTCACGGTCTGCGAACTGTCGCTGCTGACACCGGGGCGGGGCGTGGCCGCCCTCCTCCCGGACGGCCGCCAGGTCGCCCTGTTCACCGACCGCGCGGGACGTTCGTACGCGATCGACAACCGTGATCCGTTCACCGGGGCGGCGGTGCTCTCCCGCGGCCTGACCGGCACCCACCGGGGCCGCCCGTTCGTCGCCTCCCCGCTGCTCAAGCAGCGCTTCGACCTGGAGTCCGGGCAGTGCCTGGACGACGAGGAGGTGCGGGTGGCGACGTACGAGGTACGGGCCGCCTGAACCGGGCGGGTCCGGACGTCCGGGCCGGGGGCGGCCCGCGCCTGGTCAGGGCGGGCCGCCCCACTCAAGGAGCCCGACCGGGGAGCCCGGTCGGGGGGCCCGGTCGGGGGGCCCGGTCGGGGGGCCCGGTCGGGGGGCCCGGTCGGAGAGCCTGACCGGAGAGCCCGGCCGGGGAGCCTGACCGGAGAGGCCGGTCGGGGAGCCCGGTCGCGTCAGCCCTTGAGCCCCTCGTAGACGACGCCCGTCAGCCGCTCCGAGGCGGTCCAGAGCAGCTCCGCCCGGGTGTCGTCCCGGGTCCGGCCGGCCCGCCAGGACGTCGCGGGCGAGCCGCGCCACATCGCGAAGGAGGGTCCGACGAAGGTGTCGGGCTGCACTCCGGGTGCGGTGGCCGCGTACAGCGTCGGCAGCGCCCCGGCCTCGGCGCTCTGCCCGAGGACGCGGTTGCCGATCTCCATCAGCCGCTCGGCACCCTTGCGCCCCTCCAGCCGGGGCCCGGCGGTCTGCAGGTCGGTGGAGGCGTACCCGGGGTGCGCCGCGGCCGCGACGACGTCGGACCCGGTGACGGCGAGACGCCGCGCGAGCTCGTGCGTGAAGAGGAGGTTGGCGCTCTTGGACCGGCCGTAGGCGACCCACTTGCGGTAGGTCCCCTTCTCGCCGCGGGCGAGGTCGTCGGGATCGACGTCGGCCAGGACGTGCATCATGCTCGACACGGTGACGATCCGCGCGCCGGGGGTCTTCGCGACGAGCGGGAACAGCAGCCCGGTGAGCGCGAAGTGCCCCAGGTGATTGACCCCCGACTGCGTCTCGAACCCGTCCGCGGTTCTCCCGTACGGCAGCGCCATCACGCCCGCGTTGTTCACGAGCAGGTCGAGACGGTCGTACGAGAAGGAGCGGGCGAACTCCCGCACGGACGCGAGGTCCCCGAGGTCGAGACGGCCGAACTCCACCTCGGCGCCGGGCACTTCGGCGGCGATCCGCTCGGCCGCCGCCCCGCCGCGCGCCTCACTGCGACAGGCGAGCACCACCCGGGCCCCGGCGCGCGCCAGTTCGCGGGCGGTGACGAACCCCAGCCCGCCGTTGGCCCCGGTGACGACGGCCACCCGCCCCCGCTGCCCGGGTATGTCCTTCACGCCCCAGCCGCCCATGCCCCCACTCCTCCCACTGCCTCGCCCCCACCCTACGAGCGCCGGTCCAGCCGGAACATCTCGCGGGCCGTGAACGCGGCGCAGGCCCCGAAGGCGGCGACGCAGCCCGCGAGCGAGAGCAGAACGCGCTGCTCGTTCTCGACGACGGCCTCGTATCCGGCCTTGGTCACCTCGATGCGACCGCGGTCGCCGGAGACCTTCGAGGCGTAGTACCGGCCTGCCAGGGCCTCCGGTTCCTGGTAGAGGAGGTCGCCGTGGACCACCGACAGGACGAGCGCCGTGGCGGCCGTCAGCAGCAGCGCGACGAGCGCCCTGCGCAAGGGCCGGCGCAGCTCCCGGAAGGCCGGCCACAGCTCGGCCTCCACGTCGTTCAGCCGCAGCCGCACCACGAGGGCGGCCGGCACCAGGACGACGGCCCCGATCACGGTCAGGGCGGCCCACCCGGTGCCGTCCACCGGCGACGGGCCCGGCAGCCAGGTGACCGCGACGAACAGGAGAAGGGCGACGGCGAGCACCGCCGCGAACACGCTGTGCACCCTGAAGGATCCACTCACGCCCGGAGAGTCGCACACACGTCCGACCCCCGCCGCCCTTTTCCCCGAACCGGCGCCCGCCTGCGGTGATCAGCCCCAGATGTCGTAGTACTGGAAGCCGTTGCCGACCGAGACCCGCGGCGCTGGTGGCCAACAGCGGAGGCCGAAGGTGCGCGAGCGCCTTCTCGACCTGGGAACTCAGGTCGCCCCCCGCCTGAAGAGATTCGAACGATGTCGATTCTGGTACAGAAACGGCCAGGCAAGCGGCCCGCTGCACAAACGGAGGTCACTCAACTCGTGCACCAGCCCTCGCGATGCACTGAACGCACGGAAGGCTACTCACCACGAGATCGACGTCACCAAGATGCTCAGATGAGCGCCCCTCGGTAAGTGCAGCAGCGACTCTGGCTCGATCGGCCAGAACACGTTGATCGCGGTATTCACAACGGGTGCCGCAACGTCGATACTGAGGCTAGTTGCGCATCATTTAGACAGTTTGACACTTCCTCAGGGAGACAGAAAGTGAATGCACCAGCAATATCTAGAATTGCGCACGACTGGAAGAGTCCCCTCTCAAGCTTTTGGCTACCCCGCCCGCTGGCCGTGTTTCCCGAGCCTGAGCGACATGGCTAATCTATGAACAAGGGGCGACGCATTTCACAGTGGGCACCTTGGGTGGCCGCATGCACGGGCATCACGATCCTGACTTTCGCAATTCCTTTCATTTTAACCCTTGCAGCTCCCAACGAAATGAAATGGGGACTGTTGAGTGATATCAGTCAGACATATGGTGCGGTATCGATACCACTCTCTGGTGCAGCACTATTAGGGATTGCATGGTCTCTTATTTTGCAGGCGCGGCAGCTTCGAATTGAGAACGCGGATAGATCTCGCTCCTCCCTACGCGAACTGCTCCTACAGTCTGTCGAGGACCCTGCGTTGCTGGTTTGCTGGGAGCCTCCCATGTATCCGATGACACGCGAGGAGTATCGTCGCACAGCATTCCTTAGCGCAATCTACAATGGATGGCGCGCTGAGCATGCCAATGGAATGATATCCGATGACATTCTGCGTTACGCAGCGGTGCGCACGATGCGCGGCGAAGCTGGACGCAACCATTGGAAGAACACAAGGGCCGTTTGGCATACCGAGGCTTCCAGCAGCGACAGGAAGTTCCGAAGGTTCGTCACGATCATGGATGAAGCGCTCAACATAGCCGAGGCGGAAGGACCACCTGTCGGCCTGGGAGATTATTTCCTCCCTGATCAAATCCGGCAGGAACCGTAACTGGCCTTCTCAACTTACCTCCGGAGTTCCCGTCCGCTTAACGCCCGGAGAGTCCGAGTCGACAGCCGTGACCATGCAGCGGGAAGACAAAGGAACCGACACCGCGATGACGGAAGGGTTTGAAACGCACTCATCATCGTGGGGTTCTACACCGACCCTTAGCACGTTACTGCCTACGACAACGGCGAAGTTGGGCAACAGTCCTCCATCTGCTTCCGGGCCCACCCGATCGGCGGTTCTCTAGAGACGTGCAGCGAATCGAAGGAGGTCCGCTAGAAATTGATCCGGCGGACCTTGACGGGTTGGATATCCACCCTTCGATGCTGTGCATCCGGCACGGTCTCGATTACGCGCGGGAAGAACCCTACATTGGCTGACCGCCAACGGAGGCGTCCGTCATCCGGTCCCCGACACGTTCGACGCGGGATGGATCTCGGGGCCGCGCGCTGGATGAAGCGCCCGACGATTGTGTGCGACCGGCTCCGGGCTATGTGAAGCCGGGCGCGCTCCAGCCCTCGGGGACCATGGCCCCGATCCTGGGGCCGGGCTGCATCGTGTCGGCGTTGAGCATGTCGTCGTGGGTGCGGCTGCTGCCGCGACCCTCACCGGCGGCTTCCATTCCTGACCCGACCAGGCGCTTCGCGACCCCGGACGACGTGTCAGTTCCCGCCGCGGGACCGGCGGAAGAGCGCTACGGCCACACCGCCGGCCAGCAACAGCGCCCCGGCCGCCCAGGCGGTCCAGCCGCCCCATCCGGTGCCGGTCAGCGGTCCGGACCCTGCGGAAGGGCCGCCCGAGCCGTCCTGTGCCAGCCGCAGGGTCAGCGCCGCGCTGTCGTTGGAGGCGTCGGGGTCGAACCCCTCGAAGAATTCCTCCGTGTGGATCTGGCCCGTGGAGACGGCCGGGGTTCGGGGGCCGATGGCGACGGTGAACGGCAGGACGTGTCTGTCTCCCGGGGCGGGGTCGGTGAACGCGCACTCGTAGGTGGTCCAGCCCAACCGGGGGCCGTGGTACGACCCGTCCGTGCCCGGCGGGTAGCAGTTGCGCGGGATCTTCGTGGCCTTCGTGCCCGGCGGCAGCTTGACGAGGACCTCGAGGGCGACGTCGTCGTCGAGGAGGTCCTCCACCAGCGCCGGCCCCCGGTCGACCACGGTGGCGTGCAGCGTGGCGTGACCGCCGCGCCGCCCGGTGGCGGTGTCCCCGGTGACGGCGAAGTCGGCGTGGTTGACGCTGTCGACGTAGGTGACGAAGGACGGCTCGTGGTTCCCGTCGGACGGCACCGCGCCGTCGGGGACCAGGGTCAGCGGGGTCCCGGGGCCGTTCACCGGGGCGGCGTCGGCGAGCGGGGTGACGACGTAGTAGATCTCGTCGTGCAGGGCCTCGTCGCCGACCTCGACCCGCAGCGGCGACGACAGCGCGTACCGCCGGCCGGGCTCCACCGGGGTGGGGAAGTCGCACAGGGTCTCGTGCACGATGTGCCCACCGCGGCCGCTCGCGGACACGTCGCGGCAGTTGGCCCAGGAGCCCTGGAGGTGCAGCCCGGCGGTGGTGTCGATCCGCAGCTCCACCCCCTTGGCGGCCGGGAGTCGGCCGGTGTTCCACACGTCGAGCGGAAAGGTCAGCATGTCGCCCGGCACCTGGTCCAGCCGCTCGGCGGACTCGCTCACCTTCAGCTGCGTCTTGCCGTTGGTCAGGGTGACGTGGTCGCCGGTGACGGTGGCGTCCGACGCCGTGCCGGAGACGGTCAGGGTGCCGCTGCTGCCGATGGCCGCACCGGGCTTCGGGACCAGCGTGATGGCGTGGGAGTCCGAGGTGGCGGACGCCAGGTCCAGTGTGCAGAGGTTGCCGTCGCAGTGCTCCGACGGTGCCGGCTCGGCGAAGTCGGCCACTCCGGACAGGTCGACGGTCAGGTGGACGTGGTGTGCCGCGCCCTCGCCGGCCACCTTCCACCGGTAGGCCACGAACACGTTCGCCGGCTCCGTCCCGATGAAGAGCTCGTGCTCGACGAACTTGACCGTCATCCCTCGTACGCCGTCCGCCGCGTCGGCGCGGGCCGGCCCCGTGCCGAACAGCCCCGCCATCAGCGCCACCGCGCACGCCGCCGCCGCGACCGCGCGTATCCATGATCGTCGTGCCATCCGGCCGAAACCCTCCCCATGCGCCGGGAGGGTCCCGGCCCTCCGTGCTGCACACGTGTGACCCACGGGGTCCGGAAAGGGTTGCGGCGGCCGTGCTCAGGTGTCGCTCGGCAGCCCCCCGCTACCCACGCCCGAAAGGGCGACACCCCCGCACAGGGTGTCGCCCTTTCTCGTGGGCCGGAGCCGCCGCCCATCGGTCTTGAGGGTCGGGGACAGGCGGCGGCTCCGGGGTCGGTGGCTCTCGGGGCTAGCGGTGGTCGCTGCCCTTCGAGCTGGAGGCCGCCCGGCCCGCTTCCAGGCGGGCGACCGGGATGCGGAACGGGGAGCAGGAGACGTAGTCGAGTCCCACCTCGTGGAAGAAGTGGACCGACTCGGGGTCGCCGCCGTGCTCGCCGCAGACGCCGAGCTTCAGGTCGGGGCGCGTCGCGCGGCCCGCCTGCACCGCGGACTTCACCAGGGAGCCGACGCCGTCCTTGTCGATCGTCTCGAACGGGCTGACGCCGAAGATGCCCTTCTCCAGGTACGCAGTGAAGAAGGAGGCCTCCACGTCGTCGCGGCTGAAGCCCCACACCGTCTGGGTGAGGTCGTTGGTGCCGAAGGAGAAGAACTCCGCCGCCTCGGCGATCTGGCCGGCCGTCAGCGCGGCGCGCGGCAGCTCGATCATGGTGCCGATCGCGAGCTTGAGCTGCACACCGGTGGCCGCCTCGACCTCGGCGATGACCTGGTCGGCCTCCTCGCGGACGATCTCCAGCTCCTGGACGGTGCCGACGAGCGGGATCATGATCTCCGCGCGCGGGTCGCCCTTGGCGTTCTTGCGCTCGGCGGCCGCCTCCGCGATGGCCCGCACCTGCATGGTGAACAGGCCGGGGATGACCAGGCCGAGACGCACACCGCGCAGGCCCAGCATCGGGTTCGCCTCGTGCAGGCGGTGCACCGCCTGGAGCAGGCGCAGGTCGTTCTCGTTGGCGTCCTTGCGGGACTCGGCGAGCGCGACGCGCACCGACAGTTCGGTGATGTCCGGCAGGAACTCGTGCAGCGGCGGGTCCAGGAGCCGGACCGTGACGGGCAGGCCGTCCATCGCCGAGAACAGCTCCACGAAGTCCTTCTTCTGGAGCGGCAGGAGCGCCTTCAGCGACTCCTCGCGCTCGGACTCCGTGTCCGCGAGGATCAGCCGCTCGACCAGCTCGCGGCGGTCGCCCAGGAACATGTGCTCGGTACGGCACAGGCCGATGCCCTGGGCGCCGAAGCGGCGGGCACGCAGCGCGTCCTCGGCGTTGTCGGCGTTGGCGCGGACGCGCAGGCTGCGCTTGCGGTCGGCGAACGCCATGATCCGGTGCACGGCCTCGACCAGCTCGTCGGCGTCGTTGGCGCCCGCGTGCATCCGGCCCTCGAAGTACTCCACGACCGGGGACGGGACGACCGGGACCTCACCGAGGTACACCTTGCCGCTGGAGCCGTCGATCGAGATGAGGTCGCCCTCCTCGACGACGTGCCCGCCGGGCACGGTCATCCGGCGGCGCTTGGTGTCGACCTCCAGCTCCTCGGCGCCGCAGACACAGGTCTTGCCCATGCCGCGGGCGACGACGGCCGCGTGGGAGGTCTTGCCGCCGCGCGAGGTGAGGATGCCCTCGGCCGCGATCATGCCGTCCAGGTCGTCGGGGTTCGTCTCACGGCGGACCAGGATGACCTTCTCGCCGGAGCGGGACCACTTGACCGCGGTGTACGAGTCGAAGACCGCCTTGCCGACCGCGGCGCCCGGCGAGGCGGCGATGCCGCGGCCGACCTGGGCGACCTTCGCGTCCTCGTCGAAGCGCGGGAACATCAGCTGCGCGAGCTGGGCGCCCGTCACCCGCTGGAGCGCCTCGGCCTCGTCGATCAGGCCCTGGTCCACGAGCTGCGTGGCGATGCGGAAGGCCGCGCCCGCCGTGCGCTTGCCGACGCGCGTCTGGAGCATCCAGAGCTGGCCGCGCTCGATGGTGAACTCGATGTCGCAGAGATCCTTGTAGTGGTTCTCCAAGGTCTCCATGATCTGCATGAGCTGGTCGTACGACTTCTTGTCGATCGACTCCAGCTCGGCGAGCGGGACCGTGTTGCGGATACCGGCGACGACGTCCTCGCCCTGGGCGTTCTGGAGGTAGTCGCCGTAGACGCCCTGGTGGCCGGAGGCGGGGTCGCGGGTGAAGGCGACGCCGGTGCCGGAGTCGGGGCCGAGGTTGCCGAAGACCATCGAACAGATGTTGACGGCCGTGCCGAGGTCGTGCGGGATGCGCTCCTGGCGGCGGTACAGCTTCGCGCGGTCGCCGTTCCAGGAGTCGAAGACCGCCTTGATGGCGAGGTCCATCTGCTCGCGCGGGTCCTGCGGGAAGTCCCGGCCGGCCTCGGTCTTGACGATCTTCTTGAACTTGGTGACGAGCTTCTTGAGGTCGGCCGCCTCCAGGTCCGTGTCGACGGTGACCTTCTTGAGCTCCTTCGCCGCGTCCAGCGCCTCTTCGAAGAGCTCGCCGTCCACGCCGAGGACGGTCTTGCCGAACATCTGGATGAGGCGGCGGTAGGAGTCCCACGCGAAGCGGTCGTCGCCGGCCTGCCGGGACAGACCCAGCACGGACTTGTCGGAGAGCCCGATGTTCAGGACGGTGTCCATCATGCCGGGCATGGAGAACTTGGCCCCGGAGCGGACGGAGACGAGCAGGGGGTCGTCGGCCTGGCCAAGCTTCTTGCCCATCTTGGCCTCGAGGGCGTCGAGGTGCGCACTCACCTCGTCACGCAGTGCCGCCGGCTCGTCGCCACTGTCGAGGTACGTCTTGCACGCCTCGGTGGTGATGGTGAAGCCGGGCGGGACGGGGAGACCCAGGTTGGTCATTTCGGCGAGGTTGGCACCCTTGCCCCCGAGCAGGTCCTTGAGGTCCCTGTTGCCCTCGGTGAAGTCATAAACGAACTTCGCTCCACCAACGCCGCTTTCGGCTACGTGGGGATCTTTGTTTTCCGACACGAGTCTCGACTCCTCGACGTCGCGGTGGCTGCCCTGACGACGGGGAACATACCCAGATCGAAGGCGCATGGGTACGTCCACTTGCGCGTCATGTGCCTGTAACCACTCGTCCGCCACCAGATCCAAAGTCAAAGCTTGGCAAGCCATCGGAGACCGATGTTTTCACTTCTTGAACGCAACACCGCACACGGACCACTCCGAGCGCTCAGGTGAGCGGACTTCGGCACGCCTGAGTTCAATCGATGAACGATCATCGAGTGGCACTGAGTGCCACCCCTTAGGGAAGTGCAGTCGCGCAAGATCCGCTCATCTGAGCGTGACCCCTATCAAGGGTGGCGAGAATCACGCCGCCAGGAGGAGCCGGATTTCATCATGCGGACCACGATCCGGGCACGACACACGGAGATACGGGCACGACACGCGGACGTCTCACACGGATGCCCCACGGGGATGCCCCACACGGACGCCACGCGCGGAGGCCCGGTACGGGACACCCGGCTCGGACGCCACGCGCGGAGGCCGGACACGGAAACCCCGCGGTACGGACGCCACGCGCGAAGGCCCGGCACGGACGCCCCGGCACGGACGCCACGCACGGAGCCCGGCACGGACGCCCGGTCACACGCCGAGCGCCGCCAGCCGCTCCTCGGCCCGCTCCGGCGCGTACAGGTACTCCACGACCAGCGCACCCGCGCCCACGAGCCCGGCCCGCTCCCCGAGCCGGGAGGTCACCACGTCCAGATGAGCGGTGGAGCGCGGCAGCGCCCGCTGGTACAGCAGCTCCCGGACGCCCGTGAGGAACGGGGTGCCGGCCAGGTCCCCGGCGATCATCAGCACCCCCGGGTTGAGCAGGGTCACCACGGTGGCCAGGACGTCCCCGACCTGCCGGCCCGCCTCGCGCGCGAGCGCCGTCGCCTCGGGGTGCCCGGACGCCAGCAGCTCGCGCACGTCCGAGCCGGACGTGGCCGGGACCCCGGACTCCGCGAGCCGGCGCGCCACCGCGCCGCCGCTGGCGACGGCGGCCAGACAGCCGTACGAGCCGCACCGGCACAGCGCGTCCGCGCCCACCCGGATGTGCCCGATGTCGCCGGCGCCGCCGTCGATGCCCCGGTAGACGGTGCCGCCGACGACCATGCCCGCGCCGATACCGGTGGAGACCTTGACCAGCGCGAAGGCCGAGCAGTCCGGATAGCCGGCGCGCTGCTCCCCGTACGCCATGAGGTTGGCGTCGTTGTCGACGAGCACGGGCACACCGGAGGCGCCGGTGCCCGCGTGCTCGGCGAAGGCGCGGCCCAGCCGGCCCCGTATGTCGTAGCCGTCCCAGCCCGGCATGATCGGCGGCTGGACCACGCGGCCGGTCTCGCTGTCGACGGGGCCCGGCACCGCGAGCCCGATCCCGCAGACGGCGTCCGCGCTCCGGCCGGACTTCGCGACCAGCTCGGCGAACCAGCGCCCGAGTTCGCCGAGGACCGCCTCGGGCCCGTCGTCGACGACCAGGGGGCCCGCGTGCTCGGCGAGGATCTCACCGGTCAGGGTGAGGACGGCGGCGCGGCCGTGCCGGGTGTCGAGGTCGGCGGCGAGGACGACGGCGTGCCCGTCGTCGAACTCCAGGGTGATGGAGGGGCGTCCGCCGAGCGGTGAGTCGACGGGACCGCCCGCCCCCTCACGGAGCCAGCCCGCGCGGAACAGCCGGTCAAGGCGCTGGCCGACCGTGGCCCGCGACAGACCGGTGGCCCGCTGGAGCGCTCCGCGCGTGGTGGCCCGGCCGCTGCGCACCAGTTCGAGCAGCTCTCCGGCGCTTGCCTGGTTCCCGGTCCTCACGGCCAATCCCCGCCTTTCCGTCATGCGCACCCTCTTGCGTTCCCCAACTCTGCATTACATATTGAGTTTTGCGTGTTAAATAGACGTAACCCTACGGCAGACACTGCCGAACCGGCCGGCCGGACGTCTTCGGGGAGACCTGAGTGGACAGCACAACCCAGCTCACCGCCCTGCACTGGGGCCCCGTCGCCCCCGTGCGTACCTCCGGCACTCCGGCGCACGCCTCCGGCCCGCCCTCCCCGCCCCGCGCGGACGGCGTCGTCCGGAGCGGACCACCCGTATACGATCCCGGCGGACCGTCGGGGTCGCTGCACCTCAGGGCCTCCCGGGTGCTGGAGGGCAACTGGACCGGAACGTCCACGGTGCCCTCGCGCGGCCTGTATCCGCACCAGTGGTCCTGGGACTCGGCGTTCATCGCGATCGGCTTGCGCCATCTGTCCCCGCTGCGGGCGCAGACGGAGCTGGAGACCCTGCTCGGCGCGCAGTGGGCCGACGGGCGTGTGCCGCACATCGTGTTCAACCCCTCCGTCCCGCTCGACGCGTACTTCCCGAGCCCCGACTTCTGGCGCTCCTCCTCCGCCGGGCGCGCCGCGGGCGCCCCGCGCACGCTACAGACGTCAGGCATCGTGCAGCCACCGGTGCACGCGCTCGCGGTGTGGCTGGTGCACCGGGCGGACCCGGGGCTGTCCAGGGCCCGTTCGTTCCTCTCCCGGATGTATCCCCGCCTGGCGGCCTGGCACCGCTATCTCCTGCACCGCCGGGACCTGGGCGGCGGGGGCCTGGCCAGCGTGGTCCATCCGTGGGAGCAGGGCATGGACAACAGCCCCTGCTGGGACGCCCCGCTCAGCCGTGTCACCCCGGCGCCGGCCCGCTCCTTCCGGCGCGCCGACCTCGACCACGGCGCTCCCGAGGATCGGCCGACGGATCTCGACTACGGGCGGTACGTACAGCTGGCGGCCGACTACCGGGACCGTGGATACGCCGACGGCGGCGGCGAGTTCGCCGTCGAGGACCCGCTGTTCAACGCCCTGCTGATCGCCTCGGAGCACGCGCTGGCCGAGATCGCGCGGGAACTGGGCGCGACGGGGACGGCCCGGCACGCGCGCGCGGAACGGCTGACGGCGGCGCTGGTGGAGCGGCTGTGGGACCCGGCGGAGGGCATGTTCTTCTGCCGCGACCAGCGGGCCGGCCGGGGCGGCGCGCTGATCCCCGAGCCCAGTGTCGCCGGGCTGCTGCCCCTCGTCCTGCCCGCGCTGCCGCGCGACATCGCCGCGACGCTCGTGCGGACCGCGTGCGGGCCGCGCTTCGGCCTCGGCGGGGCGGCACGGCTCGTGCCGAGCTACGACCTGACCGGCGAGGCGTTCGATCCGCACCGCTACTGGCGCGGCCCCGCCTGGTTCAACACCAACTGGCTGCTGGAGCGGGGGCTTCGGCTGCACGGGGAGCACGGAAGGGCGGACGCGCTGCGGACCGCCCTGCTGGACACCGCCGGGGAGTCCGGGTTCGCGGAGTACGTGGACCCGTTCACCGGCGAGGCCTGCGGAGCACTCGGTTTCAGCTGGACGGCGGCGTTGACGCTCGATCTGCTGCACGAGCCCTCCGGGGCGGCACCGGTCGTGTCCCCGCAGGGGCGCGACGCGTTGACCGACACGGCACCGGGTACCGGCGCCGGCGGTGCGGGACAGCGCGCATACGAGTTCGAGGCGGACGCCAAGGGAGGGGACCGGGGATGACGGACCGGCATCATCTGCTCGTGCACGGTGGAACGTTCGCCGCCGTGGGGGACGGCGGGGACATCAGCGGAGTGCGGGGCGGCAGCTCTCCCGACGGATTATTCGTACGGGACGCCCGGCACCTCAGCCGCTGGCAGCTCACGGTGGACGGCGCGGTGCCCGAGGCGCTCACCCCGGTCGCGGACGGGGACACGGCACGCTGTGTGCTGGTGCCGCGCGGCGGCCGCAACGAACCGCCCGCGTACACGCTCTTCCGCGAACAGGCCGTCGCCGAGGGCTCGTTCGTGGAGGCCCTGCGCGTCACCAGCAACCGTCCGACGGCCACCACGGTCCGCATCGCGGTCACCGCGGACGCCGACTTCACCGATCAGTTCGAGCTGCGCTCCGACCACCGCACGTACGCCAAGACCGGTGTCGTGCGCCAGCGGCAGGTCCTGGACGACGGGGTCGAGTTCAGCTACCGGCGCGGGGAGTGGCGGTCCCGTACGACGGTCACCTCCGAGCCCGCGCCCGACGGGGTGGAGGAGACGGGCACCGGCGCGCGGCGGCTCGTGTGGACCCTGGACCTCGAACCGCACGGTTCGGCGGAGCTGGCGCTGCGCGTCGCGGCGCGTCCGCACGGCGCCACGCACGAGCCGCGCGTTCCCGCCTCGCCGGCCGCGGCGGGCGAGCGACTCCTGGCCCTGGAGGGCGAGTTCGCGCAGGGGGTGCCGTTCCCGACCGGCTGGCCGGAGCTCGCCGCGGCCTGTGCGCGCGGCCTGTCCGACCTGGCCGTGCTCCAGGTGCCGGCGACGGGCCTGGACGGGGAGGAGCTGCGGGTGCCCGCGGCCGGGGTCCCCTGGTTCCTCACCCTGCTGGGCCGCGACGCCCTGCTCACCTCGCTCTTCGCGCTGCCCTACCGGCCGCAGCTCGCCGCCGCCACCCTGCCCGCGCTGGCCGCGACCCAGGCGGTCGAGGTGGGGCTGGGCGCGGTCGCCCAGCCCGGCAAGATCGTGCACGAGGTGCGGCACGGCGAGCTGGCGCACTTCGGGCAGGTGCCGTACGGGCGTTACTACGGTTCGGTGGACGCGACGCCGCTGTTCCTGGTGCTGCTCGGCGCCTACACCGAGCAGACCGGCGACGTGACGCTGGCCCGCCGTCTGGAGCCCAACGCCCGTGCGGCGATCGGCTGGATGCTGGACCACGGCGGGCTGACCTCCCGCGGCTATCTCGTCTACCGCGCGGACGGCGGCGGTCTGGCGAACCAGAACTGGAAGGACTCCCCCGGCGCCATCTGTTCGGCCGACGGCAGCCGCCCCACCGGGCCGGTGATGGCGGCGGGCGCGCAGGGATACGCGTACGACGCGCTGCGCCGTACCGCCCAGCTGGCCCGCACGGTCTGGGACGACGAGGTCTACGCGGCGCTGCTGGAACAGGCCGCCGCCGACCTGCGCGACCGCTTCCAGCGCGACTTCTGGATGAGCGAACACGCCTTCCCCGCGCTGGCGCTGGACGGTGACGGGCGGCATGTCGACGCGCTCGCCTCGGACGCGGGGCATCTGCTGTGGTCGGGCCTGCTGGACAAGGAGTACGGCGAACTGGTCGGCCGGCGGCTCCTCGAACCGGACTTCTTCTCCGGCTGGGGTGTGCGCACCCTCGCTGCGGGCCAGTCCGCGTACCACCCGCTGTCGTACCACCGCGGTTCCGTCTGGCCGCACGACAACGCCCTGATCACTCTGGGGCTGGCGCGGTACGGACTGCACGACGAGGCCCGTACGGTCGCGCACGGACTCGTGGACGCGGCCACGGCGGCGGGGCACCGCCTCCCCGAGGTCATCGCGGGCTACGGCCGTGACACCCACGCCCAGCCGGTGCCCTACCCGCACGCCTGTGTACGGGAGTCCCGCTCGGCGGCGGCACCACTGGCGCTGCTCGCCGCGGTGGGCGGGGCCTAGAGACCACTCCGGAACCGGGCGGCGTGGGGGCGGCGCCCGGGCCGTCCGGTGCGCGTGCGGACGTCGCGCGCGCCGGACGGCCGTCGGATCCATCGGTCGGCCGGTCGGCCGGTCAGCCGGTCAGCCGGTCAGCCGGTCAGCCGCCGGAGGTGTCCAGTTCGGCGTCCTCGGACACGCCCGCGCAGTCGTAGGGGTCCTTCAGCCAGCCGTCCGGCAGGACGACCCGGTTGTTGCCGGAGGTACGGCCGCGCGGTCCGTCGGCGCCCGACGGCCACGGCTGGTCCTGGTCCAGCTCGGCCAGCCCGTCGGAGAGCTCGGCGAGCGAGGAGGTGATCGCGAGACGCTTGCGCATCTCCGAGCCGACCGAGAAGCCCTTGAGGTACCAGGCGACGTGCTTGCGGAAGTCGATGACACCGCGCGCCTCGTCGCCGATCCACTCGCCGAGGAGGGTGGCGTGGCGGACCATGACCGCGGCGACCTCGCGCAGCGTCGGCTTCGCGTAGGCGTCGGCGCGGCCCTCGAAGGCGGCGACCAGGTCGCCGAAGAGCCACGGCCGGCCGAGGCAGCCGCGTCCGACGACGACCCCGTCGCAGCCGGTCTCGCGCACCATCCGCAGCGCGTCGTCCGCCGACCAGATGTCGCCGTTGCCGAGGACGGGGATCTCCGGCACGTGCTCCTTCAGCCGGGCGATGGCGTCCCAGTCGGCGGTGCCGCCGTAGTGCTGGGCGGCGGTACGGCCGTGCAGCGCGATGGCCGTCACACCCTCCTCGACCGCGATGCGTCCCGCGTCCAGGAAGGTGATGTGGTCGTCGTCGATGCCCTTGCGCATCTTCATGGTGACGGGCAGGTTCCCGGCGCCGCTGACGGCCTCGCGCAGGATCGCGCGCAGCAGGTTGCGCTTGTACGGGAGGGCGGAGCCGCCGCCCTTGCGGGTGACCTTGGGGACCGGGCAGCCGAAGTTGAGGTCGATGTGGTCGGCCAGGTCCTCTTCCGCGATCATGCGGACGGCCTTGCCGACGGTGGCGGGGTCGACTCCGTACAACTGGATCGAGCGCGGCGTCTCGGTCTCGTCGAAGTGGATGAGCTGCATGGTCTTCTCGTTGCGCTCGACCAGCGCCCGCGTGGTGATCATCTCACTGACGAACAGGCCCTTGCCGCCGCTGAACTCGCGGCACAGCGTGCGGAACGGCGCGTTCGTGATCCCGGCCATGGGGGCGAGGACGACGGGCGGCCGGGCCGTGTGGGGGCCGATCGAGAGCGAGGTGTTCAGCGGGGAGTCCACCGTGGACGTGGGCGTGGGCATTCCCCCATTGTGGCGTACCGCGCCGGATGCTCGCGCGAAAGATCATGTAGTGGTCATTAGTTAGACACACTATTGAAAGCGACGTACGCTGACGACATGCCTGAGCTCAGCCACCGCCGCCGGATGCTGGTGCTCGCGATCTGCTGCATGAGTCTGCTGATCGTGAGCCTCGACGTCACGATCCTGAACGTCGCCCTGCCCTCGATGCAGCAGGAGCTGCACGCGAGCGTCGCGGGCATGCAGTGGACCATCGACGCGTACACCCTGGTGCTGGCCTCGCTGCTGATGCTGGCCGGCTCCACGGCCGACCGCATCGGCCGGCGCAAGGTGTTCATGACGGGCCTGGTCCTGTTCACCATCGGCTCGGTGCTGTGCTCCCTCGCCCCGAACCTCGACACCCTCATCGTCTTCCGGATGGTCCAGGCCGTCGGCGGCTCGATGCTGAACCCGGTGGCGATGTCGATCATCACCAACACCTTCACGGACCCGCGCGAACGGGCCCGCGCGATCGGCGTCTGGGGTGCCGTCGTCGGCATCTCCATGGCCGCGGGACCGCTGGTGGGCGGACTGCTCGTCGACACCGTGGGCTGGCGCTCCATCTTCTGGATCAACCTTCCCGTCGGCCTCGCCGCGCTCCTGCTGACGCTGCGCTTCGTGCCCGAGTCCCGCGCCCCGAAGGCCCGCCGCCCGGACCCGGTCGGCCAGCTCCTCGTCATCGCGCTGCTCGGCTCCCTGACGTACGCGATCATCGAGGCGCCCACCGCCGGGCTCGTCCAGACCCTGTCCTTCGGCGCGATCGCGCTCGCCGCGCTGCTCGGCCTCCTGCGGTACGAGCCGCGGCGCGACGAACCCCTCATCGATCTGCGCTTCTTCCGCTCGGTGCCGTTCAGCGGGGCCACCGTCATCGCGGTGAGCGCGTTCGCCGCCCTCAGCGGCTTCCTGTTCCTGTCGACGCTGTACCTGCAGAACGTGCGCGGCCTGAACGCCCTGCACGCGGGCCTGTGGATGCTGCCCATGGCGTTCCTGTGCTTCGTCTGCGCTCCCGTCTCGGGGCGACTGGTCGGCAACCGCGGGCCCCGGCCCTCGCTGCTGATCGCCGGTGCCGCGATGACCGTCAGCGGCGTGCTGTTCGCGGGGTTCGAGGCGGAGACGTCGAACGTCACGCTCGTGATCGGTTACGTGTTCTTCGGTATCGGCTTCGGCTTCGTGAACGCGCCCATCACCAACACCGCCGTCTCCGGCATGCCCCGCTCGCAGGCGGGCGTCGCCGCCGCCGTCGCCTCGACCAGCCGGCAGATCGGCGGGACCCTCGGCGTCGCCGTCATCGGCGCGGCCCTCGCCTCCGGCATCCAGGCCTCCGCCTACCGGGACACCTTCGTCGCGGCCTCGCTCCCCGGCTGGTGGATCATCACCGGCTGCGGTGTCGCCGTCCTCGTCCTCGGCTGGCTCAGCAGCGGGCGCCGGGCCCGCGCGTCGGCCGATCGCACGGCCCGTCTGCTGGAGTCCCCGGAGATCCGGGAGGCGACGGGGGTACGGGCCCAGGACGCGTCCGCCGCCTGACGGGGGCGGGTCCCCAGGTCCGGGTCCGGGTGTCGCCCCGGGCCGGACGGGCCGGGACCGGTCTCGGGACGGGCGAGTCGGCCCGGGGCCGTCGTGGGGCAGGGCCGGGTCAGGCCACCCCCGCCACCCCCGCCGCCTCCGCCACCCCCGCCGCCTCCGCGCGTGACCACGCTGCGACTCCGTCCCGGCCCTGGCTCCGGCCGTCCGTCTCCGTCCCGGCCTCCGCCCCCTGCGCCCCTTCGGCCTCCAAGGCGATGGCGTGCAGCCTCTCCAGCCGTTCGCGGCTCTCCTCGTCCTGGGGCGGGTAGGTCACCATCCGGGCGCCCAGGTCGGGGGCGAGCCACAGGTCGGTGTGATCGACGGTGACCAGGCCGACATACGGGTTCACGAACTGTTTGGTCTTGCCGCGGGTGGCGGCCACCTCGTACCGGTCCCAGTTCTCGCGGAACGCGGCCGACTCGGCGCGCAGCCGCTTCAGCAGGGTCTTCCAGGCGGGCTCCCCCAGGTGCCCGGCCATCGACGCGCGCAGCTTGGCGGCCATCAACCGCGTGGTCTCGTCGAGCAGGACGATCGACGCGCGCCACTCCGCGTTGGTGTAGGCGAGCAGCACGCAGTTGCGGTCGGCCGGCGGGACCGTGTCGAGGTCGCGCATCATCAGCCGCGCGTAGGTGCGGTTGTACGCGAGGATGTCGTACCGGCTGTTCTGGATGCAGGCCGGGACCGGCTCCAGTTCCGTCAGGATCCGGCGCAGCGCCGGGGTGATCACCGCGCACTGCGCGGCGGGCGTGGGGTCGACCGCTCCGGCGAGCTGGAAGAGGTGGGCCCGCTCGCTGGTGTCCAGGAGCAGGGTGCGGGCCAGCGCGTCGAGGACCTGTTCGGAGACCTGGATGTCGCGGGCCTGTTCGAGCCAGGTGTACCAGGTGACCCCGACGGCGGAGAGCTGGGCGACCTCCTCGCGGCGCAGGCCCGGCGTGCGCCGCCGACGGCCGCGGGGAAGCTGGACCTGCTCGGGCGTGATGCGTTCGCGGCGGCTGCGCAGGAAGGTGGCCAGCTCGTGCCGCCGGATCTCACCGGTACGGGGCTCCGCCGGTTCCTGGCCGGGGGGCGTGGGGGCGGGTCGTGCCGGTTCCGGGCCGGGGGGCGTGGCCGCGGGCCGTGCCGGTTCCTGGCCAGGGGCCGTGGCCGCAGGTCGTGCCGATTCCGGGCCGGGGGCCGTGGCCGCGGGTCGTACCGGTTCCTGGCCAGGGGCCGTGGCCGCGGGTCGTACCGGTTCCGGGTCGGAGGCGGTCTCCTTCGGGGCCGGACGGGAGCCCGTGGGTCGCACCTTGACCTGGCCGGTGTCCGCCGGTCGCGGCGCGTCCCCGCCGGAGCCCGCCGGTCGCGGCTCGTTCCGGTCCGAGTTCGCCGGTCGCGGCTCGCTCGGGCCGGAGCCCTCCGGCCGTTGCTCGTTCCGGACGGGGGACGCCGGTTGTGGCGGGGACGGGGTGGGGTGTGTCTCCCGGGTCATCGTCGTCATGCCTCCAGCCTGTCGCGTGGCTCAGCCTGTTGCCAGGTAGTGCTTGTACCAGGATAAGGAGACTCTGGTACCCGGCTGAGTACGGGAGAAGTCTGGGGGACGTGACCGAAACCGGAACCCTCACGACCACCGTCCGCGCCCCCGCCGCGCCACCCGACCTCGGCGGCCTCGGACTCTTCACGGTGCTGCTCGGCGCGGCACTGCCCCTGATCGACTTCTTCATCGTCAACGTGGCCCTCCCGACCATCGGGCAGGACCTGCACGCGAGCGAGGCCGTCCTCGAACTCGTCGTCGCCGGATACGGGGTCGCGTACGCCGTCCTGCTCGTCCTCGGCGGACGTCTCGGCGACCTGTTCGGGCGGCGCCGGCTCTTCCTGGGCGGCATGGCGGCCTTCGGCCTGACCTCGCTCGCCTGCGGACTCGCACCCACCGCGTGGACCCTGGTGGCGGCGCGGGTCGCCCAGGGCGCGGCCTCCGCGGCGATGCTGCCGCAGGTCCTCGCCACCATCCAGTCGGCGACCTCCGGGCCCCGCCGCGCCAAGGCGATGGGCCTGTACGGGGCCACGGCCGGGCTGTCCATGGTCGCCGGGCAGATCCTCGGCGGACTGCTGGTCGCGGCCGACATCGCGGGCACCGGCTGGCGGTCGGTGTTCCTCGTGAACGTGCCCGTCGTCGTGCTCGGGCTGGTCCTGGCCCGCCGGGCCGTCCCCGAGACCCGTTCGCAGCGCCCGGAGCCCATCGACGCCCCCGGCACGATCCTGCTCGCGGTCGCGCTGCTGGCTCTGCTCGCCCCGCTCACGGAGGGCCGGGCCTCCGGCTGGCCGCTGTGGACCTGGGTGTCCCTCGCCCTGTTCCCGCTCGCGGCCGCCGCCTTCTACCTCGTCGAACGCCGTGCGGACCGGCGGGGCCGCACCCCGCTGGTCCCGCCGAGCCTGTTCGAGCTGACCTCGCTGCGCCGCGGCCTGATCATGATCGTGCCGTTCTCCATCGGCTTCAGCGGCTTCATGTTCGTGATCGCGGTGGCGCTGCAGCGCGGCGAGGGGCTCGGTCCCGTCCCGGCCGGGCTGGCCCTCGCGCCCATGGCCGTCGTCTTCTTCGCCACCTCGCTGTGCGGGCCCCGGCTGATCGCCCGCCACGGGACGCGGGTCGTGACGGCGGGCGGGCTGATCCAGGCGGTGGGCCTGGGGCTCATCACCCTGGCCGCCTGGCGCTCGTGGCCGGACCTCGGGGTGGTGGAACTGCTGCCCGGAGCGGCGGTCGCCGGCGCGGGCCAGGCGCTCCAGCTTCCCGTCCTGATCCGGATCATCCTCTCCGAGGTGCCGCCGGCGCGGGCCGGCGTGGGCAGCGGCGTGATGGCCACCACCCAGCAGGCGGCGCTCGCCGTCGGAGTGGCCACCCTGGGCACCCTGTTCCTGTCCCTCGCCTCGTCCCACGGCATGCGGGACGCCCTGGTGACGACCCTCCTGGTCCAGCTGGCCGGCGTGGCCCTGACCACGGCCCTGAGCCTGCGCCTGCCCCGCAAGATCCACTGAGACAGCGGGCCCCGGGGCCTCAACCGGCAAACGTCGATGCCCGACCCCGCCCCCCGGACGACCTCGCCCCGCGCCGGACCGAGCGGGCCCGAGCCGATGACCACCGGCCGAACGCCCCGAGCCTCGCCAGCCGGCGGACGCCGGGCGCCGCCGGTCCGAGCCGGGCCGATCCTCACCCGGCCGGCGGGCGCCAGCAGTCCCGGATGGCCCCGCCCCATGGCACACCAGACCGGACCGAGCCGCCGGTCACCGGCCGACCCCGCCGGGCTCGGCGGCGCCGGTGGTGATCGGCCCACCACTCCGAGCCTCACCGGGCCGGCGCACGCCAGGCCCCGGCCGGTCCCGCCGGTCCGCGCCGGATCGGCGGTGCCCGTGTCACCGGTCCGCCCCCGGTCATCCCACCCGGCTGGGCCCAGTCCGGCGCGGTGCGGCGGGCTCGGCGGCGCCGGAGGTCACCCGTCCAGTGCCGCCGGGCCGATCCATCGGGCCGGGCCGGGCCTGGTCGATGGCCGACCGGCCTGCCCCCCGGCAGGGGCCGGGCCGCCGTCGGGACCGGCCGCGGTGGGGCCCGGTCGCTGTCGGGACCGGTCGCGGCGGGGACCGGTCGCGGGGCCCGGGCAGTCGGTGTTCGGTGTTCGTATAGCGGGTGCCCGGTGCACGGGGGTGCCTGCCCCGCGGGGTACCCCTCGAACCGCGGGGTATCCCCCCGCTCGGCCACCGGCATATGCACTGGCCATGAGGCTGTCGCGTTCCTCTCAGGGGCTGTTGACACGCGTGGTGCGTCATGTCGTACTGAGTCGCACCGAAGTCGAACGGAGCGTGCCCGGCGATGTCCGGCGTGTTGCGTCCGGCCGACCCGCGATCCACGATCCACTCCGAGGAGACTCCGTGGCCGAGATCAAGATCCGCGTGCTGGACGGGAGAAAGACCCGGGACGACAGCAATTCCGGACACTGAGCTATCCCACGCCCGCCGACGTCACCCGCACCGCCGAGGCCCTGACCGCCCGGTATCCGGACCTGTGCCGGCTGAGCACGATCGGCCACTCCCGGCACGGCGCCCCGCTGCGGATGCTGAGCGTCGGAAAGGGGCCACGGCACGCCCTCGTGGTCGCGGGCGCACACCCCAACGAGTACGTCGGCGGGGGCACCCTCCTGGCGCTGGCCCACCGGGCACTGGGCGGCGAACGGCCCGGCACCGTATGGCACTTGGTGCTGTGCCTCGACCCTGACGGAGCGCGCCTGAACGAAGGCGGGCACCGGGCGGACACCCTCTTCGGCCACTACCGGTCCTTCTTCCGCCCCACCGCCGACGAACAGCCCGAATGGGCACCGGCGTTGCCCCGCCCCCGGTTCCTGCCGGAGAGCCGCGCCCTGCTCGACGTCATCCGCAGGCTGCGGCCCTACATCCAGATCTCCCTGCACGGCACGGACATCGGCGGCACCTTCGCCCAGCTCACCCGGGACGTCCCCGGCCTCGACCGGACGCTCGCCGCCTCCGCGGAACGGCTCGGCATCCCGGTCGAAAGAGCCCCGCTGGACGCCCTGCACTGGCCGACGAGCGCGCCCGGCGTCTTCGTCCTGCCGCCGCCCGGCGCACCCGAACGCCCCACCGCCTTCCCGGAGAACGCCCACCGCTCCACCTGGCTCGCCCCGCACGCCCACGGCGGCGTCACCGCGGTGCTCGAGGTACCGGTCTGGGCCGCGGCCGGGTTCGCCGACCTCGCACCCCATCCCGCCCCGGAACAACGGCTGCGGCACTGGGCGGACCGGCTGCGGGACTACGCCCACACCGTCCGCGTCCACTACGAACGGGCCCGCCCGCACCTCCCGGCCCCGGGCCCCGACCCCGCATTCAGCATGCGCCGGGCCGTGGCCGAAACCCTAGGTGTCTGCGGCCCGTTGGCCGACAGCTGGGACCCCGCGCACCCGTCGTTCACGCCGCTCCCCGGTCTCACCCGCGCCCGCACGGCCAGCATCGAGGGCTTCGCCCGGCGCACCCCGCTCCGGGCCGCCGCCATGCTGCTGCGTCTCCTCGAGGAGTACGCGCCCGCCCCGGGGACCGCGGCCCAGCGCACCGAGCTGGAAGCCCTCGTCGCGCGCTGGTGCGCCGCCTACTCGGCGAGTTTCACGGCGACCTGGGTGCCGGTGGACCGCCAGATAGAACACCAGGTCAACGTCACCACGGCCGCCGTCGAGGCCGCCGAGGGACACCTCGCCCCGTCGTGAGCGCGACCGCGCCCGTGCCGTACTCGGCGAACTCGGCCCCGAAGAACCCCCGTTGATCTTCACCATGCTGCACACTCCTTGCTGCGCAGACGAAGCGGGAGAACCAGGAGGTGTCATGCTTCAGATCAACGCGAGCAAAGTGAGCCGCTGGGACCAGCACGGCCGCGAACACACCGTCCACGTGCAGCGGGCGGGCGTCCAGCGCACCCTGCGGTGCGAGACGTGCGGCTGGCGCAAGAACACCCAGTTCCTCCCCTGGCTGAAGGCGGAGGAACACCTGGCCGCGGAACACCAGGCGACGGTCGACCCCAAGGAGGCCTGAACCGTCCGGACCGCGGCACCGAAGGCACCCTCTCCGGCCACTTTGGTCCAGACCTATTGACGAAAGGTCTGGACCGCGCGACTGTCATGCCTACGACACCTCACCGCACCCCCCACCGGGAGGCCTCGCATGATGCGCCGGAGACTGCGTCTGCTCGCCGTGGCACTGGCCGCGGCCGTCCTCGTCCCGCTGTCGGTCGCGGGCGCCCCCGGCGCCTCCGCCGCCGACACCTGCGCGGTGAAGTCCCGTCCCGCCGGAAAGGTCCTCCAGGGGTACTGGGAGAACTGGGACGGCGCGGCCAACGGCGTGCACCCGCCGTTCGGGTGGACGCCGATCACCGACTCCCGCATCGCCGCGCACGGCTACAACGTGGTGAACGCGGCGTTCCCCGTCATCCGCTCGGACGGCACGGCGCTGTGGGAGAACGGGATGGACACGGGCGTGAAGGTGGCCACGCCCGCCGAGATGTGCGCGGCCAAGGCGGCGGGGCAGACGATCCTGCTGTCCATCGGCGGAGCGGCCGCCGGCATCGACCTGAGTTCGTCCGCCGTGGCCGACCGTTTCATCGCGACGATCGTGCCGATCCTGCAGAAGTACAACTTCGACGGCATCGACATCGACATCGAGACCGGGCTCGTCGGCAGCGGCAGCATCGGTCAGCTCTCGGCCTCGCAGGCCAATCTGATCCGGATCATCGACGGGGTGCTGTCCCGGATGCCGTCGAACTTCGGGCTCACGATGGCGCCGGAGACCGCCTACGTCACGGGCGGCAGCGTCGCGTACGGCTCGATCTGGGGCGCGTACCTGCCCGTCGTGAAGAAGTATGCGGACAACGGGCGGCTGTGGTGGCTGAACATGCAGTATTACAACGGCAGCATGTACGGCTGCTCCGGTGACTCCTACTCCGCGGGCACCGTGCAGGGCTTCACCGCCCAGACCGACTGCCTCAACAAGGGGCTTGTAGTGCAGGGCACCACCATCAAGGTCCCCTACGACAAACAGGTCCCGGGACTGCCGGCCCAGTCCGGCGCGGGCGGCGGCTACATGGCGCCGAGCCTCGTCTCCCAGGCCTGGCGCCACTACGGCACCTCCCTCAAGGGCCTGATGACGTGGTCGGTCAACTGGGACGGCTCGAAGAACTGGACCTTCGGCGACAACGTGAAGGCCCTCCAGGGCCGCTGAGCACGAAGGCCCTCACGGGCCGCCGAGCAAGCCCGGACGCGCGACGCCCGGACGAAGGACGCCCGGACACCCCATGGTCCGGGACAACGCGGAGCCCCCGCCTCCCTGACCGGGAAACGGGGGCTTCGTGCAGTGCCCGGGTCAGCAGCCCACGAGACGGGCGGCCAGGTAGCCCTCGATCTGGTCGAGCGAGACACGCTCCTGCTTCATCGAGTCGCGCTCGCGCACCGTGACGGCGTTGTCGTCGAGGGTGTCGAAGTCGACGGTGACGCAGAACGGCGTGCCGATCTCGTCCTGACGGCGGTAACGGCGGCCGATGGCGCCGGCGTCGTCGAACTCGATGTTCCAGTGCTGGCGCAGCGCCGCGGCGAGACCCTTGGCCTTCGGGGACAGGTCCGCGTTGCGGGACAGCGGCAGGACCGCGGCCTTCACCGGGGCGAGACGGTGGTCGAGGCGCAGCACGGTGCGCTTCTCCATCTTGCCCTTGGCGTTCGGGGCCTCGTCCTCGACGTAGGCGTCGAGGAGGAAGGCGAGCATGGCGCGGCCGACACCGGCGGCGGGCTCGATGACGTAGGGGGTCCAGCGCTCCTGGGCCTCCTGGTCGTAGAACGCGAGGTCCTGGCCGGAGGCCTTGGAGTGCGCGTTGAGGTCGTAGTCGGTGCGGTTGGCGACGCCCTCCAGCTCACCCCACTCGTTGCCGCCGAACTGGAAGCGGTACTCGATGTCGGCGGTGCGCTTGGAGTAGTGGGAGAGCTTCTCCTGCGGGTGCTCGTACCACCGCATGTTCTCCTCGCGCAGGCCGAGACCGGTGTACCAGTTCCAGCGCTGCTCCATCCAGTACTCCTGCCACTTCTCGTCCTCGCCCGGCTTGACGAAGAACTCCATCTCCATCTGCTCGAACTCGCGGGTGCGGAAGATGAAGTTGCCGGGCGTGATCTCGTTGCGGAAGGACTTGCCCATCTGGGCGATACCGAACGGCGGCTTCTTGCGCGAGGCGGTCTGCACCTGGGCGAAGTTGGTGAAGATGCCCTGGGCGGTCTCGGGACGCAGGTAGGCGACGGAGCCGCTGTCCTGGGTCGGGCCGAGGTGGGTGGAGAGCAGGCCCGAGAACTGCTTGGGCTCGGTGAAGGTGCCCTTGTTGCCGCAGTTGGGGCAGTTGAGGTCGGCGAGGCCGTTCTCCGGGAGGCGGCCGTGCTTGGCCTCGTAGTGCTCCTCCAGGTGGTCGGCGCGGAAGCGCTTGTGGCACGAGGTGCACTCGGTCAGCGGGTCCGTGAAGGTGGCGACGTGACCGGAGGCGACCCACACCTCGGGGGCCAGGATCACGGACGAGTCCAGACCGACCACGTCCTCGCGCGACGTGACCATGTAACGCCACCACTGGCGCTTCAGGTTCTCCTTGAGTTCGACGCCCAGCGGACCGTAGTCCCAAGCGGCACGCTGTCCTCCGTAGATCTCACTACAGGGGAAAACGAAGCCACGGCGCTTGCTCAGGCTGACGATGGAATCGATCTTGTCGGCGGCCACGGTGCTCTCTTCATTACGAACGGACGGCAGCGAATGCTTCAGGTTACCGGCGTCGGCCACCCCCGCATCAAATCGGTTCCCGCGCGAGGCCGCTTCCTGCCGATTGGATCCACTTGATACCCGTTGCCGGAGCGCCCGCGGGAGCCGGCACGAGGGCTTGTTGACAATCGTTTCCAGATTTGTTGAAAATGACTGTCATGAACGTACGACGACGCCTCATATCGGGGTCCGCCGCCGTGGCGGCCACCGCCCTCGGCCTCGGCACCCTCACGGCCTGCTCGGGATCCGCGGCGGCCGACGCCAAGAACGACGGCCGGCTCCACGTGGTCGCGTCGTTCTACCCGCTCCAGTACCTCGCCGAGGAGATCGGCGGGTCGCACGTCAGCGTCACGAACCTGACCCGGCCCGGCCAGGAACCGCACGACCTGGAGATCAGCGCCCGCGAGACCGCGCGGCTCCAGGAGGCCGACGCGGTGTTCTACCTCAAGAACCTCCAGCCGGCCGTCGACGACGCGGTCGCCCAGTCCGGGGTGAGGACCAAGGTCGACGCCGCCTCGCTGACGACGCTGGAGAAGCACGGCAACGAGGTCGGCGGCCACGCCGCGGCGCACGACCACAGCGAGGGCGAGGACGCCGGCGCCGCCGACCCGCACGTCTGGCTCGATCCCGTGCGCTTCGGCCAGGTGGCCGAGGGCGTGTCGGCCGCGCTGAAGAAGGCCGACCCGAAGCACGCCGCGGACTACGACAAGAACATGGCGGCGCTGCGGAAGAAGTTCGGCGCGCTGGACAAGGACTTCCGCGACGGGCTCGCGAACACGAAGACGAAGACGTTCATCACCACCCACGCCGCGTTCGGCTACCTCGCCGAGCGCTACGGGCTCACCGAGGAGGCCGTCAACGGCCTCGACCCGGAGTCGGAGCCCAGCGCGAACCGGGTGAAGGCCCTGGAGAACCTGGCGAAGGCCGACGGCGTCACGACGGTGTTCTACGAGACGCTCGTCAGCAACCGGACCGCCGGCACCATCGCCCGGGACGTGGGGCTGCGGACGGACGTCCTCGACCCCCTCGAAGGCATCACCGACAAGTCCAGGGGCGACGACTACATGCAGGTCATGCGGTCGAACCTGAAGGCCCTCCAGACAGCTCTCGGAACGAAGTGATCACTGTGGAGGACGTCGTGAGCGAGTCCGAGTCCGAGTCCGTCGTGTCCCTGCGCGGTGTCCGGGCGGAGCTGGGTTCGCGCCCGGTCCTGCGCGGCATGGACCTGACCGTGCGCCGCGGGGAGGTCGTCGCGCTGCTCGGCGCGAACGGCTCCGGCAAGTCGACCGCCGTGCGCAGCGTCATCGGCCAGGTGACCGTCAGCGCGGGCGAGATCGAGATCTTCGGCGTTCCGCGCCGCCGCTTCCGCGACTGGCACCGGGTGGGCTACGTCCCGCAGCGGACCACGGCCGCGGGCGGTGTGCCGGCGACGGTCACCGAGATCGTCGCCTCGGGCCGGCTGTCCCGCGCCCGTCTCGGCATCCTGCGCAAGGCCGATCACGCGGCCGTACGACGGGCCCTGGAGCTCGTCGGGATGGCGGACCGCGCCAAGGACTCGGTGAACGCCCTGTCGGGCGGGCAGCACCAGCGGGTGCTCATCGCCCGCGCGCTGGCCTCCGAACCCGAACTGCTGATCATGGACGAGCCGATGGCGGGCGTGGACCTCGCCAGCCAGGAGGTGCTGGCGGCCACCCTGCGCGACCAGGTCGCCCAGGGCACGTCCGTGCTGCTCGTCCTGCACGAGCTGGGCCCCCTGGAGCCGCTGATCGACCGCGCGGTCGTCCTCAGGGACGGCTGCGTCCTGCACGACGGCCCGCCGCCGAGAGCGGTCGGCCAGCACGCCCTGCCCGGCCACGACCACGTACACCCGCACGCGGCTCACGACGCCGAACCGATCCGGACGGGACTCCTGAGCTGATGGACATCCTCGACTACGCCTTCATGCAGCGGGCGCTGCTCGCCGCCGTCCTGGTGGGCGTCATCGCGCCCGCCGTCGGCATCTACCTCGTCCAGCGCCGCCAGGCCCTGATGGGCGACGGCATCGGCCATGTGGCGATGACGGGCGTCGGCCTCGGCTTCCTGCTCAACACGTCACCGGTGTGGATGGCCACGGCCGTGTCCGTGCTGGGCGCCGTGCTCATGGAGCTGATCCGCTGGTACGGCAGGACCCGTGGTGACATCGCGCTGGCCATGCTCTTCTACGGGGGCATGGCGGGCGGCGTGATGTTCATCAACCTCTCGCCGGGCGGCTCGAACGCCAACCTGACCTCGTACCTCTTCGGCTCGCTGTCGACGGTGAGCGCGTCCGACGTGACGGCGATCTGCCTGCTGGGCGCCTTCGTCCTGGCGGTCACCCTGGGGCTGCGCCGGCAGTTGTTCGCGGTCAGCCAGGACGAGGAGTTCGCGCGGGTGACCGGTCTGCCGGTGCGGGCCCTGAACCTGCTGACGGCCGTGACGGCGGCGGTCACGGTCACCGTCGCCATGCGCGTGGTCGGCCTGCTGCTGGTGAGCGCGCTGATGGTGGTGCCGGTGGCGGCGGCCCAGCAGCTCACCCGGAGCTTCGCGGCGACGTTCGCCGTCGCGGTGGCGATCGGGGTGAGCGTGACGATCGGCGGCACGGTGACGTCGTTCTATCAGGACGTTCCGCCCGGCTCGACGATCGTGCTGCTGACGATCGGCGCCTTCATCGCGCTGACGGCGCTGGCGGCACCGCTGGCCCGGCGCAGGGCCCGGGCCCTGGCCGCGGCACAGGCCGCCGGAGATCCCGCGGAGTGCGCGATTCCGGCCACGCGCGGACCGGAGAGCGCCGTCGGCGTCTGACCGGTCACCGCCCGGGCTGGCACAATGGCCGGGCAAGCGCAGACGCGAGGAGGCAACGGTGACAACCGCTGGATCGCCCGTCCGGGGCCGTTCCACCCGGCAGCGTGCCGCCGTGGCGGCGGCGCTCGACGAGGTGACCGAGTTCCGCAGCGCGCAGGAGCTCCACGACATGCTCAAGCACAAGGGCGACTCGGTCGGGCTCACCACCGTCTACCGCACGCTCCAGTCCCTCGCCGACGCCGGCGAGGTGGACGTCCTGCGCACGTCGGAGGGCGAGTCCGTCTACCGGCGCTGCTCCACCGGCGAGCACCACCACCATCTCGTCTGCCGTGTCTGCGGCAAGGCCGTGGAGGTGGAGGGTCCCGCCGTGGAGAAGTGGGCCGAGGCCATCGCCGCGGAGCACGGCTACGTGAACGTGGCGCACACGGTGGAGATCTTCGGTACCTGCGCGGAGTGCGCGGCGGCGAAGGGCTGAGCCCTCGCTCGCGGGGCGCGGACGCTCAGGCGCGGGTCAGGTTGCGGTCGAGGATCGCTCGCAGCCGGTCGACGTCCTCGGGGGTGCGCACGGCCCGCTTGGGCAGCACGGTGAAACCGACGGCGTTCTTGTCGGAGCTGATCATGACGAAGGCGTCCTGCGTCTCCCGGTAGCGGGGCTGGGCGACCCAGTTGAGCACCGTGGTGGAGTTGTCCGTGGCCACCGTCACCCCGGCGTCCGTGACGGCCACGCGGAAGGTGCCCTGACGCTCCGCGAGGCGATGGAACTGGCGGGCCTGCAGCCACGGCGAGAGCGCGAGGAGCGACCCGAAGACGACGAGCCAGATCACGGGAAGCGTGGACGCGTCCTGTCCGGCCAGCTTCAGCGCGACCTCCACCGCGACCACGACGGCAGCGCCCCCCAGCACCCAGAACTGTCTTCTGCCCGCCTTGCTGACGCCTCTGCGCGCTCTCAGCGCCGACGACAGATCCCCGACGGTCGGCCGGTACTCCAGCTCGACGAGGTCCGCTCCCGGCCCCTGCGGCTGTTCCCCGGACAACTCCTGCTGCTGCGCAGCGCCCTGGTCCTCGACCACGGCCCCTCCCCAGTTCGGTGGTGATGAGCCGTGATCGTAGCGCCGGATTCGAACAACCCTGCGGGCGGCGGGGGTTAAGAGCCGTCGCCCCGCATCGCCTGCTCCATCGCGAGCAGTTGCTCGTTCGGGACGGCGCCGCCGAAGCGGCGGTCGCGCTGGGCGAACTCGACGCAGGCCCGCCACAGGTCACGCCGGTCGAAGTCGGGCCACAGCACGTCCTGGAAGACCATCTCGGCGTAGGCGCTCTGCCAGAGCAGGTAGTTGGAGGTGCGCTGCTCGCCGCTCGGGCGCAGGAAGAGGTCCACGTCCGGCATGTCCGGGTAGTACATGTACTTCTGGAGCGTCTTCTCGGTGACCTTGGAGGGGTCGAGACGGCCGGCCTTCACGTCCTCGGCCAGCGCCTGCGCCGCGTCGGCGATCTCGGCGCGGCCGCCGTAGTTCATGCAGAAGTACAGCGTGAGCGCGTCGTTGTCCTTGGTCTGCTCCTGGGCGATCTGGAGCTCCTTGGCGACCGACTTCCACAGCTTGGGCATCCGGCCCACCCAGCGCACCCGGATACCGAGCTCGTCCAGGGTGTCGCGGGTCTTGCGGATGAAGTCCCGGTTGAAGTTCATCAGGAAGCGCACCTCGTCGGGCGAGCGCTTCCAGTTCTCGGTGGAGAAGGCGTACAGGGAGATGCTGCCGACACCGACCTCGACCGCGCCCTGGAGCACGTCGAGGACGCGCTCGGCGCCGACCTTGTGCCCCTCGGTGCGCGGCAGCCCGCGCTCCTTGGCCCAGCGGCCGTTCCCGTCCATGACGATCGCGACATGGTTCGGGACGAGCTCACCGGGGAGCTTGGGCGCGCGGGCACCGGAGGGGTGCGGTTCCGGTGCCTTGTACTCGCGGCGCCGGCCACCCAGGATCCCGCGTACGACCATGTGCTTCTCGTCTCCCTCTTGCTCGCGTGCGCCGGGCGCCCGTCTCGTTCTGCCTGATGTTCTGTGCCGCCCGCGCGCGTCCGTACCGCGCCCGTGCGTTTTTGCCGCCCCGGACCGCCCGGGTGGCGCCTACTTCTCCACGTACCGCAAGGAGCGCAGGCCGCGCTCCAGATGCCAGTGCAGATAGGCCGACACCAGCCCGCTGCCCTCCCGGACGTGCCGCGGCTCGCACGCGTCCGCGGTCTCCCAGTCTCCCGTGAGCAGCGCGCCGAGGAGTTCGAGGGCCTGAGGCGAGGGTACGACGCTGCCGGGCACCCGGCAGTCGGCGCATACGGTTCCTCCCGCCGCGACCGAGAAGAAGCGGTTCGGTCCCGGCATGCCGCATTTGGCACAGTCGCTGAAGCTGGGCGCGTAGCCGTTGACCGCGAGGGAGCGCAGCAGGAAGGCGTCGAGGACGAGGTGCGGTTCGTGCTCGCCCCGGGCGAGGGTGCGCAGCCCGCCGACCAGCAGCAGATACTGCTGCACCGCGGGCTCGCCCTCGTGGTCGGTGAACCGCTCGGCCGTCTCCAGCATCGCGGTGCCCGCGGTGTAGCGCGGGTAGTCGGTGACGATCCCGCCACCGTACGGAGCGATGGTCTCGCTCTGTGTGCACAGGGGCAGTCCGCGGCCGATCAGTTCACTGCCCCGCGCGAAGAACTGCACGTCCACGTGGGAGAAGGGTTCGAGGCGCGCCCCGAACTTCGACTTGGTCCGCCGGACGCCGCGCGCCACCGCCCGCACTCGGCCGTGACCGCGCGTGAGCAGCGTGATGATCCGGTCCGCCTCACCCAGCTTCTGGGTGCGCAGCACGATGCCGTCGTCGCGGAACAGACTCATGAGGCCCATTCTCGCCTACGGCACACGCCACCCGGCCCGGTCGGGCCGCATTGCCTCTGGGACCCTCGTCACGACACCTCGCCGCGGCTGCGGGCGTTCACGTACGCGGTCGCCGCGCTGATCCGCTCCGTCGGTGTCGCCTCCCGGACGGCCTCCGGCAGGCAGTCCCACTCCCTGCCGCCGCCGAGCGGCCTGAGCTGTACGTACGGCCCCTCGTACCCCATGACCACGCCGACCCTGCCCGTGCGGGTGTCGACGGCGCAGCAGCCGGTCGGCGGCGGCGCCGCCTTCATCGCAGGGCCGCCGCGAGCCGGGCCGCGACCTCGACGGAGCAGCCGCCGAGGAGGATCAGCGGACAGGGGGTGTCGCGCGCCAGGCTCGCCGGGTCGATCCGCAGGGACGGCAAGGTGATGCCGGCCCGCGCGAGCGCCGTCCGTAAGTCCTGCACAGTCTCCTCCGCCTCTTCGACGCAGTGCGCCGAGTCCCGCCGCCCGTCGGGTGGCGCGTGTACGTGGGTCTGTCCGTGCGTTCCTTCGTGCTTTCGTCCGTGCGTCGGCGCGTGTGCTCGTGCGTGTTCTTCCTTCAACCGGCCCGCCGCCCCTCGTCGATTTCACGCTTCGCGTCTTCATCGTGACGCTCCGCATCTAGAATCGGCAGGGTTCCCTCCGCTACAAGCGCGGTGCAGTGCAAGGGGGTTGGCCCATGGCCAACGGTTCGCGGCAGGCCGCCTGGGAGTTTTTCGGTTCAGAACTGAAACGACGCAGGGAGGACGCAGGTTTCACACAAGTGGAACTGGGAGGTCGGGTTTTCGTCTCCGGCGGCTATATCGGCCAGTTCGAACAGGCCGTCCGCAAGCCGCAGTTGGACGTGGCCCGGCGCATCGACGCTCTGCTGGGCGGCGACGGCTTCTTCGAGCGGATGTGGCACAAGCTCATCGACGACCAGCGCTACGCGGGGTATTTCGCGGCGGTCGTCGAACTGGAGCGGACGGCAACGAAGATCGCGGAGTTCGCGCCCGCGCTGGTGCCGGGTCTTCTGCAGACGGCGGGGTATGCGCGGGCCGTCATGGTGGCGGGCAACCCGTTCGCCACCGATGAGTACGTCGAGGAGAAGGTGAGCGCCCGCCGCGAGAGGGCGCGCATCCTGGACGGCACGAGGGCGCCCGTCTACTGGGTGATCCTTCATGAGCAGGTGCTGCGGGTCCCGGTCGGCGGGCCGGCGTCGATGGCCGAACAACTGGACCACGTCGTGGGCCTCGTCCGAGGGCGGCGGGTCCTCGTGCAGGTGCTGCCGTACTCGGTCGGGGCGTACCCGCTCATAGGGCGGATGGTCCAGCTCATGGAGTTCGCCGACGCCCCGCCGACCGCCTATACAGAGGCCGTGTATTCGGGCAACCTCCTGGACGAACCGGCCCTGGTTCGGCGGGTGCAGGACGCATACGATCTGCTCAGGGCCGTCGCGCTGCCGCCGGACGCGTCCTTGTCTCTGATCGAATCGGCGTCGGAGGATCACAGACGATGCGCGAGTACGACCTGAGCCTCACTCAGTGGCGCAAAAGTACGTACAGCGACGACAACGGCGGCAGCTGCCTCGAAGTCGCCGACGGAGTCCCCCTGCTCGTGCCCGTCCGGGACAGCAAGCTGCCGGACGGACCCGTCCTGCTGATCGGCGCGGACGCCTGGACCGCCTTCCTCGGCGGGCACTTCACGTCCGGGGCGGGGAGTCCCGGCGGCGCGTGACACCCACGACGCGCTGAACCACGGCCACGGCGCGGGCCCGCGGATCCCGGGGGTCAGCCGGGGGTACCGAAGCGGCGTACGTACGCGCGCTGCCACGGTGTCTCCGCCGCGTGCCGGTCGTAGTGCCGGCGTACGTAGGCCACCGCTTCCCGGGGCGGCACGCCGTCGAGGACGGCGACACAGGCAAGGGCCGTGCCGGTGCGGCCCCGGCCGCCGTAGCAGGCGATCTCGACGCGTTCGTCCGCGGCGCGCCGCCAGGCCTCCGTGAGCACGGCGCGGGCCTGAGCCCGGTCGGCGGGCAGCCGGAAGTCCGGCCAGCGCAGCCAGTGGGCCTCCCAGGGGACCGGGGGCGGCTGTCCACCGAGCAGGTACACGGCGTACGCCGGCACGGGGCTCCCCCCGGCCGGAAGCGGCCTGCGCAGCGCCCGGCCCCGGATCAGCCGGCCGGAGGGCAGCGCCAGCACCCCCGGGCCGTCCGCGTCCCAGGTGCCGCCGGAGGCGGCGAGGGCGCTCACGCCGGTCGGCGCGTCGGGTTCGTGTTCGGGTTCGGTCTCGGCCACGGGACCAGCGTAGGCGGGTGCGCGGGCCCGGCTCCCGGGATCGGGGCCGGAAACGGGACCGCCGCCGCCTAGAACGTGGAGCGGGGCGGGCCGGTGCGCGGGCCCGGGGAACCCCCGCCGACACGGGCCGGGCGGGGTTCCCGGTCAGCTCACGCCGTGCGAGCCCTGGGCGGCCCGGGCCTCGATGCCCCGGAAGTGGTCCGCCATCGCGCGCCGGGCGCCCTCGACGTCCCGCAGCCGCAGGGCGGCGAGGATGTCGCGGTGGCGGCGGGCCGTGACCTCCGGGGTGACGTCCTCGGTCCAGCCGCGCACCACGGCGACCCGCCGGAAGACGGTCCAGAACGCGCCGAGCAGTTGGGGAACGAGCGGGTTGCCCAGCGAGGCGTACAGCAACTCGTGGAACTCGCTGTCGAGTTCGGGGAAGGAGCGGCCGTCGTCGCCCGCCGTCTCCATCTCCGTGACGACGGATTCGAGCCGGTCGAGCTCCTCCTCGGTCAGCACCTGGACCACGCGGCTTATCAGCCCTTCCTCCAGCACCTCGCGGACCTGGAGGATCTCGGCCAGCGCCGCGGTCGGATCGTCCGGACGGGCGAGTGTGCGGAAGGTCAGTCCGTCGACGAACGGCGTCATGGACGCCTCACCCACATAGGTGCCGTAGCCGTGCCGGATCTCGACTACGTCGAGCGCCTGGAGGGCCTTGAGCGCCTCGCGGACCGAGTTGCGGCTCACGCCGAGATCGTTCATCAGCTCGGTCTCGGTGGGCAGCGGCGCACCGGCCGGAAGCCCCTGGTCGAGGATCAGCTGCATGACCTCGCGCTGGATCTGGCTGCTCACCCGGCGCTCGGGCCGGCGCCGGTTCCCGGTCTCCTCAGGCATGCGCCGCATCGTACGCTCGCTGGACATCGGACGTCCCACCTCCGGGCTGATCAAACGCCAAGTCTCGGCCAACTGCCCCTGTTTCATACCGCCATTGGTCGCGCCTGTGGAAGATACGCCATTCGCGTCCGGGCCCTTGACCCCCTCCGCGCCCTTTCCTATGGTCGCGCTGCCGCCCATGACGTAGGACGTCGTATCTCCTGCACCCGGGGCCGGACGCACCGACCGCTCCACTCCCTCACCGGACCGTTCAACTGGACCACTCCTTGCTGGAGGAACCGTGCGCGACGTGAACCCCGCTCCGGCGCCGCACCGCCGGTCGTTCCTGAAGTACACCGGGGCCCTGGGCGCGGCCGCCGCCCTCTCCTCGACGCTCGGCGCCTGCTCGTCCGGGCCGGAGTCGACGAACGACACCGGCGGTTCGGGCGGCGGACGGAACGCCACGCTGACGGCCGTGATCGGCTACGGGAACGACGGAAGCTGGGACCCGACGCAGACCGCGTCCGCCTTCTGCATGGCCGCCAACAACCACATCTACGAGGGGCTGCTCGACACCGACCCGATCTCCCGCGAGCCCTACGCCGCGCTCGCCACCCAGGTGCCCGCCGACCTCACCGGCACGTCCTGGAAGTTCACGCTGCGCGCCGGTGCCACGTTCCACGACGGGAAGCCGGTGACCGCCGACGACGTGGTGTTCGTCTTCGACCGGATCCTCGACCCGAAGACCCAGACCCTGGCCAAGGGCTTCTTCGCCCCCTGGCTGAAGGAAGTACGCAAGATCGACGCGCAGAACGTCGAGCTGGTCCTCAAGTTCCCCTTCCCCGAGGGGATCTCCCGGCTCACCCTGGCGAAGATCATGCCCCAGCACGTCTTCTCGCGGCCGGGCGCCTGGGACGACGCGATCAAGGGCAAGGCGGTCGGCTCGGGCCCCTACCGGCAGACCGCGCACCATCCGAAGTCCAACACGACGTTCGAGGCCTTCGCCGCCTACAACGGGCCGCGCAGGGCCACCTTCCGGAAGATGAACTGGCTGACCATAGTGGACGCCGCGCCCCGCGTCGCGAAGATCTCCGGGGCGAGCGCCGGGGCCCAGATCGCCGACAACATCCCGTACGCCAACATCACACAGCTGCGCAGGGGCGGCATGACCGTCCAGGGCGGCGCCGGCATGAACAACCTGTTCCTGATGTTCAACACCAGGCACAAGCCGTTCGACGACGTCCGCGTCCGTCAGGCGCTGCACTACGCCATCGACACCGGCAAGATGGTCGAGGTCGCGCTCAGGGGGCACGGGAAGCCGTCGAGTTCCTTCCTCAACGAGGCCAACCCCTCCTACCGGCCCGCGAAGACGGTCTACTCCTACGACCCTCAGAAGGCGAAGAAGCTCCTGAAGGAGGCCGGGGTCGAGGGGCTGAAGATCGAGATCATGTCGGTGAACGTGAGCTGGATCGTCGACTGCCTGCCGACCATCAAGGCGTCCTGGGACGCGATCGGCGTGGAGACGACCCTTGCCCCGCAGGAGACCACGGCCGTGTTCACCAAGATGGACCAGAAGCAGGACTACCAGGTCGTGGCCGCCGCCTCGAACCCCAACCAGTTCGGCCTCGACGCCGACCTGATCATGCACTACAACTACGGCCCCCAGAACCTCTGGATGGGCTACGCCCGCTGGGCCGGCGACCCGGTCGCGAAGCAGCTCTTCAAGGACATGGACCGGGCGACGCGGGAACCGGACGCCGACAAGAAGAAGACGATGATCCAGGACTACATCGACGTCGTCGCCGAACAGGCGGTGCTCTACCCGGTCGTGCACAACGAGCTGATGACGGCGTGGAATCCGCGCCGGCTCGCCGGGATAAGGCCCCAGCCCTATCCGGGCATCAACCTGCTGCAAGCCAAGTGGGTCTAGGCGACAGGGGAGTCCGTACGTGGTCGCCATCGTCAGGATCCTGCTGCGCCGCGTCGCGCTGCTCGTGCCGCTGATGCTCGGGATCGTCCTGTTCGTCTTCCTGGTGATGCGGTTCTCGGACGTCGATCCGGCCTCCGCGTTCTTCCAGGGCGCCAACCCGACCCCCGGGCAGCTGCACGACTTCAGGGAGCGGAACGGACTGCTCGATCCGCTGCCCGTGCGCTACGTCCACTTCGTGGGAGACCTGCTGCACGGCGACATGGGCACCAGCGCGCTGACCCGGGCGCCGGTCGTCGAACAGGTCACCACCGCGCTGCCGCTCACGCTCCAGCTCACCTTCCTGGGGCTCGGCATCGCGGTGGTGCTGGCGCTGCTCGGCGGGGTCACGGCCGCGATCCACCGTGACCGGCTGCCCGACCAGATCATCCGGGTGGTGTCCCTGACCGGGGTCGCCGCACCGGGGTTCTGGCTGGCGCTGCTGATGATCCAGTACCTCGCCGTCGACCGGGGCTGGTTCCCCACCGGCGGCTACGTCAACCCGGCGGACTCGCCGACCGGCTGGCTGAAGACCATGGCGCTTCCGGCGCTCGCCCTGTCCCTGCCGGTCGCGGCCCAGCTCACCCGGATCGTCCGGACGTCCGTGGTCGAGGAACTGGACAAGGACTACGTCCGCACGGCGATCGGCAGCGGGCTGCCGCCGCGGGTGGTCGTCGGCCGCAACGTCCTGCGCAACGCCCTGATGAACCCGCTCACCGTGCTGGGGCTGCGCGTCGGCTATCTGCTGGGCGGGGCGGTCGTCATCGAGACGATCTTCTCGCTGCCCGGCATGGGCAAGCTGATGATCGACGCCGTGCAGAACGGCGACCCCGCCGTCGTGCAGGGCGTCGTCCTGACCACCGCCTTCGGCTTCGTGGTCGTGAACCTCGCCATCGACATCCTGTATCTGCTGGTCAACCCACGACTGAGGGATGCGACCTGATGTACACGCGGAAGGAACTCGCCAGGGCCCTCGCCCGCCCCGGCGTCCGGCTGCGCGGCCGGCGCAGACTGCCGGCGCTGTCGCGGATCGCGGTCTGCTTCCTCGCCGTGGTCCTCGTGGTGGCGGTGTTCGCCCCGCTGCTCGCGCCGCACGACCCGCTCGACCAGCAGCCGCAGACGGACGGCACCGGGCATCCGTCGGCGGACCACTGGATGGGGCAGGACAGCCTCGGCCGGGACATCCTCAGCCGGCTGATGTACGGAGCGCGCTGGTCCCTGGCCATCGGCCTCGGCGCCACCGCCCTCGCCCTGGTCGTGGGCGCGTTGCTCGGCGCGCTCGCCGCGACCTCGCGCAAGGCGGTCGACGAGACGCTGATGCGCGCTCTCGACGTGGTGATGGCGTTCCCGGGCATCGCGCTGGCCGCCGTGCTCGTCGCCGTGTTCGGCGGCGGCATCACCGTACTGATCTGCGCGATCGCGTTCCTGTTCACCCCGCCCCTCGCCCGGGTCGTCCGGGCGAACGTGCTCGACCAGTACGGCGAGGACTACGTCACCGCCGAGCGGGTCATCGGCGCCCGCACCCCGCACATCGTGCTGCGCCACGTGGCCGTCAACTGCGCGGCCCCGGTCCTGGTGTTCTGCACCGTGCAGGTCGCCGAGGCGATCGTGTTCGAGGCCTCGCTGTCCTTCATCGGCGCGGGCGTACGGCCCCCGGACCCGTCCTGGGGCAGCGTCATCGCCGACGGCAAGAACATGGTGCTGACCGGCGGCTGGTGGGCCACCGTCTTCCCCGGCCTGCTGATGCTGGTCACCGTGCTGTCGCTGAACATCCTCTCCGAGGGCGTCTCCGACGCGTGGGCCGCGCCGGCCGCCCGGGAGGTGTCCGTACCACCCGCCGAGGACCGTCTCGAAGCCCCGGAGCCGGGCGGCGGCGCGGTCGTCGAACTGCCCGGTCTCGCCGCGGCGGCGGCCCGGCTGCGGGCACGGGCGCGACCGCCCGTCACGGACGGGCACCCCGTCCTCGCCGTCGAGCGTCTGGCCATCGGCTTCGACCACCGGCACGGCGGTGTGGACATCGTCGACGGCATCAGCTTCGAGGTGTACCCCGGCGAAGTCCTCGGTCTGGTCGGCGAGTCGGGCTGCGGGAAGTCGCTGACGGCCCTGACCGTGATGGGCCTGGAGCCCAAGGGCGCCCGGGTGCGCGGCCAGGTCCGGTTCCGGCAGCGGCAGTTGGTGGGCGAGCCGATGCGGGTACGGCGCCGACTGCTGGGCCACGAGATGGCGATGGTCTACCAGGACGCGCTGTCGTCGCTGAACCCGGCGATGACGATCAGGGCGCAGCTGGGGCAGGTGATACGGCGGGGCGGCAGGCGCACGGCGGCCGAGCTCCTCGCCCTGGTCGGCCTCGACCCCGGGCGGACCCTGCGCAGTTACCCGCACGAGCTGTCCGGGGGCCAGCGCCAGCGCGTGCTGATCGCGATGGCGCTGTCCCGCGAGCCCGCGCTGATCGTGGCGGACGAACCGACGACGGCCCTGGACGTGACGGTCCAGGCGCAGGTCATGGAGCTGCTGTTGCGGCTGCGGGCGGAACTGGACTTCGCCCTGGTCCTCGTCTCGCACGACCTCGCGCTGATCTCGGCGGTCACCGACCGGGTGGTCGTGATGTACGGCGGTCAGATCGTCGAGACGGGGGTGACGGCGGACCTGGTGGAGTCCCCGGCCCACCACTACACGCGCGGGCTGCTGGGCAGCGTCCTGTCCCTGGAGTCGGCGGCCGAGCGCATGACGCAGATCAGGGGGGTCGTCCCCTCCCCCGCAGACTTCCCGGCCGGCTGCCGGTTCGCCGACCGGTGTCCGATGGCCGACGAGACGTGCCGGACGACGGCACCCGACCTCCTCGGCACGCCCGCGCACACGGCGGCCTGCCACCACCCGGCCGTCGACCTGGTGACCACCGAGAGCGAGGCCGTGACATGAGTTCATCCCCGGCGGACCCGCTCGTCCGGCTCTCCGACACGCACGTCGTCCACCGGGCGCGCAGCGGCGGTGTGTTCACCCGGGACCGGGTGTACGCGCTGACCGGCGTCGATCTCACCGTCGCGCCGGGCGAGACGATCGGCGTGGTCGGCGAGTCGGGCTGCGGCAAGTCGACGCTGGCGAAGGTGCTGGTGGGGGTGCAGCGGCCGACGTCCGGCACGGTGACCTTCCACGGCCGCGACCTGTGGTCCCTGAAGCCGGACGAGCGGCGCACGGTGGTCGGTGCCGGCACGGGCATGATCTTCCAGGATCCGTCGACGGCCCTGAACCGGCGGATGCCCGTGCACCGGATCCTGCGCGACCCGCTGGACGTGCACCGGCGCGGCGGCGCGGCCGAACGGGCGGACCGGGTGAAGGAGCTGATGTCCCTGGTCGGCCTGCCCCGGGCGCTAGCGGACGCGCTGCCCGGACAGCTCTCGGGCGGCCAGCGCCAGCGGGTGGCGATCGCCCGCGCCCTGGCCCTGGACCCCGTTCTGGTGGTGGCCGACGAGCCGACGAGCGCGCTGGACGTGTCGGTGCGCGCGCAGATCCTCAACCTCCTGCTGGATCTGCGGGAACGCCTCGGGCTGGCCATGGTGTTCGTGTCCCACGACATCCAGACCGTCCGCCGGATGAGCGACCGGGTGATCACGATGTACCTCGGCCGGATCGTCGAGGAGTCCCCGGCCGGCGAGGTCACCGACGGCTCGCGTCACCCGTACACCCGGGCGCTGTTCTCGGCGACCCCCGGCCTGCTGGATCCCGTCGAGCCGATCCCGCTGACCGGGCCCGTCCCCTCGGCGACGCACCCGCCGAGCGGCTGCCCCTTCCGCACCCGCTGCTGGAAGGCGGACACGCAGTGCGCGACCCGGATGCCGGAGTTCACGGCCGCGTCGGCGCCCGGCCACCGCTTCCGGTGCCACCATCCTGTCGAGGAGGGCCACTCGACGCGCGCCCTGGTGGCGCAGGCCGAGTCCGCCGCCCTGGCCGACGTTCCGTTCCAGCAGCACATCCGGGAGCCTTCATGACCTTCCCCGCCCCGCTGACCGGTGTCGTACCGCCCGTCTGCACGCCCCTGACACCGGAGGGCGAGGTGGACGTCCCGTCGCTCACCCGGCTGATCGACCACCTGGTGGACGCCGGGGTGCACGGCCTGTTCGTCCTCGGCTCGACGTCCGAGGTGGCCTATCTGACGGACGCGCAGCGCAGGCTCGTGGTGGAGACGACGGTGGCGCACGTCGCCGGCGGCCTCCCCGTCCTGGCCGGTGCCATCGACATGACGACGCCCCGTGTCCTGGACCACGCGCGCGCAGCCCGTGCCGCGGGCGCGGACGCGATCGTCGTCACGGCGCCGTTCTACACCCGCACCCATCCCGCGGAGATCGCCCGGCACTTCCGCCTCGTCGCCGAGCGCGCCGCGCTCCCCCTGTTCGCGTACGACCTCCCGGCCTCCGTCCACACCAAGCTGAGCCCCGAACTGGTCCTCGAACTCGCCGCCGACGGCGTCCTGGCCGGTCTGAAGGACTCCAGCGGCGACCTCGGTGCCTTCCGCACGGTCGTCACCGGCGCCCGTGGCCGCCCCGGCGCCGGGGGCTTCACGTCGCTCACCGGTTCCGAGGTGGTCGTGGACTCGGCGCTGGCCCTCGGCGCGGACGGCGTGGTCCCCGGCCTGGCCAACGTGGACCCGGTGGGCTACGTACGGCTGTACGAGCTGTGCGCGGCGGGCGACTGGGAGCGGGCGCGGGCGGAACAGGAGCGGCTGTGCGAGCTGTTCGGCCTGGTGAACGTGGGCGACCCGGCCCGGATGGGCGGCAGTTCCTCGGCGCTCGGCGCCTTCAAGGCCGCGCTGTCCCTGCGGGGCGTCATCGACTGCGCCGCGACGGCGGAACCCCAGGTGCCGCTGTCGCAGGGCGAGATCGAGCGCGTCGGGAAGTACCTGGCCTCGGCGGGACTGCTCTGAGCCGGAGCCCGTCCTCACCCGAGCAGTCCGCTCAGCGGCAGCCGCCGGAACTCGATGGTCTCGTACGGGCCGGCGTCGCCCGTCTCGTAGAGGATGCCGACCCGGGAGGCGCCGAGCTGGACGAGGTCCGAGTAGGCGGCTCGCCGCGCGGACAGCGTGACCGCCTTGTCGAAGTCCGCGCCGGCGGTCGTGCTGCGCCAGACGGCCATGGACCGGCGGACGGTGGGGGCGGAGGGGCCCGAGAAGAGGAGCGGGGCGAAGCGGCCGGTGAGCTGGAGGACGCTGCCCTGGACGACGGGGACGTCGTTCAGGTCGGGCTGGACGGCGAAGGGGCGGTCCAGGGTCTCGGCGCCGTCGCTGGAGTAGGAGTCGAGACGGTTGCCGGTGCTCGTGCCGTTCTGATCGCGCGAGGTGAAGTAGAGCCTGCCGTCGGGCAGTTCGGCCACCGAGCTCTCGTTGGCGTTGTCGGTGCCGTCGTAGGAGTCGTCCACGAAGCCGAGCCGCCAGGTGCGCCCGCCGTCGTCGCTGTAGAGCGCGTGCGCCCCGTAGTACCTGGCCTCCTGGCCGGTGTCCGTGGACCCGGCGGGCGGGGCGGCGGAGTGGTTGGCGGGCACGACCAGGCGCCCCGCGTGCGGTCCGTGGCGCAGCGCGATCGCGTGGCCGGGCCCGGTGGCGTACCAGCGCCAGCCGGGCGGCTTCGCCTCGTCCGTGATGTCCCGCGGGGCGGTGAAGTGCCGTCCGTCGTCGCGGCTGGTCTGGACGAAGACGCGCCGGCTCTGCTCGGCGGTGGCCTCGCCCCGCATGATCTGCGCCTCGGTGACCGCACCGCTGTTGTAGGAGGTGAGCAGGACGATCCGGCCGGTCCTGGGGTCCACCACCGGCGCCGGGTTGCCGCGGGTGTCGCCGTCCCCGGAGGCGACGACCCGCATCGGGCCCCAGGTGCAGCCGCCGTCGAAGGAGCGCCTGAGGACGACGTCGATGTTCCCGGTGTCGCCCGCACCGCTGTGCCGCCCCTCGGCGAAGGCGAGCAGGGTGCCCGCCCGGGTCGTGACGGTCGCCGGGATGCGGTAGGTGTCGTAGCCGTCCTGGCCCGCCGTGTACGGAACGGAGGAGACGCAGTCCCCGGCGCCGCGGGGCGCGGCCGAGGCGGCGTGACCGGTGGCGGCGAGGGCGGTGAGGACTCCGGCGGTGGCGGTGACCGCGACCATGCGGCTCATGCTGGTCATGACACTCCCTGGACTACGTCGACTGTGTCAGACATGGAACGTGGGACGTGGGATGTCCCGGTGAACCTAATGTGCCCAGGGGGTCGCGGCAATACCCGTGGCCGCACGACGTGGTGACGGGACGTCAGTCGATTCCGGTCTCGCTTTCGGCCGCTGCTGACGGGGTGGGAGCGGCCCCGGTTCTCGGCCGCCTCCGGTCAGGCCCGGCCCGTGTCTCCGGGAGTCACCAGGCCCGACTCGTACGCCACGATGACGAGCTGGGTCCGGTCGCGGGCGCCCAGCTTGCCCATGATGCGGCTGACGTGGGTCTTCGCGGTGAGCGGGCTGAGCCCCAACGCCGCGGCGATCTCGGTGTTGTTGAGGCCGCGCGCGACGAGGGTGAGCACCTCGCGCTCGCGCCCGGATAGCTCCTCGGGACCGCCCGCCGCGAGCGCGGGGGCGGAGGGGGCGCGCAGGAAGCGGGCGACCAGCCGGGCGGTGGGGCCCGGCGAGAGCAGCGCGTCCCCGGCGGCGACGGTGCGGATCGCGTCGAGGAGTTCGGCGGGCCGGGTGTCCTTCACCAGGAAGCCGGAGGCGCCCGCGCGCAGCGCCTCCACGATGTGCTCGTCGGTGTCGTACGTGGTGAGCACGAGCACCCTGACCCCGGCCAGGTTCTCGTCGGCCGCGATGAGCCGGGTCGCCTCGATGCCGTCGAGGTCGGGCATGCGGATGTCCATGACGACCAGGTCGGCGCGTCCGGCGCGGGCCAGCTCGACGGCCTCGCGGCCGGTGGCCGCCTGCCCGACGACCTCCATGTCCCGCGCGGACTCCACGAGCATGGCGAACGCGGCCCGTACGAGGTTCTGGTCGTCGGCGAGAACCACGCGAATGGTCATCGATCCCCACCCTCGCCCGTCCCGGCCCCGGGACCGCCTGCGGGAGGCCCACCGCGCACGGCGCCCGAGCCCCGCACGGACAAAGCCCCGGGCACCTGCCCCGGCACAGCCGGCCGACCCGACACCGGGCGCCGGTCCGGCTCGGTGAGCTGGTGTGGCTCCGGAGGCTGATCCCGCTCAGGACGCTGGTCTGGCACCCGGCGCTCATCCGACGCCGGACGCTGGTCCGGCTCGGGACGCTGATCCGGTACCGGAGGCTGATGCGTCGCCGGGCGCTGGTCCGGCGCGGGGATGTGGTGTTGCTCCGGGCTCTGATCCGACGCCAGACGCGGATCCCGCTCAGGGTGCCGGTCCGGCTCGGGGAGTTGGTGTGGCTCCGGACGTCGGTTCGGCGGGGGCGTGCGGAGGGGGAGGATCGCCTGTACGGCGAATCCGCCCTCCTGCCGGGTTCCCGTCTCCAGGGTGCCGCCCACGCTGCGGGCCCGCTCCCGCATCCCCACGAGACCGAAGCCGGGCGGGCCGCCCGCGTCCCCGATGCCGTCGTCCGTGACCCTCACCCGCAGGGCCCAGCCGTCCGTCTCCAGCTCCACGCGGACGCCCGCCCCGGGCCCCGCGTGCCGCACCGCGTTGGTCAGCGCCTCCTGGACGATGCGATAGGCGGCGGCTCCCACGGCGGTGGGAACACCGTCGGCCCCCGCCACGGACGGCGCCTCCACCCGCGCGCCCGCCGAACGTGCCGCCGCCACCAGGTCGGGCACGCCGTCGAGGCCGGGCAGCGGGCCCCGGCCGTCGCCGCCGCCGTGCTCGGTGTCGCGCAGTACCTCCAGCGTGCTGCGCAGTTCGCCGCGCGCGGTCCGGCAGGTCTCGGAGATGTCGTCGAGGGCCTGGGCGACGGCCGTACGGTCCAGGCGCTCGGGGTCGGCGGCCAGGACGTGCGCGGCGACGGAGGTCTGCACACCGATCAGGGTGATGCTGTGGGCGAGCAGGTCGTGCAGGTCCCGGGCGATACGCAGGCGCTCCTCGGCGACCCTGCGGCGGGCCTCCTCCTCGCGGGTGCGTTCGGCGCGCTCGGCGCGTTCGACGACCGAGGCGAAGTACTGCCCGTGCACCCGGACGTACACACCGAGCACGATGAACGCGACGATCCAGCCGGTGATGCGCAGCGCCTGGGCGCCCTCGGCCGCGCCCTGCCCGAACTTGACCGTGAGCATGATGCCGATGACCCCGCCGCCGACGGCCAGGGAGCGCAGCGGGCTTCCCGTGACGGCGACGGTGAACAGCGCGGTCATCGAGACGAGCAGCGGTGCGCTGTGGTCGAAGTCGAGCGCGTGGTAGGGGGCGACGCAGGCGACGAGCCCGAGGAACGCGGGGAGCGGGGCGCGCCGGCGGAAGACCATCGGAGCGTGGGCGGCGACCAGCAGGGTCCAGCCGAGCGCGTCGGGCCGCCGGCCGTCCATCGGCACGGTGAGCGCCACGGTCGTGTCGAGGAGCAGCAGCACGCCCGCGATCAGCGCGTCCTGGCGCAGGACCCGCGCCGGGTCGGTGGTGCCCCGGTGCCCGAAACCGGTGAGGTGCAGCATGCGTTTGACGTCCACCGCTTCATCTTCCGTGAGGGGGCGCCCCTCCGGGAGAGAGAGGGGCGCCCGATGTCCGGTGTACGACCGCTCAGCCGACGCCGACGGGCTCCTGGCGCCCGGCCGCCTCGGGGGCCGGTTCGCGCGAGAGGCCGCCGGGCCACCACACCTTCCGCCCCAGGGCCACGCTGGCGCTGGTCACCAGGTACGTACGGACGAGGAAGGTGTCGAGCAGCACCCCGACCGAGATGACGAAGCCGAGTTCGACGAGCTGGAGGAGCCCCATGTTCGTGAGCACCGCGAAGGTGGCCGCGAGGACGAGGCCGGCCGAGGCGATCACGCCCCCGGTGGTGCGCAGCGCGGTGAGCGCGGCGGCGGCCGGTTCGGCGCCGGAGAGGGATTCCTCGCGCATCCGGTGCATGAGGAAGATTCCGTAGTCGACGCCGAGGGCGACCAGGAACACGAAGGACAGCAGGCCGAGGCCGGGATCGGTCCCCTCGAACCCGAACAGCGGGCCGAAGACGAGTCCGCCGAGGCCGAGGGCCGCGCCCCACACCGCGATGACGGCGGCGACGAGCAGCAGCGGCGCCACGAGCGAGCGCAGCAGCAGGACCAGGATGAGCAGCACCGAGAGGAGGACGATCGGGACGACGACGAGCCGGTCGCGGGCGTTCGTGTCCTGGAGGTCGAGCTGCTGGGCGCTCGGGCCGCCTACGTACGATCCGCCGAGGTCCGCCCGCAGGGCCTTGATCGTGGCGGTCTCGGCCGCCGACTGCGGGGCGCCGCGCGCGATGACGGAGATCTCGGTCCAGCCGCCGCCGCTGCGTCCGCGCTCGGCGCTCGCGACACCGGTGTGCCCGCGGACGGCGGACAGTGTGGCGTCCGTTCGTCCGGTGGGGGTGATCACGGTGATGGGCTGGGTGCCCTGTCCGGGGTAGGCGCGGGCGAGTGTCTCCATCGCGGTGACCGAGTCGGGCCGGTGGACGAAGGCGTCCTCCTGCTTGAGCGCACCGGGCAGGTTCAGGGTGCCGAGGGCGAGCGCCCCGAGCAGGACGGCTCCGCTCGCCAGGACGACGAGCGGCCGGCGGCCCGCCGAGGACCCCATGGCCGCGAACAGGCTCCGGCGCCGCACCGGCTCGCTGCCGAAGGCGGGGACGAGGGGCCAGAACACCCGCCGGCCGAGCAGCACGAGTACGGCGGGCAGCAGGGTCAGCATGGCGAGAAGGGCGCAGAGCACGCCGATCGTGCCGGTCGGTCCCATGCCCCGGCTGCTGTTGAGGTCGGCGGCGAGCAGGCAGAGCAGTCCGGCCGCGACGGTCCCGGAGGAGGCGAGCACGGCGGGCCCGCAGCCGCGCAGGGCCACCTTCATGGCGTCGTAGGGCCGCTCGACGCGCCGCAGTTCCTCCCGGTAGCGGGAGATGATCAGCAGGGCGTAGTCGGTTCCGGCGCCGAAGACGAGGATCGTCATCATGCCCGAGCTCTGGCCGGAGACGCTCGTGCCGAACGCCTGGTGCAGGCCGTAGGCGACGCCCATCGACAGATAGTCCGCGACCCCGGCGACGGCGAGCGGCACGAGCCACAGCAGCGGGCTGCGATAGATGAGGACGAGCAGGACGGCGACGACGGCGACCGTGGTGTAGAGCAGCGGTCCGCCGAGCGAGTTGTAGACCTCGGACGCGTCGGTGGCCAGTGCGCCGGGCCCGCCGACGACGACGCTCATCCCGTCGGTGTCGCGGGCCACGTCGCGGACGTCGTTCACGAACGCGTCGCGCTTCTTCTCGTCGGTGCCGGGCGCGGTGCTGGCGACCGGGTACATCACCGTGCTGCCGTCGGAGGACGGCACGGCCCGGGGCGTGCCGGTCAGCGGGTTCGCGCGGGTGATCGCGGCGACCTGGCGGGCCGCGGTGTCCCGGTCGGCCTGCCGGAGCCCTCCGTCGCGGTGGTAGACGAGCACCAGTTCGGTGCTCTCGCCGCCGGGCAGTCGGTCCTCGATCTTCGCGACCAGCGTGGAATCCGCGCTCGACGGCAGATAGTCGACGGCACGGTCGTGCTGCACGTCGGACAGCTTGGCCGCGAACGGGCCGACGACGGCCAGCAGCCCGATCCACAGCGCGAGCACCGCCCACGGCACGGCCCGCCGCCGCGACCGCGTACTTGTCTCTCCGGCCCCCATGGACAGGGCCTCCCTTCGGTCCGGATGTCTGTTACCGCTTCCAGACTTCCGGCCCGAGGCCCCCCTTTCGTCGCCCGCGGGAGCGAGCCGGTCCCTACTGCGCCGGGTGTGCCGGGGCCGCCGTTACTCCCCGGGGAGTACGGCGGCGTCGGGCGTCCACGCCGTTACGACGGGGTGCGGGCCGTGGCCAGGAGGTGGGTCACGTCGTCCGAGCAGATCGTCAGGGCCGCGCCGACGGTCGTGAGGACGTCGCGTTCGGCGGGGGTGTAGGGGCCGTCGGCGAGGGCGATGCGGGCGCCCTGGAGGAGGATCGCCTCGCGGCCCGTCACGGCGAGGTGCGGGGCCAGCGGGTCCAGGGCCTCGTGGAGCTCTATGGCCAGACTCGCTCCGCAGGGCTCGCCGAAGAAGCGGCCCGTGTCGGCGGCCAGCGCCTCGACGAGGGCGCTGAGCTGGTCCTCGGTGCAGTCGTCGAAGCCGGCCGAGCGGACGGTCGCGGCGGCGGTCTCAAGGGACGAGCGGGCGCAGCCGCCGCCCGCCGCGAGAACGGCGAGGGCAACGGTGTGGACGGCGTCGCGGAGCATCGCGGAGAAGCGGGTGGTGGTGGGGTGGTCCAGGACGTCGGCGCCGTAGTGGCTGCGGCAGGCCGCGCATTCGACGACGGGCCCGGTCTCGCCACGCGGCAGGACGGGAACACCCAGAAGAGTGAAGCGGCGCCGGCCGGTCAGCCGCTGGTAGTTGCGGTCGCCGCCGCAGCCGGGGCAGAAGAACTCCCCGTCGCCCACGGTGCTCCACGCCGTACGGGTGCCCAGGATGCGGGGAACCTGAACTGCACGACCGTTTCGTCCCCATCCTGGCAGCACGTCGCACACCTCCGTAACCACGCGGCAACATCGCCGCGCTGGCGTGATGTTAGCCACATTGGTGAGGTGTAGTCAGTACCTACGACGAGACCTGCTTGTGACCTGCACACGAATTGGCCGGGACACGACCCGGCCCCGCCCCCCTCGAAAGGCGGACGGGGCCGGAAAGAACCAGGTGAACGAGGTCAGCGGGCCGCGCGGTTGACGGCGGAGACGACGGCCTTCAGCGAGGCGCGTGTCGTGTTCGCGTCGATGCCGATTCCCCACAGGACCTTGTCGCCGATCGCGCACTCGATGTACGACGCGGCCTGCGCGGAGGCGCCCTCGCTCATCGTGTGCTCCTGGTAGTCCAGCAGGCGCACGTCGATGCCGATGGACTGCAGGGCGTCGAAGAAGGCGGAGATCGGACCGTTGCCGGTGCCGCCCAGGACGGTGTCGGTGCCGTCGACCGTGGCCTCGACGGTCAGGGTGTCCACGCCGTCCTTGTCCGTGGTGGACTGGCCGTTCCTGACCTGGATACGGCCCCACGCGTTGCCGGGGTTGGGCAGGTACTCGTCCTGGAACGTCGCCCAGATGTCCTTCGGCGTGACCTCGCCGCCCTCGGCGTCGGTCTTCGCCTGGATGATCTTCGAGAACTCGATCTGCATCCGGCGCGGCAGGTCCAGCTTGTGGTCGTTCTTCAGGACGTACGCGATACCGCCCTTGCCCGACTGCGAGTTGACCCGGATGACGGCCTCGTAGGAACGGCCGACGTCCTTGGGGTCGATGGGCAGGTACGGGACGGCCCACTCGATGTCGTCGACGGTGACGCCCTTCGCGGCCGCCTCGGCCTCCATGGCGTCGAAGCCCTTCTTGATGGCGTCCTGGTGGGAGCCGGAGAAGGACGTGTAGACCAGGTCGCCCACGTACGGGTGGCGTGCGTGGACCTCCATCTGGTTGCAGTACTCCCACGTACGACGGATCTCGTCGATGTCGGAGAAGTCGATCTGCGGGTCGACGCCCTGGGAGAACAGGTTCATGCCCAGGGTGACCAGGTCGACGTTGCCGGTGCGCTCGCCCTGGCCGAACAGGCAGCCCTCGACGCGGTCGGCGCCGGCCATCAGCGCCAGCTCGGCGGCGGCGACGGCGGTGCCGCGGTCGTTGTGCGGGTGGATCGACAGGCAGACGTACTCGCGTCGGGACAGGTGGCGGCCCATCCACTCGAAGCGGTCCGCGTGCGTCGAGGGGGTCGAACGCTCCACCGTCGCGGGCAGGTTGAGGATGATCTCGCGGCCCGGGCCGGGCTGCCAGACGTCCATGACCGCCTCGCAGACCTCCAGGGCGAAGTCCAGCTCGGTGTCGGTGAAGATCTCGGGGCTGTACTGGTACCCGAACTCGGTCTCGGGGCCCAGCAGTTTCTCCGCGTACTCGACGACCAGGCGCGTGCCGTCGACGGCGATCTGCTTGATGTCGTCCTTGGAGCCGCGGAAGACGACACGGCGGAAGACCGGCGCGGTGGCGTTGTACAGGTGCACGTTGGCGCGCTTGGCGCCCTTCAGCGACTCGACGGTCCGCTCGATCAGGTCCTCGCGGGCCTGGGTCAGTACGGAGATCGTCACGTCGTCCGGGATCGCGGTCTCGTCCTCGATGATCGAGCGGACGAAGTCGAAGTCCGTCTGGCCCGACGCCGGGAAGCCGACCTCGATCTCCTTGTAGCCCATCTTGACCAGCAGGTCGAACATCTCACGCTTGCGCGCGGGCGACATGGGGTCGATCAGGGCCTGGTTGCCGTCGCGCAGATCCGTGGAGAGCCAGCGGGGGGCGACGGTGATCCGGTTGTTCGGCCAGTCGCGGTCGGGGATGTCGACCTGGTCGTACTGGCCGTACTTGTGGACCGGCATCGACGTGGGCCGCTGACGGTTGGTACGGGCGTGCTGGCTGATCTGGCTGTCCGCCATGATGCGTAGGCTCCTCAGGATGTCCGAAAGGACGGCCGACGGCGCAACGCCAGACTCCGCGGGGAGGGGGTCGGCCTCGACTACAGGCCCTCGCCGCGGCAGCTAAGAAGAAGCAGCCCGAAACGCATGATGCTCCGCAGCCTAGCGGAGCCGCGCTCCGTGCGGAGGGCTGTATCAGTATGCGGGACCGCGCGCCCCAAAAAGGACAAAAAGTGCGCCATACCACTTCCGACCGGAATCCCCGGCTCCTTATCACCCCATTTCACTGATCATGGTTGCACGTAGTGACATGTGCGTCACTCAGTGCAAGGGTGCCGGGCATGAAGACCCACGGGGGCCACGAGCCCGTCCACTGCACCATCGTTCCTCCCCACGTCCTCGACCAGCTCGCCCGGCACGAGGACCCCGCGCTCTCCGGTCCCGCTCGACTGACCCTCGAGCGTGACGCCTACGAGCGCACCCACCGCCGGCTGACCACCGTCATCGGAGCGCCCGCCGTCGCCGCGCCACCGGGGGCCGGGGAACACACGCCGCACCGGACGATCTACGACGCCCGCCACCGCCAGGACCTCCCCGGCAAGAAGGTCCGCGGCGAGGGCGACAAGCCCGGCAAGGACGCCACCGTCAACCGCGCGTACGCCGGGCTCGGGGCGACCTTCGACCTCTATCTGAACGCCTTCCAGCGCACCTCGATCAACGGCGAGGGCCTGCCGCTCGACGCCACCGTGCACTTCGACACCGACTACAACAACGCCTTCTGGAACGGCGAGCAGATGGTGTTCGGCGACGGCGACGGCGAGATCTTCCTCGACTTCACCATCCCGGTCGACGTCATCGGCCACGAACTGACCCACGGCGTCACCCAGTACACGGCGAACCTCACCTACTTCGGTCAGCCGGGCGCCCTGAACGAGTCCATGTCGGACGTCTTCGGCTCGCTGATCAAGCAGTACACGCTCGGCCAGACCGCCGCCGAGGCCGACTGGCTGATCGGCGCCGGGCTGCTCGCCCCGCGGGTCACCGGCACCGCCCTGCGCTCCATGAAGGCACCGGGCACCGCGTACGACGACGACGTGCTCGGCAAGGACCCGCAGCCCGGGACGATGGACGGCTACGTCCGCACCGGCCGGGACAACGGCGGCGTCCACATCAACTCCGGCATCCCCAACCACGCCTTCTATCTCGTCGCCCAGGCCCTCGGCGGCCACGCGTGGGAGCGGGCCGGGCAGATCTGGTACGACACGCTGACCGGCGGGGAGCTGCCGGAGCAGGCCCTCTTCTCGGACTTCGCCCGGCTCACGCTCGCCGCCGCGCGGACGCGGTACAACGAGGGCGAGGAACTGCAGGCGGTCTCCAAGGCCTGGGAAGAGGTCGGAGTGACGCCCGCGTAACCCGGGCACCCGAGTCGTACGAGGAAGGACCCCATGCGTATCGAGGTACGGCGTACGGGCGGGTTCGCGGGCATCGAGCGCCGTGCCGAGGTGGACACCTCGGCACGGCCCGACGCCGCCGAGTGGCACGCCCTGGCCGAGCGGGCGCTCGCCGCCGGACGGGACACGCCCCCGGCCGGCATTCCGGACGGCTTCCACTACGAGATCACCGTGGGCGGCAGGACGGTCCACGCCGCCGACCCACGGCTCACGGAGGCCCAGCGCGAGCTGGTCTCCAGGGTGCTGAAAGAGGGGGCGTAGGGGCGGGGGCGGTGAGGCGGGGGTAGGGGCGGGGGCGTTGAGGCTGGGTCCAGAGGCGGGCCTGATGGGGTCCAGAGGCGGGGCCTGACGGGGGCGGCCCGAGCGAGGGCACTCGCGGGCGAGGCCCGACCAGGTTCCGGGGGGCACGCGCACGGCATGGGCCCGCGGGCGGACAGGGCACCGTCGGCCGCCGGTTCACGCCGAACCGTTGACTTCCGTTACCGCGGGTACAGATGATCGCGCATGGCGACCAACCCCCTCCCGCAGTTCCCGTCCGGCTTCCTCTGGGGCGTGTCCACCTCGGCCCATCAGATCGAGGGGGCCGTGGACGAACGCGCCCCCTCCGTGTGGGACGCCTTCACCGCCGGACCCGGTCACATCAAGGACGGCTCCACGGCGGCGGTGGCCTGCGACCACGTCCACCGCTACCCCGAGGACGTGGCGCTCCTCGCCGGCCTCGGCGTGGACGCCTACCGCTTCTCCGTCTCCTGGCCCCGGGTGAACTCCCCCGGCGGTCTCGACTTCTACGACCGCCTGGTCGACGCGCTGTGCGCGGCCGGCGTACGGCCCGTGCCGACCCTCTTCCACTGGGACCTGCCGGCGGAGCTGGACTGGGCGGACCGGGACACCGCCGAGCGGTTCGCCGCGTACGCCTCGGTCGTCGCGGAACGCCTCGGCGACCGCGTCAAGAAGTGGATCACTCTCAACGAGCCCGCCGAGCACACCCTGCTGGGGCACGCCCTCGGCGCGCACGCCCCCGGCAAGCAGCTCATGTTCGACGCCCTGCCGGTGGCCCACCACCAGCTCCTCGCCCACGGTCTCGCCGTACGGGCGCTGCGCGCGGCCGGGGCGGGCGACATCGGGATCGCCAACTCGCACGGCCCGACCTGGGCGGCCTCGGACCGCACCGAGGACGTGGAGGCCGCCGACTTCTACGACCTCCTGCTCAACCGGCTCTTCGCCGACCCCGTCCTGCTCGGCCGCTACCCCGACGGCATCGACGCGTTGATGCCCGGTGACGTCGAGTCGGACCTGAAGATCATCGGTGAACCGGTCGACTGGTACGGGATCAACTACTACCAGCCGACGAAGGTGGGCGCCCCCGAGGGCGCGGAGATCGAGTTCGGCGGACTCACCCTGCCCGCCGAACTGCCCTTCACCGTCAAGGAACTGGAGGGGTACCCGGTCACCGACTTCGGCTGGCCGGTGGTGCCCGAGGCGCTCACGGAACTGCTCACCGGCTTCCGCGAGCGCTACGGCGACCGGCTCCCGCCCGTCGTCATCACCGAGAACGGCTGCAGTTACGAGGGCATCGACGACCAGGAGCGGATCACCTTCCTGGACGGTCATGTCCGCGCGCTGCACCGGGCGCTGGAACAGGGCGTCGACGTACGCGGCTACTTCGTCTGGTCGTTGATGGACAACTTCGAGTGGGCGGAGGGGTACGCGCGCCGCTTCGGTCTCGTGCACGTCGACTACGACACCCTGGAGCGGACCCCGAAGGCCTCGTACGGCTGGCTGCGGGACGCCCTGCGGGCGCAGAGATGACCGCGGCCGACCCCGTCGTGCCCGCGCCCGTGTCCGCGCTCGCCGAGCCGACCGAACGGGTCGGCCGGGGCTGGACGTCCGCGCTCTCGCTCGCCAACGGGGCGATCTGGGTGGGCTGGTACGGCCCTTTGCAGATCCTCCTCGCCTCCCAGGCGGAGGACTTCGCGCCCGGCTCCGGCATGTCCAAGGAGACGATGCTGGCCTGGGTGACGGGTGCGGGCGCGGTCGTCTCGCTGGTCGCCAACCCGCTCTTCGGCGCGTTGTCCGACCGGACGACCGCGCGACGGGGCCGCCGGACGCCGTGGATCGCGGCCGGTGCGGCCGGGGGCGCGCTGTCCCTGCTGCTCCTCGCGGGCGCGGGCGGGGTGTGGACGATGGCGGCGGGCTGGTGCCTGGTCCAGCTCACCCTGAACGCCGCCTTCGCCGCGGTGACCGCGGCCGTGCCCGACCGGGTGCCGCGGCTCCAGCGCGGCAGCGTGGGCGGCTGGCTGGGGGCCGCGCAGATCCTCGGTGTGGTCGGCGGCACCGGGCTCGCGACGGCGGCCGGTGGAACCGGCGGCGGGTACGCGGCATGCGCCGTGTTCACGCTGGTGGGCGTCCTGCCGTACGTACTGCGCTACGAGGATCTGCGGCTTCCGGAGTCGGCCCGGCCGCCCTGGTCGGGGCGGGAGTTCCTCGCCTCCTTCCGGCTGAGTCCGCGCGAACACCCCGACCTGGCGTGGGCCTGGCTGACCCGCTTCCTGATCAACCTCAGCAACGCCCTCGTGCTGCTGTACCTGCTCTACTACCTGCGCGACCGGCTGCGCCTCGACGACCCCGAGCAGGGCGTCCTGGTCCTCACGGCGGTGAACGGGATCACGCTCCTGGCCACGGTCGTGGTGGGCGGGGTGTGGTCGGACCGGCTGGGGCGCCGCAAACCGTTCGTGATCTGGTCCGGGGTGCTGATGGCGGTGGCCACGGCGGCGCTGGCCTGCTGGCAGACCTGGCCCGGGGCGATCGCCGCCGCGGCCGTCCTCGGCATCGGCTTCGGCGTCTTCACCTCCGTCGACTTCGCCCTGATGACCGACGTCCTGCCCAAGGCCCTCGACCGCGGCAAGGACCTCGGCGTCATCAACATCGCCAACGCCCTCCCCCAGGTCGCGGCCCCGGTCCTGGCCGCGCCGATCGTGACGTACCTGGGCGGCTACCGGGTCCTGTACCTGGTCGCGGCGGTCGTCGGTCTGGCGGGGGCGGTGCTGGTGGTGCGGATCAAGGGGGTGGACTGACCCGGCGGCGGACCGGACCGGCGCCGCTCACCCGGGCGTCCGCCGGGCCAGGTCCGCCGACCCGGTCAAAGGGTCTCGGTCCCGGCCCGCCGACAGGGCCTCGGCAGCCCGGTCGCAGGGCCCCGCCCCGGTCTCAGGGTCTCGGCCTCGGCCCGCTCACAGGGCCTCGGCCGCCCGGTCGCAAGGCCCGGCGCCGGTCACAGGGCCCAGGACCGGCCACAGACCTCGGCAGCCCGGTCACAGGGCGCCGGCGTCGCGGGCCGTCCACAGGGACGGGTACACCGGGCGGAAGCCCAGGTCGTGGCGGATGCGGTCGGTGGACACGATGCCGTTCCAGGGGTCGGGGTCGGTGCGCTCGTACAGGGCGGGCGGCACCTCGACGCCGTTGATCCGGTGCAGGTCGACGGTGGTGACGGGGGCGTCGTCGGCGATGTTGTAGACCGGGGTGGCGCCCACGGCGGGGGCGTGCAGCAGCCGGAGCAGGCCCTGGGCGACGTCCGCGTGGTGGACCATCTGGAGCCGCTGGGTCGCGGCCCACCGCCCGGCCCACCGCAGCGAGGCGGCGAGATGCGGATCGCCCTCCCCGTAGACGAAGGGGAGGCGGCCGATCCGTACCTCCATGTCCGTGTCCAGGGCGAGCAGACCGCGCTCGGCCTCCGCCTTGGAGGCCGGGTAGGCACCCCACATCTCCCCGCCGGGCACGCTCGGGTCGTCCTCGGTGAGCGGGCGGCCCCGGCCGGTCCCGTACACCAGGTTGGTGCTGACCTGCACGAACCTGCGCACCCCCGCGGAGACGGCGGCGCGGCCCAGTTCCAGCGCGGCGTCGCGGTTGACCGCCCAGGCCTCGTCGTCCGGCACCCCCCGGAAGGCGGCCGCGATGTTCACCACCGCGTCGGCGCCCGCGAGGGCCTTGCCCAGCGTCTCGGCGTCGCGCAGGTCCCCGACGGCGATCTCCGGCCCGAGCCCGGTGGGGCCGGTGAGCCCGGCCAGGGGCGCCGCCCGGGACTCGTCGCGGACCAGGATCCTCACCCGGTCGCCGGCCGGGGCCTGCCGCAGCAGGCGGGGCACGAAGCGGCGCCCGACCTCGCCGGTGGTTCCGGTCACCAGTGTCAGCATGATGTGCTCCTCTCGTCGGGCTCCACCGTCCCCCCGTGCCGGGCGGGGCGGGAGAGACCTGCTGATCCGGGGAGCGGCGGTCCCTGGATAAGACCGGCGGCCCGGGTCACGCTGGAGACATGGACCGACCCGAGGTAGCCGACTTCCTGCGCCGCGGCCGCGCCCGTCTGGAGCCCTCCGACGTGGGGCTCCCGGCCGGCTCCAGGCGCCGCACCCCTGGCCTGCGCCGCGAGGAGGTGGCGGCACTCGCGGGCATGTCCGTGGACTACTACACCCGGCTCGAACAGTCCCGCGGTCCGCGCCCCTCCCGTCAGATGCTGGGCGCGCTGGCGCGGGCACTGCGGCTCACCGGCGACGAGCGCGACCATCTCTTCCACCTGGCCGGGGAGGAACCGCCGCGCGCCGCGGGCGCCTCCTCGCACGTGCGCCCCGGACTGCTGCTGATCCTCGACCGGCTGCACGACGCGCCCGCCCAGGTCGTGACCGACTACGGCGAGCTGCTCGCGCAGAACGCGATGGCGGCGGCCCTGACGGGCGAGGCCGAACCCGGGCGCAATCTCGTCCGCCGGTTCTTCACCGACCCGGCCTCCCGCACCCTCTTCCCGCCCGAGGACCGTCCCGGGCACGCCCGTTCCCACGTCGCCAACCTGCGCGCGGTCACCGCGGCCCGCCCCGGGGACCCGGCCCCGGCCGCCCTGGTGGCCGAACTCCGCTCCACGAGCGAGGAGTTCGCGGAGCTGTGGGAGTCCCACGAGGTCGCCGTGCGGCGCTCCGCGACGAAGCGCTTCCTGAACCCCACGGTCGGTCTGCTGGAACTCGACTGCGAGATCCTGCTCAGCTCCGGCGACAACCAGCTCCTCGTCGTCCACACGGCACGCCCCGGCACCGAGTCCCACGAGCGGCTGCGGCTCCTGCGCGTGGTGGGCCTGCAGGACCTCACCCCCGGGTCGGACTTCGGCCACTTTCGATGACCGTCGAGGGAAAGGGCTTCCCTTCCCTTGCAATCGCGAGGCGCCCGCGCCTCAATGGAACCGCACGTTCCGACGGACCGTCAGACACGCCTCCGCACGGCGTCCCGCACCCCGCACGCGGACGGTCCTCGTACACGTCTCCCCGCACCCTCACCGCGCACGGAGGTGAGGAGTCCGTGTGCCCGGACCAGGGCGGACGGCTCCGTCCCGACCATCCCCACATGGCAATTCCCCCACAAGGGAAGGGATTTCGATGAGAGGCAAGCGACTCGCAACGGTCTCGGCGTTAGCCGCCGGCACCCTCGCCGCGGCCGGCCTGGCCTTCGCGCCGGCCGCCGCGGCCGTCACTCCCCAGACGGCCACGATCAACGCGACCTGCACCATCGGCGGGGGTGGCGCGGCCACCCTGACGGCCACCCAGGACGGCACGGCCGCGACCATCACCCTCAGCTCGACCGCCATCACGGCCCCGATCCCGATCGCCGCGGACTCGGTGGCCTCGACGCTCTCCCTGATGAACGCCGGCGGCGGGACCACCGCCTTCAGCGGCAAGAGGAACCCCGCGATGGCGGCCGGCAGCGGAGTGTCCGTGGGCCCCCTCGACGGCACCGTCGCCCCGGGCGACAGCCTGGAGTTCTACGGCGGCTCGCTGAAGATGACGATCTTCGGCATCACGATCACCTGCACGGCGGACGCACCGCAGTCGCCGGGCCCGTTCGTCTTCGCATGATCCGCCGATCCGGCGATCCACTGATCCACTGATCCACTGATCCACTGATCCGCTGATCCGCTGATCCACTGATCCACCGCGCCACGACGTGAAGAGGGCCGGTGCCGCCCGCGCGCAGCGACACCGGCCCGGCTCCCCCTCCCCCTCTCCCTCCCCCTCGATCACCGTGCCGCCACCTCCGCGCCGGACAGCGACTCCAGTGCCCGTGAACCGAGTTGGTGACCATGACAGAAACTGATGGCCCATCAGTCGCTGGGCCGGGTCTCCATTGACTTCTCACACGACCGGCACATCAATGTCCCCCTGGCGGCGCAGACGAGCCGCTGCGCCCGCATCCCTCAGGAGGGGGGCAACACCCATGTCAACCACGGGTCCGACAAACCGAAGACGCCGCATGGCGGCACTGCTCGGGGCGACCGTACTCGCGCTCACCGTGGGAGGAGCGCTGGCCGCTCCGGCCGGAGCCGCACCCACGAACGTGGACTTCGCCACGCACTGCATCCCGCCGGCGATCGCGGGCATCCCGCCGATCGACGGCACCACCACCGCGAAGATCGCGGTGGACAACGCCAGTCCCCAGGTCGGCGACACGGTCACCGTGACCTACACGGTGGTCAGTCCCGCCGCCAGCAACCCCGTCGACCTCGCCCTGCCGGCCGACATCATGACGCCCACCGGCAAGGTCACGCTGGGCGGGGCGCAGACCGGAAGCGTCACCGTCGCCGGCCCCAAGAAGAACGACCCGGTGCCCGCCAAGGGCGCCTTCCCGTCGTTCAGCATGACCGGCACCTTCACCGTGACCGCGCCCGGCGCGATCACCCTGTCGCCCGGTGACTACAACATCCACACCAGCTACATCATGGAGCTGGACACCCCGTGCACGGTCACCAACCCGCCCGCCCCGGTGTCGGAGACGGTCACCGCGACGGGTGGACAGACCAACACCCGTGCCATCCAGCTCGGTTCGGCCTCCGGCAACCCCGGTGACAGCGTGACCGTCACCGGCAGCGACTTCACCCCGGGTGCCAGCGTCACCCTCGCCGGACGGTCGGGTGCCACCCAGACCGCCGACACGGCGACCGTGACCGCGAACGCCCAGGGCTCCTTCAGCGGCTCGCTCGTCGTCAACGACAAGACGACGACCGGCGTGATCGCGTACGAGGGAGGAAGCTGGGACCCGGGCACCGGAGCCGGTCCCGCCGTCTATGTCGTCATCGACAACACGCCCGTGCCCGACGGCAGCCAGAAGCTCACCACCACGGTGAGGGCGGGAACCCTGTCGATGACCCAGGCCGGGGACGCCGTCGCGCTGTCGGCGGTCGACTACGGCACGGGCGGCGCCTCCACGGGCGCCCTGAAGACGGTGACGGTCAAGGACTTCCGCGGCGGGCCCGCGGGCTGGTCCCTGACCGGCAAGGTCACCGACTTCACCGGCCCCGGCGCGAAGATCGACGCCGGTGCCCTGAGCTGGACCCCGGCCTGCGCCACCAAGGCCGGCAGCCCGAGCACCTGCCAGGCCGGCTCGTCCGGCACGGTCGGGACCTCGGGAGCGACCCTGGCGTCCACCCCCAACGGGACACTCACCGGTGGTGAGTTCACCGTCGACGCCGGACTGTCGCTGAACGTGCCGGAGTTCACGCCGCCAGGCTCCTACTCCGGTGTGCTCACGCTGACGCTCAGCTGACCGGTCCGCCACTCGACCGGTCGTCCGCACCCCGGTGGCCGGGCGCGCACCCGCCCGTCCACACAGGGACGCTCACGCACGACGAGAGCCGCCAGTCCGCCCATGCCGTCCGCGGGGGTCCGCACCCATGCGCAAGCCGTACGCCCTCCTCCTGAGCGTGTTCCTGGTCCTGCCCGCCCTCGTGGCCCTCATGGCCACGCCCTCGTACGCGGCCGACAACGGGAGCTGGTCGGTCTACCCGGTCTCCTCGCGCATCGCCGAGCGGCCCTACTTCTACCTCTCCGCCGACCCCGGCCAGACCCTCCGGGACAAGGTCACCGTCGCGAACAAGACCGACGGACCGCTGACGTTCCGGCTGTACGCGGCCGACGCCTACAACACCGCCCGCGACGGCGGTTTCGCCGTGCGCACCCTGGCGGAGAAGCAGCGCGGGGTGGGGGCCTGGGCCGAGCCCGCCCGCTCCCGGGTCACCGTGCCCGCGCACGGCCGGGTCACCGTGCCCTTCACGCTCCATGTGCCGCAGGGGGCCGAACCCGGCGACCATCCGGGTGCGCTGGTGGCGCTCGACGAACGGATCGAGACGGGCTCGGGCTCCCTCTCCGTCGGGGTGCGACGGGCCGTCGCCGCCCGGGTCTATCTCCGCGTCGGCGGGCCCACGGTCCCCGCCCTCGCCGTGGAGAAGGTCCGCCTCACCCACCACCAGCCGCTGATCCCCGGCATCGGATCCGGCACGGCCACCGTCTCGTACACCCTCCACAACACGGGCAACGTGACGCTGAACCCGAAGGTGCGCCTGAGGGCCGAGGGGCTCTTCGGGCGGACGCTGCTGTCCCGCGAGCTCGCGGACATCCCCTCGGAACTGCTCCCCGGCCAGCGGGTCCGGCTCACCGAGCCCTGGCACGGGTCGCCCCAGCTCGACTGGGGCGACGTGACGTTGACGGCCAGCGCGCCGGGGACCCGGGAGTCGGCGAGCGTGTCGTTCCTCGCGCTGCCGTGGCTCGTGGCCGTGCTGACGGTTCTCGCGTTCGCCGCGGCCGTGGTGACGCTCAGAGTGCGTCGGGCCCGCGTTCGCCCGTCCGTACCCGTACGACCGTCTCCACGGGTACGGACCACACCTTTCCGTCTCCGATCTTTCCGGTCTGCGCGGCCTTCACCACCGCGTCGATGACCGCGTCGGCCTCCGCGTCCCCGACGACGACCTCGATCCGGACCTTGGGGACCAGGTCGACCTGGTACTCGGCGCCGCGGTACACCTCGGTGTGCCCGCGCTGACGCCCGTAGCCGCTGGCCTCGGTGACGGTCATTCCGTGCACACCGAGCTCCTGCAGGGCGGACTTGACCTCGTCGAGTCGGTGGGGCTTGACGATCGCGGTGATGAGCTTCATGCCTGGGGCTTGACCTTCTGCGCGGCGGGAAGGGACGACGACACCGGGGCGCCGTGGCCCAGGACCCCGTGATCGTAGGCGCTCTCGGCGTGCACCGTAAGGTCCAGGCCGGTCCGCTCGTGCTCCTCCTCGGCGCGCAGGCCCATGAGCCGGTCGATCGCGCGGCCGATGCCGTACGTGGCGGCGAACGCGTACGTCCCGACGGCCGCCACACCGACGAGCTGCCGGCCGAACTGCCCGAACCCTCCGCCGTACAGCAGCCCCTCGGGTCCGCCGGTCATCGAGTGGACCGCGAAGACGCCGATGAGCAGCGTGCCGATGACACCGCCGACCAGATGCACCCCGACGACGTCCAGCGAGTCGTCGTAGTTCAGCTTGAACTTCCAGCCCACCGCGTACGAGCAGACGCCGCCGGCCGCGAGCCCGACCGCGAGCGCGCCCAGCAGGGACACCACCCCGCAGGAGGGGGTGATGGCCACCAGACCCGCGACCGCGCCCGAGGCCGCGCCCAGGGTGGTCGGGTGGCCGTCGCGGCGCTGCTCGACGAGGAGCCAGCCGAGCAGGCCCGTGCAGCCGGCGGCGAGGGTGTTGAGGAACGCGGCCGCGGCCAGCCCGTTGGCCCCGAGGGCGGACCCGGCGTTGAAACCGAACCAGCCGAACCACAGCAGTCCGGCGCCGAGCATGACCATCGGGAGGTTGTGCGGGCGCATGGCGTCCTTCTTGAAGCCGAGGCGCGGGCCGAGCACCAGGCACAGCGCGAGGCCGGAGGCTCCCGAGGCGATCTCGACCGGCATGCCGCCCGCGAAGTCGAGGGCGCCGAGGGAGTCCCGTATCCAGCCGCCCGGGCCCCACACCCAGTGCGCGACGGGAACGTATACGAGCAGGGCCCAGACGGGCACGAACACGAGCCAGGCCCCGAACTTCGCCCGGTCGGCGACCGCCCCGCTGATGAGCGCGGCGGTGATGACCGCGAAGGTGAGCTGGAAGGTGGCGAAGAGCAGGGTGGGGACGGACCCCTGCACGCTGTCCGGCCCGAGCCCGGCCATCCCGGCGTGCTCCAGCCCGCCGACGAGCCCGCCGAAGGCGTCCTCACCGAAGGCGAGCGAGTATCCGGCGGTCAGCCACACCACGGTGACCAGGGCGATCGACACGAAGCTCATCATCAGCATGTTGAGCACGCTCTTCGCGCGGACCATGCCGCCGTAGAACAGGGCGAGTCCCGGGGTCATCAGGAGCACGAGCGCGGTGGCGGCGAGCAGCCAGGCGGTGTCGCCGGTGTCGATCCGGGAAGCGGCCAGGGTCACGGTCTCTCCAGCGGAGTGGGGGGCACGGGGCCGGGGGCACGGGCGGGGGCGTCGTCAGAGCGTCGTGGGCGTGCGTTTCCGGTTGCGCACGCCCACGTTTCCGATGTGTTTCATTGCGGCGTGATTACCGATTCCTCACCATCCGGGCGGGCGGTTCCCGGCCCGGATCACCCCGCGCACGGGAAGCGGAACGACGGCTTCATGGGCGTCGGACGGCTTGGTACGGCGGGCGCCCGACGATCAGGGACAATGGGCGCCATGAGCGTTCGCAACCAGTCATCCGAGCCGTCCGAGGACAGGGGCACCTCCGGCGCCCCCGACACGGTGGAGAACCACCGCGCCGGCTTCGCCTGTTTCGTGGGCCGCCCCAACGCGGGCAAGTCCACCCTCACGAACGCTCTGGTCGGCCAGAAGGTCGCGATCACGGCGAACCAGCCGCAGACCACCCGGCACACCGTGCGCGGCATCGTGCACCGGCCGGACGCGCAGCTGATCCTCGTGGACACCCCCGGCCTGCACAAACCGCGCACGCTGCTGGGCGAGCGGCTCAACGACATCGTCCGCACCACCTGGGCGGAGGTCGACGTGATCGGCTTCTGTCTGCCCGCGAACGAGAAGCTCGGCCCGGGTGACCGTTTCATCGCGAAGGAACTGGCGTCGATCAAGAAGACGCCGAAGATCGCGATCATCACGAAGACCGACCTCGTCGACAGCAAGACGCTCGCCGAGCAGCTCATCGCGATCGACCAGCTCGGCCGGGAGCTCGGCTTCGAGTGGGCCGAGATCGTCCCGGTGTCGGCGGTCGGCGACAAGCAGGTGGGTCTGCTGGCCGACCTGATCGTCCCGCTGCTGCCGGAGGGGCCCGCCCTCTACCCCGAGGGCGATCTGACGGACGAGCCGGAGCAGGTCATGATCGCGGAGCTCATCCGCGAGGCCGCGCTGGAGGGCGTCCGCGACGAGCTCCCGCACTCCATCGCCGTCGTGGTCGAGGAGATGCTGCCGCGTGAGGACCGCCCGGCGGACAAGCCGCTCCTGGACATCCACGCCTTCGTCTACATCGAGCGCCCCAGCCAGAAGGGCATCATCATCGGCCCCAAGGGCAAGCGCCTGAAGGACGTCGGCATCAAGTCCCGCAAGCAGATCGAGGCCCTGCTGGGCACGCCGGTCTTCCTCGACCTGCACGTGAAGGTCGCCAAGGACTGGCAGCGCGACCCCCGCCAGCTCCGCAAGCTCGGCTTCTGAGGCGGCACGCAAACGTACGGCTCCGCCCCGGGGGACATCGCTTCCCCCGGGGCGGAGTCATGCTCAGCCCGCGGTGACCGTCGTGTGCACGACGCCGTCGAGCCCGGCCAGCAGCACCGGCGTGGCCGGCCCGCCGAGATCCCGTACGGCCGCGCGGTCCTCGTCGGTGACGGCCTCGGCCCCGGACACCACGGCCGCCGCCTCCAGGGACTTCGCCCCGGACGCCACGGCCATCGCCACGGCCGTCCGCAGGGCGCTCAGCCGCAGGGACTCCAGCTCCACGGTCCCGGCGACGTAGGTACGTCCCGTCTCGTCGCGTACGGCCGCGCCCTCGGGCACACCGTTGCGGGCCCGCGCGGAGCGGGCCAGGGTGACGATCTTGCGGTCCTCGGGGTCGAGCGCGCTACTGTCGGTCATGACCTGAGCATACGAAGTGCCGCCGCGGCCCCGTGCCGACGGGTCAGCCGGCCACCGGATACATCGAGCCTCGGCGCCCCTCCGGCGAGGCGAGCCACTCCAGCTTCGCGGCCGTGTTCGCCTCCGGCAGCGGGGTGTGCAGCACGATCGTGAGGTCGGGCCTGACCGGGACCTTCATCGCGGTGGACTCGACGGCCAGCAGTCCCACGAGGGGGTGGTCGAGTTCCTTGCGGATCTGCCCGGCGTCCTCGATGTCCCGCCGTCGCCACAGCTCCGCGAACTCGGAGCTGGCCCCGGTCAGCCGGTCCAGCAGTTCGCGGAACCCCTCGTCGTCCGGCGCCGCGGCGCACGACGCGCGGAACTGGGCCACGACGGTACGGGCGTTGCGTTCCCAGGTGCGTGAACGGCCGCGGTAGAGCGGGTCGGTGAAGAAGTCGAGGATGCAGTTCTGGGTGATCTCCGGGCGCATGCCGAGGACCACCGCGGCGGCGTCGTTGTACAGGACGCAGTTGTAGTACGGGTCCATGATGTGCGCCGGATACGGCATCCACGTGTCGATCAGCCGCCGCAGCCCGTCGCACATGTCCCGGTCCCCGGGGGCGACTTCGGGTGCGGGCGGGTTCAGTCCGGCCAGCGTGTACAGATGGCGCCGCTCGGTGTTGCTCAGCCGCAGCACGCGGGCGACGGAGTCCAGGACCTGCGGGGACACGGAGATGTCCCGCCCCTGTTCGAGCCATTGGTACCAGGAGGCGCCCACGCCCGCGAGGACGGCGACCTCCTCGCGGCGCAGCCCCGGTGTGCGCCGGCGGGCTCCGCCGTCCGGGAGACCGGCCTCGGCCGGCGACACCCGCGCCCTGCGGCTCATCAGGAACTCACGCAGTTCCGGGCGTCGTTGGGTCTTCGGCGCGTCCTCCGTCACGTGTCTCCCCCTTCGGTGACTGGTGGTGCGGCCACCAGCATAAGTTCCGGCTCCCCACGGATATTCCGGCCGCCGCAAGCTCTTGCCATGACCACAGAGACGACCACCGGGACGACCACCGAGTCCACCGCCCGCACCCCTGGCACCGGCACACCGGGCATCGATCCGGGCACCACGAACGGCCCCCGGGCCGACACCTCCACCGCCGCCCCCTCCCCCTCCTCCGCTTCCGCCAAGGACGGCCCGCCACCGCGCGCGGACCGGCTGTCCGGGCGCGACGCGCTCGTGCTCTTCGTGCTGTGCGCCGCCCAGTTCATGGTGGCGCTGGACTTCTCCGTCCTGAACGTGGCGCTGCCCGTGCTCGGCCGGGACCTCGGCATGAGCCCGTCGGCGCTCCAGTGGGCGGTCACCGCGTTCGCGCTGCCGTCCGGCGGCTTCCTGCTCCTCTTCGGACGCATCGGCGACCTGTCCGGCCGCCGGGGGCTGTTCCTCGCCGGGCTGACCGTGTTCGGGGCGGCCTCACTGCTCGCGACCTTCGCCTGGGACCCGGCGTCGTTCCTGGCCGGACGGGCCCTGCAAGGACTCGCCGCGGCGGCCATCGTCCCGACCGGCATGTCGCTGCTGACCACGACCTTCCCCGAGGGTCCCGCACGGGACCGCGCGCTCGGCATCTCCGGCACGCTCCTGTCCCTCGGCTTCACGGTCGGCATGGTGGCGGGCGGTGTCCTGACCGACGTGCTGGGCTGGCGTTCGACGATGGGGCTGCTGTCGCTGTTCGCGCTGGTCGTGCTGCCGCTCGCCACGGGCCTGCTGCCCGCGTCCCGCCCGCGGCACACGGACGCGGCGGACCGCCCCCGCCTGGACGTCCCCGGCGCGGTCACCGTCACCGGCGGCCTGCTGGCGCTGATCTACGCGCTGTCGACGGCGGCGGACCGCGGCTTCGGCGGGGCCGACGTCGTCACGACGCTCGCCCTGGGCGTGCTGCTGCTCACCGCCTTCGTCCGGATAGAGTCCCGCGCCGCCGCCCCGCTCGTCAGCCTGAGGATGCTGCGCCGCCCCACGGTGGCGTGGGGCAACGTGGGCGGTCTGGTCACCTTCTCGATGATGTCGACGGTCGTCTTCGCGCTGACCCTGTACCTCCAGGAGACGCTCGGCCTGTCGGCCTTCGAGACCGGTCTGGTCTTCGGCGCGCAGGGTCTGCTGTCGGCCGTCGCCGGGATCTGCGCGCCGAAGGTCATCGGCCGCTTCGGCGCCCGGCGCACGCTGGCGGGCTCGCTCGCCGGCCAGGGTCTGTTCGTGGCGGCGATGCTGCTGCTGAACGCGCACACCTGGTCGGTCTGGATCGCCACCGCCGGGGTGTCGCTGGCCAGCATGTGCCACCTGGGCGCGATCATCTCGTACGGCCTGACCGTCACCTCGGGCGTCCCCGACGAGGAGCAGGGACTTGCCACCGGTCTGGTGACCTCCACCCAGCAGGTGGGCATCACCGTCGGCATCCCGCTCCTCGGGGTCCTCGCGACCACGTCGGACGACCTGCTGAGCGGCGTCCACACGGTCCTCGCCCTGGACGCGGCGATCGTGCTCGCGGCGGCGGCCCTGGTCGCGGCCGGACTCCGGCGGCGCGGCGCGGCCCGCACCCGCTGAGACGGCGCCCGGCCGCTGAGACGGCCCGAGCCGGGTCAGGGACGGTCGAGGCGCAGCCGCTCGGCCCGCGGCAGACCGGCCACCACGAGATCGTACGAATCCTCGACGAGCTCCCGGACCAGGCGGTCCGGGAGCTCGCCGTCGACGGTCACCGTGTTCCAGTGCCGCTTGTTCATGTGATAGCCGGGGACGATCAGTCCCGGGTGCTGCTCGCGCAGCCGGAGCGCGTCGTCCGGGTCGCACTTCAGGTTGACCGTGAGCGGGCGGCCGTCGAGGTGGGTCAGCGCGAAGAGCTTGCCCAGCACCTTGAAGACCGAGGTCTCGGGGTTGAAGGGGAAGTCCTCGACGGTGGCGTTGAAGGACAGGCAGAACGCGCGCAGCTCCTGAGGGGTCACTCCGGTTTCTCCTCCCGAGGGGGTCCGGCCGGGCCGACGGGCTCGACGAGCACGGTGACGATCTTGTTCCGGCGGCCTGCGGCGGCCTCGGCGGTGAGCCGCAGCTCGCGTCCGTCGGGCAGTTCGACCACCGAGGAGGCCCCGGCGATGGGCACCCGCCCCAGGGCCTTGGCGAGCAGCCCGCCGACGGTCTCCACGTCCTCGTCGTCGTAGGCCTCGAAGCCGTACAGCTCGCCGAGGTCGGTGATGTCGAGGCGGGCGGTCACCCGGAAGCGGTCGTCGCCGAGCTCCTGGACGGGCGGCAGCTCGCGGTCGTACTCGTCGGTGATCTCGCCGACGATCTCCTCGAGGATGTCCTCGATCGTGACGATGCCGGCGGTGCCGCCGTACTCGTCGATGACGACGGCGACGTGGTTGCGCTCCTGCTGCATCTCGCGCAGCAGATCGCCGGCGTTCTTGGTGTCGGGCACGAACGTGGCGGGCCGCATCGCCGTGGACACCAGCTCGGACTCGGCGTCCCGGCTGATGTGCGTCTTGCGGGCCAGGTCCTTGAGATAGACGATCCCGACGATGTCGTCCTCGTTCTCGCCCGTGACGGGTATGCGCGAGAAGCCGGAGCGCAGGGCGAGGGTGAGGGCCTGCCGGATGGTCTTGTAGCGCTCGATGACGACGAGGTCCGTGCGGGGCACCATGACCTCGCGCACGAGGGTGTCGCCGAGTTCGAAGACGGAGTGCACCATGCGGCGCTCCTCGTCCTCGATGAGCGACTCCTTCTCGGCGAGGTCGACCATCGCCCGCAGCTCCGCCTCGGAGGCGAACGGGCCGCGCCTGAATCCCTTGCCGGGGGTGAGCGCGTTGCCGATGAGGATCAGCAGCGGCGGGATCGGGCCCATGATCCGGGCGAGCGGCAGCAGGACGTACGCCGCCGCGGTCGCGGTGTTCAGCGGGTGCTGGCGGCCGATGGTGCGCGGCGAGACACCGACGGCGACGTACGACACGAGGACCATGACGGCGATGGCGACGGCGAGCGCCTGCCAGGTCTTGTCGAACTCCTTCAGACAGGCGTAGACGACGAGCGCGGCGGCCGCCATCTCGCAGGCCACGCGGAGCAGCAGCGCCACGTTCAGATAGCGGGTGGGGTCCGCGGTGACCTGCGCGAGCTTGGCGCTGCCGCGCCGGCCGCTGCGGACCGCCTCCTCGGCGCGGAAGCTGGAGACCCGTGCGAGGCCGGCCTCCGCGCAGGCGGCGAGCCAGGCGACGACGACGAGGACGATGGCACCGACGACAAGCTGAGGGCTCATGACACGGTCGGGGCCGGAGACGGACCCGTGATGCCCTTCTCCGCGCGCCAGCCGTCCACGATGGCGGCCTGCAGACCGAACATCTCGGCCTTCTCGTCGGCCTCCTCGTGGTCGTAGCCGAGGAGGTGCAGCACGCCGTGGACGGTGAGGAGCTGGAGCTCCTCGTCCATGGAGTGCTGCGTCGGCGCGTCCTTGCCCTGCCGTTCGGCGACCTCGGGGCAGAGCACGATGTCGCCGAGCAGCCCCTGCGGAGGCTCGTCGTCGTCCTTCGACGGCGGGCGCAGCTCGTCCATCGGGAAGGACATGACGTCCGTCGGTCCCGGCAGGTCCATCCACTGGATGTGGAGCTGCTCCATGGCATCGGTGTCCACGACGATCACCGAGAGCTCGGAGAGCGGGTGGATGCGCATCCGTGCGAGCGCGTAGCGGGCGATGTCGAGGATCGCCTGCTCGTCGACCTCGGTTCCGGACTCGTTGTTGACGTCGATCGACATGGGGGTGCTGGTCTACTTCCCTTTGTGGCCCCGGCTCTTGTGGGAGCCGTTCTCGGTGCCGTTCTCGCTGTCGTACTTCTCGTACGCGTCGACGATACGGCCGACCAGCTTGTGCCGGACGACATCCTGGGACGTGAGCCGCGAGAAGTGGACGTCCTCGACACCCTCCAGGATGTCCTGGACCTGGCGCAGACCCGACTTCGTACCGCTCGGGAGGTCGACCTGCGTCACGTCACCCGTGATCACGATCTTCGAGTCGAAGCCGAGCCGGGTGAGGAACATCTTCATCTGCTCGGGGCTCGTGTTCTGGGCCTCGTCCAGGATGATGAAGGCGTCGTTCAGGGTCCGGCCGCGCATGTACGCGAGCGGCGCGACCTCGATCGTGCCCGCCGCCATCAGGCGCGGGATCGAGTCCGGGTCGAGCATGTCGTGCAGCGCGTCGTAGAGCGGGCGCAGGTAGGGGTCGATCTTCTCGTAGAGCGTGCCGGGCAGGAAGCCGAGACGCTCGCCGGCCTCGACCGCCGGGCGGGTCAGGATGATCCGGTTGACCTGCTTGGACTGGAGCGCCTGGACGGCCTTCGCCATGGCGAGGTACGTCTTGCCCGTACCGGCGGGGCCGATGCCGAACACGATCGTGTGCTTGTCGATGGCGTCGACGTAGCGCTTCTGGTTGAGCGTCTTGGGGCGGATGGTGCGGCCTCGCGAGGACAGGATGTTCTGCGTGAGCACCTCGGCCGGGGTCTCCTGGCCGTCGCCCTCCCCGTTCCCGCTCGCCCTGAGCATGGCGATCGAGCGTTCCACTGCGTCCTCCGTCATGGGCTGCCCCGTGCGGAGCACCAGCATCATCTCGTCGAACAGGCGCTGGACGAGGGCGACTTCACCGGCGTCGCCGACCGCACTGATCTCGTTTCCCCGGACGTGGATGTCGGCCGCCGGGAAGGCCTTCTCGATCACACGCAGCAGGGCGTCTCCGGAACCGAGAACGGTCACCATGGGGTGCTTGGCCGGGACGGTGAAGTGTGCGCGCGCCTGCCCCTGGGCGGGGCCGTGAGCTGTGGGTGTCTGAGTCATGGGCCGGCTCTGTAGGCCTGCGTATCCTCCTCGGTCGGCACGCTTGCCACACGGGCAGCCTTGCGGTTCCCAGCGTACGTCGCGGCGCTCACGGACCCGTAGGGCTTTTCTCGCGGTGACGAGGTCGTGACCTGAGGGCACGCCCGGCCCGGTCCGCCCGGGCCGGTCCGCCGGGCCCGCGCGGCCGTCTCAGACGGAGCGGCCGAAGCCGATCGTCGGGACCGCCCTGCGCAGCGGCCAGGGGCGGGTGACCTCGGGAAGCAGACCCTCCAGGAAGGCGTACCGGCTCAGGGCCGCCGGGTCCTGGTCGGCGACCGACTGCACCCGGCGCCACCAGGCGGCGATCTCCGACCAGCCGGGCGCCGACAGCGAGCCGCCGAACTCCTGGACCGAGAGCGCGGCGGTCAGTCCGGCGAAGGCGAGCCGGTCGGCGAGCGGCCAGCCCGCCAGGGTCCCGGTGACGAAGCCGGCGACGAAGACGTCCCCGGCGCCGGTGGGGTCCAGCGCCTCGACGGCGATCGCCGGGACCTCGGCGCTCTCCCCGGTGCGTCCGTCCACGGCGTAGGCGCCGTCGGAACCGAGGGTGACGACCGCCAGCGGCACGTGCTCGGCCAGCGCGTGCGCCGCCGCGCGGGGACAGTCGGCGCCGGTGTAGCGCATGGCCTCCTCGGCGTTCGGCAGGAACGCCTCGCAGTGCGCCAGATCGGCGAGGCCCGCCAGGTCCCAGCGGCCGGTGTCGTCCCAGCCGACGTCCGCGAAGATCCGGGTGCCCCGGCCCGCTGCCTGCTCGATCCAGGGCGCGCGGACCCCGGGGGTCAGCGAGGCGACGGCGGCACGCGCGTGCGGCGGGAAGTCCGGCGCGGGCTCCTCCGAGGGCGGCTCGTGCCCGTGGCTGACCATGGTCCGCTCGCCCTCGTACGCCATCGACACGGTGACCGGCGAGTGCCAGCCGGGCACGGTCCGCGACGGTGTCAGGTCGATGTGCTCGCCCTGCTCCAGGGCGTCCCAGCAGTACTCGCCGTAGTGGTCGTCGCCGAAGGCGGCGGCGAGGGAGGTCCGCAGGCCGAGACGGGCGAGGGCGGTCGCCATGTTCGCGACGCCGCCGGGGCTCGAACCCATGCCCCGCGCCCAGGACTCGGTGCCGCGCACGGGGGCGGAGTCGAGTCCGGTGAAGATGATGTCCAGGAAGACCGTGCCCGTCAGGTAGACGTCCCAGGGCGGTTCGTCGGCCGTGCGCAGCGCGGCGAGCGGGTCGACATGGGCCTGGCGGAACGGTCCCTCGCCGTTGATCACGGTGCGCTCCCTGGGGTGGTGCGGATCTGGCCAGTGTGCACCACGGCCGCCACCCGGGCCCGTGGTTCACGCCGGGCACCACGGCTCCACGGGGCACCCGGGCCCCGTCCCACCCGCCTGACCTGCGTGATGCGCTCCGGCGGCCGCTCGGGCGGGCGCCGGTGGGCCCGGGCCCGGCGCCCGGCTCCGCTCCCCGGTCGGTGGCCGGAAGGCGCGTTCTTACCCCGGGCCCACCGGCGCAAACAAAGAGTGCTCCAGATCACACCTGCGCGCCTTTTTCGCGCACCCCCCACCTTGATACAAATTGCCCGCGCGTTCCTGTCCGTCGACAGCCGCCCCTCCCCCTCTCTTCTTGAGCCGCTCTCGCATGCCCTGGGAACGCCCGTGTCCGCCCGCACCGCCACGCCCTGGCCCCTCGTCGCCCTTTTCACGGCCGGGTACCTCGCCGCGTATCTGCTCCCCACCACCGTCGGCCGCCTCGACGCAGGCCTCCCGCTGTCGGCCACCCAAGCCGGAGCCGTCGGCAGCGTCCTGCTGCTGAGCTCGGCCTCGGCCGGTTTCCTGCTCGCCTCCCGCGTCGACCGCTTCGGCCCGCGCGCCCTGGCCCGCGCCGGACTGCTCCTCGCGGCCGCCGGCTTCGGCACCGCCGCGCTCTTCTCGGCCGTCCCCCTGGTGATCGCCGGCGCGATCGTCGGCGGTTTCGGTTCCGGCACGGCCACCACGGTCGCCGCGACCGGGATCGCCGGCCGGTCCGATGCGCACCGGGTCACCACCCTGGGTCTGTTCGGCGTCTCCGGCCTCGCGGGCGCGCTGTATCTGACCATCCCCCACCTCGGCCCGGGGCACGGTCATCCGCTCGCCGCGATCGCCTGCACCGCGCTGCTCGCGCTCTGCCTGACGGGGCGCCTTCCCGCCCGCACCCCCGCCGACCGCGCCCGGCGCGCCACCGGCCCGCTCCCGCACCGCCGTTCCGGGCTGCTGCTCGCCGGCACGATGCTCTTCTGGTCCCTCGCACAGAACTCCCTGTGGGGCGTGAGCGGCCGGATAGGCCTGGCGCAGGCGGGGCTCACCGAGGTCGAGGTGGGCGCGGTCTTCGCGGTGGCGCTCGGCGCCGGACTCCTCGGGACGATCGGCGCGGGTGCCCTCGGCCCGCGGCTCGGCCGCGCGCTGCCGATCGGACTGGGCACCGCGCTGATCGCGGGCTGCATCGCGCTGAGCGCGGCGGCCACCGATCTGACGTCCTTCGCGACGGGCGAGATCGCCTGGAACGCGCTGTACCCGGTCGTGCTGTCGTACGTGATCGGCCTCGCCGCGTCCATGGACCCGCGCGGCCGGTGGGCGGTCCTCGTCGGTTCCGCGTCCTCGCTCGGTACGGCGTGCGGCCCGCTCACCGGCAGCCTGCTGTCCGAGCGGGCGGGCTACCCGGCCATGGGATCGGTCCTGGCGGCCGGCCTGCTGGTCATCGGCGTCCCGATGACGCTGGTGGCCCTGCGCCCGCGGGGAGCCGGCCAGATCGTCGAGATCCCCGTCGCCGAGATCCCCGTGGCGCAGCTCCCCGTCGTGGAGATCCCACCGGCGGAACTCCCCGCCGTCGAGATCCCCGTCGTGGAGATCCCGCTGGAGGGCGTGCCCGCCCAGCGGGAGGCGTACGGGACGGCAGGGCCCCTGCAAACGGCGGCCGCGCCCGCGCCCGGTCCCGTGAGCGTCTGACCGCCGCGAGCGCCCGCCCGGCCCGGCAGGAGGGGAGGCCGGGCGGGCGCTCGGCCGGCTACGGGAACACGTACGCCTCGACCTCGGCGATGTACCGTGCCCGCCGCTCCTCGTCGTGCTCCAGGAAGGACGCCTCGAACGAGTTGCGCGCCAGCTCCCGAAGCCGCTCCTCACCGAGTCCGAGCGCCTCGCGCACGGCGCCGAAGTTGTCGCCCGCGTAACCGCCGAAGTAGGCCGGGTCGTCGGAGTTGACCGTGCACAGCAGCCCGGCGTCCATCATGGCGGGCAGCGGGTGCTCCGCCAGGACGTCCACGGCGCGCAGCCGTACGTTCGACAGCGGGCACAGGGTCAGCGGCACCCGCTCGCGGACCAGCCGCGCGACGAGCTCGGGGTCCTCCATGCAGCGCAGCCCGTGGTCGACCCGCTCGACGCCCAGGATGTCGAGGGCCTCGGTGATGTACGCGGGCGGCCCCTCCTCGCCGGCGTGCGCGACCCGCCGCAGACCGAGTTCGGCCGCGGCCTCGTAGACCTCGCGGAACTTGACCGGCGGGTGGCCGACCTCGGCGGAGTCGAGGCCGACGCCGCTGATCCGGTCGAGGTAGGGCTTCGCGGCCCGAAGGGTGTCCATGGCGGACTCCGCGGACTCGTCGCGCAGGAAGCACATGATCAGCTGGGTGGAGACGCCGTGGGTCTCCTCGCTGCGCCCGAGCGCCCGCCACAGCCCCTCGACGACCGTCCCCATCGGCACGCCCCGGGCGATGTGCGCCTGCGGGTCGAAGAAGATCTCCGCGTGCCGTACGCCCTGCGCGGCGGCGCGCGCGAGGTAGGCGTCGGCCAGGTCGGCGAAGTCCGCCTCGGTCCGCAGGACGGCCATGAGTTCGTAGTACAGGTTCAGGAAGCTCTGGAGGTCGTCGAAGAGGTACGCCTTGCGCAGCTCCTCGGTGTCCGCGTACGGCAGGGTGACGCCGTTGCGCGCGGCGAGCGCGAAGGCCAGCTCGGGTTCGAGGGTGCCTTCGATGTGCAGGTGCAGTTCGGCCTTGGGGAGGGACATCGAAGCATCGTACGGTTCCTCCCCCGACGTACCGAAAACGGCGCCTTCCCGGTACGGCGTCTCAGTGCCGCTTCGGGACCGGCACCCGCACCAGGTCCTGCGCCACCGTCAGCTCGCCGTCGAACCCCGCGGCGCGGGCCTCGCGCTCGAACTCACCGGGGTCGGGGTAGCGCTGGCTGAAGTGGGTGAGCACGAGGTGCCGCACCCCCGCCCGCCTGGCCACCCGGCCCGCCTGGCCGGCCGTCAGATGACCGTGATCGGCGGCGAGCCGGCTGTCTCCGTCGAGGAAGGTCGATTCGATGACCAGCAGGTCGCAGCCCTCGGCGAGCGCGTCGACTCCCTCGCACAGCCGGGTGTCCATGACGAACGCGAACCGCTGCCCCCGCCGGACCTCGCTGACGTCGTCCAGCGAGACGCCCCGCAGCGTGCCCTCCCGTTGCAGCACGCCGACGTCGGGCCCCTTGATCCCGTGCTCCCTGAGCCGCTCCGGCAGCATCCGCCGCCCGTCCGGCTCGACCAGCCGGTATCCGAAGGACTCGACGGGGTGGGAGAGCCTGCGGGCCTCCAGGGTGTAGGCGGGGGTCGTCGCGAGGACGCCGTCGTCCGCGACCGGTGCCTCGGTCAGCGGGACCGTCTCGCGGTAGGCGGTGGCGTACCGCAGCCGCTCGAAGAAGTGCTGCCCGGAGAGCGGGTAGTGCGCGGTCACCTCGTGCGGGACGCGGTCGAGGTTGATGCGCTGGATCACCCCGCCGAGGCCGAGCGCGTGGTCGCCGTGGAAATGCGTGACGCAGATGCGGTGCAGGTCGTGCGCGGCGACCCCGGCACGCAGCATCTGGCGCTGGGTGCCCTCGCCGGGGTCGAAGAGCAGGCCCTCACCGTCCCAGCGCAGCAGATAGCCGTTGTGGTTGCGGTGCCGGGTCGGAACCTGGCTGGCGGTGCCGAGGACCACCAGTTCGCGTGCGGACAAGACCGGTTATCCCGGCGGCCACTGCATGCCGCGGCCGCCCAGGAGGTGGGCGTGCGCGTGGAAGACGGTCTGGCCGGCACCGCTGCCCGTGTTGAACACGACGCGGTAGCTCTCCAGTTTCTCCTCGGCCGCGACCTCGCCGGCCTCGCGCAGGACGTCCGCCGCGACGGCGGGCTCGGCGGCGGCCAGGGAGGCCGCGTCGGGGTAGTGCACCTTGGGGATGACCAGGATGTGGGTCGGTGCCTGCGGATTGATGTCGCGGAACGCCACGGTCGTGTCGCTCTCGCGCACCAGCGTCGCCGGGATCTGCCCCGCCACGATCTTGCAGAACAGGCAGTCGTCCTGGGGTTCCCCGCCCGGATCCTGCGCCATGCGTGTGCCTCCTCACGCCAGCCGATCAGTACCTCCGCATGCTAGCGGCCCCGCCGGGCGGACGGCTCGTGCGCGGCTCGCGCCGCCGCCGTCCGCCCGCGGGCAGAGGTCACAGCGGCGGCAGCGTGGGCGCGGCCTTCGCCGGGTTCTCCTCCAGGGCGGCCAGCGCGATCGCGACCGCCTCGTCGAGCTGGGTGTCACGGCCTGCGGCGTGGTCCTGCGGCGCCTGGACGACCTCGACGTCGGGATCGACACCGTGGTTCTCGACGCCCCACTCGTAACCCTCCATCCAGAAGGCGTACTTGGGCTGGGTGACGAGGGTGCCGTCGACGAGGCGGTAGCGGCTGTCGATGCCGATGACACCGCCCCAGGTGCGGGTGCCGACCACGGGTCCGATGCCGAGCGCCTTGATCGCCGCGTTGACGATGTCGCCGTCGGAGCCGGAGAACTCGTTGGCGACGGCGACGACGGGTCCGCGCGGCGCGTCCTCCGGGTAGCTGTAGGCGCGCAGTCCCCGGGGCAGGTCCCAGCCGACGATCCGCCGGGCGAGCTTCTCCACGACGAGCTGGGAGGTGTGGCCGCCGCGGTTCTCCCGGACGTCCACGACCAGGCCCTCGCGGGCCACCTCGACCCGCAGGTCGCGGTGGAGCTGGGCCCACCCGGCGCCGACCATGTCCGGCACGTGCAGATAGCCGAGGCGCCCGCCGGAACGCTCGTGGACGTAGGCGCGCCGGTCGGCCACCCACGCGTGGTAGCGCAGCGGCTCCTCGTCGGCGAGCGGTACGACGACGGCGTGCCGCGGGTCGCCGCCACCCGAGGGCGAGATCGTCAGCTCGACGGGCTTGCCCGCGGTGCCGACGAGCAGGGGCGCGGGCCCGGCCACCGGGTCCACCGGCCGGCCGCCGACGGCGACGATCGCGTCCCCGGCGCGCACCGCGACGCCGGGTGCGGCGAGCGGGGCCCGCGCCTCCGGGTCGGAGGTCTCCGAGGGGAGGATCCGGTCGATGCGCCAACTGCCGTCCTCGTGGCGGGAGATGTCCGCCCCGAGGAGACCCTGCGCCCGCTCTCCGCCGCTCCAGCCGCCGCGCGGGGTGACGTACGCGTGCGAGGTGCCGAGTTCGCCCTGGACCTCCCACAGCAGGTCGACGAGGTCGTCGTGGGTGGCGACCCGCTCCAGGACCGGCCGGTACCGGTCGAGGACGCCGTCCCAGTCGACCCCTCCGAGGTCCGGGCGCCAGAAGTTGTCCCGCATGAGGCGGCCGGTCTCGTCGTACATCTGGCGCCATTCGGCGGCCGGGTCGACGCTCTGGCGCACCCGCGACAGGTCGACGGTGATGTTCGTGTCGCTCTCGTCGTCGTTCGAGGCACGCCGGTCGCTGGGGACGACCTTGAGCTTTCCGTCGGTCCACAGCAGGACCCGCTTGCCGTCGCCGGTGACGGTGAAGTGGTCGGCGTCGGCGGCGAGATGCTCGATGCGCTGCTGGGCCAGGTCGTAGCGCTCCAGCTCGGTCTTGGGGTCCGGGTCGTCCGGGGTGGCGCGGGAGGCGCCGAGCACGCCGCGCACCGGGTGGCGCAGCCACAGCAGCCCGTCCTTGGCGGCGCGCAGCGTGGAGTAGCGGGCGGCCTCGACGGGGAACGGCACGATCCGGTCGGCGAGTCCGTCCAGGTCGATGCGGGTGCTGGGGGCGCCCTCGCTGTCGGGCGTCTCGTCCTTGTCGGGCGCCTCGAAGGGTCTGCCGTGCCGCTGCGGTCCGAAGGGGGACGGGGTCGTGGCGGCCAGGGTGATCAGATAGGGCCGGGAGCCGCCGACGAAGGCCAGGTCGAAGACGTGCTCGTCGTAGACGGGGTCGAAGGCGCGGGCCGACAGGAAGGCGAGGTGCTTGCCGTCGAGGGTGAACGCCGGCGCGTAGTCCCGGAAGCGCAGCGGGGTCGCCTCGGTGACCGACAGGTCGGTGGTGTTGGCGAGCTTGAGCTGGCGCAGCGGGCGGGGGCCGGGGTGCGACCAGGCGAGCCAGGCCGAGTCGGGCGAGAAGACGAGGCCGCTGACCTCGCCGTCCTCGCTGCGGTCGACCTCGCGGACCTCACCGCTCTCGCGCTCGACGAGCAGCACGCGTCCGTCGTGCGAGGCGACGGCGGCGCGGCTCCCGTCGGGTGCCACGGCGAGACCGAGGACCCGGCCGAGCGCGCCGGCGGCGAGCCGTCGCGGGGTTGCTCCGGGGGCGGCTCCGGTGGCGGGGGCGAATTCGAGGGCGTCGTCGCCCTCCGCGTCGGTCACCCACACCACGTGCTCCTCGCCCTCGGCGCGGAAGGCGCGGGGCATCCGGGCGCGGACGCCGGGTTCGGCGGCGAGCGCGCGGGCCGGGCCGGAGCGGTGGGTGACCCAGTGGACCGCGCCGCGGACGGAGACCGCGCTGCCGCGTCCGGTGTGGTCGGGGGCGGCGGAGGAGAACCAGCGCGCGGCGCTGACGGGGTGCGGCTGCTGGTCGACGCGCTGTCCGCCGAGCCGGATGCCGAGGCGGCGCGGCTCGGCGCCGTCGAGGTCTTCGAGGAGCCACGCCTCGCCGCCGGACACGTACACGACGCGGCTGCCGTCGGTGGCCGCGTGGCGGGCGTAGAACGAGTCGAGGGGTGTGTGGCGGCGCAGGTCGGACCCGTCGGCGAGGGAGGAGTACAGGGCGCCGACGCCCTCGTGGTCGCAGAGGAAGGCGATCCGCTCGCCGACCCAGAAGGGGTATTCGATGTTGCCGTCGACGTCCTCGTGCAGCCGGACGAACTCCCCGTCGCCGTCCCGGTCGATCCACAGCTTGCCCGCCGTGCCGCCCCGGTACCGCTTCCACCAGGCGGCCTCGCGCCCCATCGGGGCGGAGAGCAGGACGACACCGTTCCCGCCGTGGGCGACGTCGCCCACGGGCCCGTACGGCAGGGTCGTCGCGGGGCCCCCGTCGAGCGGGACGGCACGTGCCCAGGTGCGGCGCAGGCTGGCCTGTCCCTGGGTGCTGAGGGCGAGCACCTGCCCGTCGGGGGTCCAGCCGCGCACCTGGGTCTTGACGCTGCCCCAGTAGGTCAGCCGTTTCGCGGGGCCGCCGTCCAGGGAGGCCGCGTGGACCTCGGGGGCTCCGTCACGCGTCGACGTCCAGGCGACGGTCGTACCGTCCGGGGAGATGCGCGGATGGCTGACCGGGACGTTGTCGGCGCTGACCCGCCAGGCGCGGCCGCCGCCGTCGAGCGGGGCGGCCCAGATGTCGTCCTCGGCCGTGAAGACGACCAACTCGCCGTGCAGATGGGGAAACCGGATGTACGCGGAGGCTGCGGAATCGGTCACCCGATCACCCTATGCAGGGCGTGCGGGGCCCGGGTAGAGGTTCGGATCACTTGATCCCTGTACGGTCCGGCAGGTCACTTGCCCTGTGAGGGCCAGCAGGTGGGGTCGCCCTTGCACCACATCGTCCTCGTCACGGTGACGGTGACGGTGGGGTCGGGCTGCCCGCCGGTGGGACGGTAGGTGGCCGGCGGGGTGCGTCCGGCGCCGCAGTCGCCGAGGCCCTTGACGTGGAAGACCTGCTTTCCGCCGACGGTGGCGCGCAGATCGCCGCGTACGCAGGCGCCGTTGACGGCGCGGGTGACCTTGCCCTTGACGGTGATGGCCCGGCCGTCGCCGGTCTGGCCCTGGCAGTCGACGGTCGCCACGGTGTTCTCGCTCGGCGAGGGCGACTTTCCCGGCGTGTAGGCCTTGCCCGCGTTGCCCAGGCTCGCGGTGCAGGTGAGCCACCTCACGTCCACGTGCCGGTTGTTCAGCTCGCTGGTCGCCGTCTTGTCGGTCGTGTAGGCCACGGTCGCGGTGCTGAGTCCGTCCATGGGCTCGCAGCCGGTCATGGCGAACACCGCGACCGCGCCCAGCCCGGCGGCCGTCAGGACCCGCCCGTGCCTCGTCCGGTGTCTGGAATACCTCAGAGCCCCCATGGACCGCAGCGTGCCACCGCGCGGCGGTGCGCGGTAGACCGCATGCGGCCATCGGGGGCACAACCACCCGAAGGTGTTGCCCGGCGGGCCGGGGAAGCCGTAAGGTTCCCCGTTTGCCCGGTCCCGGCGGGCTCCTGACCGGCCGTCAGCCGAGCATCAGCAGCCACTCCTGGAGCTCCACCAGGTTGCCCTCGGGGTCCTTGAGGTGGGCGACGCGCATGCGGTCCGTCATGGGCGCCGGACCGTGCAGGAGGGTCGCGCCGCGCGAGACGACCTGCTCGCAGTAGGTGTCGAGGTCGTCCACCCGCAGCACGACCAGCGACCGGTGTCCGGTCACGGGGTCGCCGATCTCACCCAGTATCTCCGTCATCGCGGCCCGGTCCTGAAGGGCGATGCCCGCGGACCCGATGACGGGACTGAACTTCTCGTACGGTCCCTCGGCGGCGCCCGACTGGGGCTTGAGGCCGAGGACTTCGGAGTAGAAGCGGTAGCAGGCGGCGAAGTCGGAGACGAGCAGTCGTACCTGGGCGAGTTCCATGGGCTTCCCGTTCGATGTGCGGACGGTCGTGGTCGGGCCGGCGGGCGGTGGGTCAGGACCAGCGGCCGGTGCGGGCCAGCAGCAGCGCGGTGGCCACGGTCCCGGCCGTGGAGGTGCGCAGCACCGTGCGCCCCAGGTGGAAGGTCTTCGCGCCGGCCTCGGTGAAGAGGGCGACCTCGTCGGCGGAGATCCCGCCCTCGGGGCCGACCACCAGGACGATCTCGCCGGACGCGGGCAGCGCGGCGGTCGCGAAGGGCTCGGTGCCGAGCGCGGTGTCCTCGTGGAGCACGGCGGCGAGATCGGCTTTGGCGAGAAGTGCGGCAACCTGTCTGGTCGTCATCGCGTCCGCGACCTCCGGGAAGCGCGCCCGGCGGGACTGCTTGCCCGCCTCCCGGGCGGTGGCCCGCCACTTGCCGAGCGCCTTCAGACCCCGCTCGCCCTTCCACTGCGTGATGCAGCGGGAGGCGGCCCAGGGGACGATCGCGTCGACGCCGGTCTCGGTCATGGTCTCGACGGCCAGCTCGCCCCGGTCCCCCTTGGGCAGGGCCTGGACGACCGTGATGCGCGGCTGTTCGGGCGCCTCCTCGGTGACCTCGCCCATCCGCACGATCAGCCGGTCCTTGCCCTCGGTGCCGAGGACCACGCACGCGGCCCGGCGCCCGGCCCCGTCGGTGAGCACGACCTCCTCACCGCTGTGCAGCCGTTTCACGGAGACGGCGTGCCGTCCCTCGGGTCCGTCGAGGACATGGCGTCCCTCGCCGTCCGCGTCGAAGTGCTCGACCAGGAACACCGGTGCCGTCATCGGTCCGCACCCTCTTCCGGGATCTCGGCGGCGGCCGACAACGCTGTCTCGGCGGCCGCGATTTCTGCGTTCAGTACCTCCACGAGCTGCCCGGCGGGCAGGTCGCGGGCCATGCGGTGGCCCTGCCCCGCCCACAGGGCCATGCCCTGCGCGTCGCCCGCCTTGGCGGCCGCCTTGCGCAGCGGCACGGTGAGGTGGTGGACCTCGGGGTAGGCGGCGGGGGCGTAGGGGCCGTGCTCGCGCATGAAGCGGTTGGCCAGCGCGCGCGCCGGGCGTCCGGAGAAGGCGCGCGTGAGCTCCGTGCGGACGTAGAGGGGGTCGGTCAGCGCCCGCTTGTGCACGGCGTCCGCGCCCGACTCGGGGGTCGCGAGGAAGGCGGTGCCGAGCTGGGCCGCGTCGGCGCCCGCGGCGAGGACGGCGGCGATCTGGCTGCCGCGCATGATGCCGCCGGCGGCGACGACCGGGATGCCCACTCTCTCGCGGACCTGTGCGACCAGTGTGAGCAGGCCGACGCCCGTGCCGTCCGTCTCCGGGTTGTCCCGGTGGGTGCCCTGGTGTCCGCCGGCCTCGATGCCCTGCACGACGACCACGTCGGCGCCGGCCCGCTCCACGCCGACGGCCTCCTCGGCCGTGGTCGCGGTGACCAGGGTGAGGGTGCCGGCGCGCCGCAGCGACTGAAGCACCTCCGGCTTCGGGACGCCGAAGTGGAAGGAGACCGCCGCCACCGGCTTGTCGAGGAGGACGGCGAGTTTGGCGTCGTAGCCGTCGTCGCGGCCGTTGTCCGGGTCCCCGAGCTCGGTCTCGTACCAGGCGGCCTCGCCGGCGAGCTGGTGGGCGTACACCTCGACCGCCGCGGCGTCCGCGTGCTCGGGCTGCGGGAGGAACAGGTTGACGCCGAAGGGACGGCCGGTCAGCCCGCGCAGCTGCTTGATCTCCTGGTACATGCCGTCGGCGGTCTTGTACCCCGCCGCGAGGAAGCCGAGCCCGCCGGCCTCGGACACGGCGGCCGCGAGCTGCGGGACGGAGACTCCGCCCGCCATGGGGGCCTGCACGATCGGGTGAGGGAAGAGATCGGTCAGCGCGGAGGACATGACGGCATGTTGTCACGTCCCCCGGGCAAGTCCGAATCCGGTCGTCCGGCCGGATTCGGCCTCCGACGTGGAGGGCACGGGACGCGTCGGGCCCCGTGCCCCGCCTGGATCACCGGCCGTTGAAGGCGTCCTTCAGCCGGGAGAAGAGCCCCTGCTGACCGGGCTGGAACTGACCGGTGGGCCGCTCCTCGCCGCGCAGCTTGGCGAGCTCGCGCAGCACCCGCTCCTGCTCCGGGTCGAGCTTGGTCGGCGTCATGACCTCGACGTGCACGACGAGGTCGCCGCGGCCGCCGCCACGCAGGTGCGTGACACCCCGGCCGTGCAGCGGGATCGACTGGCCGGACTGCGTGCCCGGACGGATGTCGACCTCCTCCATGCCGTCGAGCGTCTCCAGCGGCACCTTGGTGCCGAGGGCCGCCGCGGTCATCGGGATGGTGACCGTGCAGTGCAGGTCGTCGCCGCGCCGCTGGAAGGTCGAGTGCGGCAGTTCGTGGATCTCCACGTACAGGTCGCCGGCGGGGCCGCCGCCGGGGCCGACCTCGCCCTCGCCCGCGAGCTGGATGCGGGTGCCGTTGTCCACACCGGCCGGGATCTTGACCGTGAGGGTGCGGCGGGAGCGGACCCGGCCGTCGCCCGCGCACTCGTGGCACGGGGTCGGGACGACGGTGCCGAAGCCCTGGCACTGCGGACACGGCCGCGAGGTCATGACCTGGCCGAGGAAGGACCGCGTCACCTGGGACACCTCGCCGCGGCCGCGGCACATGTCACAGGTCTGCGCGGCGGTGCCGGGCGCGGCACCCTCGCCGTTGCAGGTGCCGCAGACGACGGCCGTGTCGACCTGGATGTCCTTCGTGGTGCCGAAGGCCGCCTCGTCGAGCTCGATCTCCAGGCGGATCATGGCGTCCTGGCCCCGGCGGGTGCGCGAGCGCGGTCCGCGCTGCGACGCCGTGCCGAAGAACGCGTCCATGATGTCCGAGAAGTTCCCGAAGCCGCCCTGGCCGAAGCCTCCGGCACCGGCGCCGCCGCCCTGCTGGGACAGCGGGTCGCCGCCGAGGTCGTAGACCTGCTTCTTCTGCGGGTCCGACAACACCTCGTACGCGGCGTTGATCTCCTTGAACCGCTCCTGCGTCTTCGGATCGGGATTGACGTCCGGGTGCAGCTCGCGAGCGAGCCTCCGGAACGCCTTCTTGATCTCGTCCTGGGACGCGTCGCGGCGCACGCCGAGTACGGCGTAGTAGTCCGTGGCCACTTACGACTCCGCCAGGATCTGTCCGACGTACCGTGCCACCGCTCGTACCGCTCCCATCGTTCCCGGGTAATCCATGCGGGTCGGGCCGACCACGCCGAGTTTGGCTACTGCCTCGCCGCCCGAACCGTAGCCGACGGAGACCACGGACGTGGAGTTGAGTCCCTCATACGCGTTCTCGTGCCCGATTCGCACGGTCATGCTCGAATCCCCGGCCTCTCCAAGCAACTTGAGGAGCACGACCTGCTCCTCCAGCGCTTCGAGCACCGGCCGGATGGTGAGAGGGAAGTCATGTCCGAAACGCGTCAGATTGGCGGTACCGCCGATCATCAGGCGCTCCTCGGTCTCCTCGACGAGCGTCTCCAGCAGTGTGGAGAGCACCGTCGAGACCGTACCCCGGTCCTCCGCCTCGAAGGCTTCCGGGAGGTCCTGGACGAGCTGCGGGACGTCCGCGAAGGGACGCCCCGCGACCCGGCTGTTGAGCCGGGCCCGCAGGTCCGCCAGCGACGTCTCACCGAACGGCGCCGGACAGTTGATCATGCGCTGCTCGACCCGGCCGGTGTCCGTGATCAGCACGAGCATCACCCGCGCGGGGGCGAGCGAGAGCAGCTCCACGTGGCGCACGGTCGAGCGGGTCAGCGAGGGGTACTGCACCACGGCCACCTGCCGGGTGAGCTGCGCGAGCAGCCGCACGGTCCGGCCGACGACGTCGTCCAGGTCGACGGCGCCGTCCAGGAAGTTCTGGATGGCGCGGCGCTCGGGCGCGGTCATCGGCTTGACGCCCGCGAGCTTGTCGACGAAGAGGCGGTAGCCCTTGTCCGTGGGGATGCGCCCGGCGCTGGTGTGCGGCTGGGCGATGTACCCCTCGTCCTCCAGGACCGCCATGTCGTTGCGGACGGTCGCCGGCGAGACGCCGAGGCGGTGCCGCTCGGTGAGCGCCTTGGAACCGACCGGCTCCTCGGTGCCCACGTAGTCCTGGACGATGGCGCGCAGCACCTCGAGCCTGCGTTCGCTGAGCATCGCGCACCTCCAGAAGTCGACTCGGTGGTCTTCGTGGCCTTCGTGGCTTTCGCCTGGCACTCAGCGCACGCGAGTGCCAACGTTCCCCGGTTCAGTGTACGGCGGTGAGGCACACCCCGGGCAAGGGCGGGCCTGCGATGTCGTGCGCGGCACCCGCTCACCGTTAGCGTCGCCGCATGAGGCTGACTTGGGAAGAGCTCGGGTGGGAAAGGGTGGCGCCCCGGGTGGGGCGACAGCGGCTTCCGGACTGGGACTGCACGGTGGGACTCGTCGTCGGCGAGGGGGCGGCGCTGATGATCGACGCCGGGTCGAGCCTCGCGGAGGGCGCGAAGGTGCGCCGGGAGGCGCAGGCGCTCACCGGCCACCGTGTGACCCTTCTCGCGCTCACCCACCCCCATTTCGATCACGTCTTCGGCGCGGCGGCGTTCGCCGGCGCGCGGATCTTCACCGCGGGCGGCTCGTCCGCGGTGTACGAGGACGGCCGCGAGGAGCTGTACGCGGACGCGGTGCGCAACGGCCTGGACCCCCGGGCCGCGGAGGAGGCGGCCGACGCCCTCGTACGCCCCCGGGACCTGTTCGTGTGGGACACCTGGCGGCTGGACCTCGACGGCGGCGTCCAGGTCCTGCTGGTGCGGATCGGCGAGGGACACACCGGGCACGACCTCGCGGTCGTGGTGCCGGGCGACCCGACGGTGGTGTTCTGCGGCGACCTGGTCGAGGAGTCGGGCGAGCCGCAGGCGGGCCCCGACGCCGTACCGTCGCGCTGGCCCGCCGCGCTCGACCGGCTGCTCGGACTGGGCGGCGAGGACGCGCTGTACGTCCCCGGCCACGGGGCGGTCGTGGACGCCGCGTTCGTACGGTCCCAACGGGACGCCCTGGCCGAGCGTTTCGGCGTGTCGCGGTGAGGGCGGCCGGGCTTCTCCTATCGTCATCCGAATGCGCCAGTACTCTCCGGACCTGACCCCACCGTGGAAGAAGCCCCGGCCCGTGCCCGAGGTCCCGGCGGACCCGGGTCTGGTCGTCGAGGAGCCCGGCACCGGCTTCTGCGGCGCTGTGATCCGCTGCGAGGCGGGCACGGTGACCCTGGAGGACCGCTTCGGCAAGCACCGGGTGTTCCCGCTGGAGCCGCGCGGCTTCCTGCTGGAGGGCAGGGTGGTGACCCTGGTCCGCCCGACGGCCTCCGCGCCGGTGCGCCCCAGCCGTACGGCGTCCGGCTCGGTGGCGGTCCCCGGCGCACGCGCCCGGGTCGCACGCGCCGGGCGCATCTACGTCGAGGGCCGTCACGACGCCGAACTGGTCGAGCGGGTCTGGGGCGACGATCTGCGCGTCGAGGGCGTGGTCGTGGAGTACCTGGAGGGCGTGGACGACCTCCCCGCTGTCGTGGACGCGTTCTCCCCGGGCCCGGACGCCCGGCTCGGCGTCCTCGTGGACCACCTGGTCCCGGGTTCGAAGGAGTCCCGGATCGCGGAGGCGGTCACGAGCGAGCACGCCCTGGTGCTCGGCCACCCGTACATCGACGTCTGGGAGGCCGTGAAGCCGTCCTCGGTGGGCATCCCGTCCTGGCCCCGGGTCCCGCACGGCCAGGACTGGAAGACGGGCGTGTGCCGGGCCCTGGGCTGGCCGGAGAACACCGGCGCGGCCTGGCAGCACATCCTGTCCCGGGTCCACTCCTACAAGGACCTGGAACCGGCCCTCCTGGGCCGGGTGGAGGAACTGATCGACTTCGTCACGGCTCCGGAGTGACGGGCGGGACGCCGAAGTGACGGCCGGACGCCGGACTGACGCGTTCGGCACCGGAGTGACGGGCCGGGCGCCGGACTGACGGATTTCGCCACCGGAGTGACGGGCCGGGCGCCGGCGACGGGAGGGCGCCCGTGTCCCCTTCGGGGCCGGGTCCCTTCCGGGGCCGGGTCCCCCGCCGCGGCCTGGGTCGGCCGTCGGCCGGGGCAGCCCGCCGTCACGGCGTCCCGTCGTTCAGTCCACCAGATCCCGGACGACGGCGTCCGCCAGGAGACGGCCGCGCAGGGTGAGGACGGCACGGCCGGCGTCGTACGGGCCGGCTTCGAGGAGTCCCTCGGACAGGGCGCGGCGGGCTGCCGCGAGGCCGTCGGGGCGGAGCAGGGAGAGCGGGCAGCCCTCGCGCAGCCGCAGCTCCAGGAGGATGCGCTCGACCCGGCGGTCCTCCTCGGAGAGGAGTTCGCGGCCCGCCCCGGGGGAGCGGCCCTCGGCCAGTGCCGCCGCGTACGCCCCCGGATGCTTCACGTTCCACCAGCGAACGCCGCCGACGTGGCTGTGCGCCCCGGGCCCCGCGCCCCACCAGTCGGCGCCCCGCCAGTACAGCTCGTTGTGCAGACAGCGGCTGTCCGGCGAGCCGGCGGTGGCCCAGTTCGACACCTCGTACCACTCGAAGCCCGCCGCCGACATCACCTCGTCCGCGATGAGGTAGCGGTCCGCGTGCACGTCGTCGTCCGTCATGGGGACCTCGCCCCGGCGGATCCGGCGCGCGAGCTGCGTGCCCTCCTCGACGATCAGCGCGTACGCGGAGATGTGGTCGGGACCGGCGCCGAGGGCCGCCTCCAGGGAGGCCCGCCAGTCGTCGTCCGACTCCCCCGGCGTGCCGTAGATCAGGTCCAGGTTCACATGTGCGAAGCCGGCCGCGCGGGCCTCGGCGACGCAGGCCTCGGGGCGGCCCGGGGTGTGCGTGCGGTCGAGCACCTTCAGGACGTGCTGCCGGGCGCTCTGCATGCCGAAGGAGATCCGGTTGAAGCCCCCGGCGCGCAGAGTCGCGAGGTACTCGGGGCCGACCGACTCGGGGTTCGCCTCCGTCGTGACCTCGGCGTCGTCCGCGAGCCCGAACTCGTCCCGGATCGCGCCCAGCATCCGTACGAGATCGTCGGCGGCCAGCAGCGTGGGCGTACCGCCTCCGACGAAGACCGTGCGGACCGGGCGGGGGTCGTCGCCGAGGACCTTGCGGGCGAGCCGGATCTCGTCGGTCAGGGTGTCCGCGTAGTTGTCGCGGGAGGCGAGCACGCCGCCGCTGCCCCGCAGCTCGGTCGCCGTGTAGGTGTTGAAGTCGCAGTAACCGCAGCGGGTCGCGCAGTACGGAACGTGGAGATAGAACCCGAGGGGCCGCTCGGCCGCCCCGGCCAGGGCGTGCGAGGGCAGCGCCCCGTCGTCGGGGACGGGCTCACCGTCGGGAAGTGCGGAAGGCATGCGTTCCATTGTCCAGCACGCCCGGGGTGGACGTGTCCGGCGAGCCTTTGGCCGGGCGGCCGCGGTGGGCCGGGCGGCCGCTGTGGGCTAGTCGGCCTGTAACACCAGCAGGGCCATGTCGTCCTCGGGCGGGCGGGGGCCGAAGGCGTGGACCAGCGCGCGGATCCGTTCCGCGATCATCTCGGCGTTCAGGCCGGCGCAGCCCGCCAGGGCGTGCGCGAGACCGTCCTCGTCGTCGAACTGGCGGGACCCGTCGCGCCGCTCCGTCACCCCGTCGGTGACGCACAGGAGCGTGTCCCCGGGGTACATCTCGAAGGTCTCGGAGGTGTACTCGGGGTCCTCGAAGACGCCGAGCAGGGTCTGCGGCCGGGCCATCTCCCGTACGTCGCCGTCGGGACCCAGCAGCAGCGGCAGCGGATGCCCCGCCGAGGCGAGGGTGCAGCGCACACCGCCCTCGAAGGGGACCAGCTCGCCGTAGAGCATGGACAGGAAACGCGTCTGCGGGCCGAGGTCGGCGCCGAGCCCGGGTCCGCCCGCGGCCACGAGCGCCCGGGCCGCCGCGTCCGCTGCCTCCGTCGCGTCGTCGAGGAGGAGCTGGTTGAGACGGTCGAGGACGTCCGCGACGTCGTAGCCCTCACGGGCCAGCAGTCGCAGCCAGGGCCGGGCCAGGCCGATCACGACGGCGGCCTCGGGCCCCTTGCCCTGGACGTCGCCGACCGCGAAGCACCAGCGTCCGTCGCCCGCCGGGAACACGTCGTAGAAGTCGCCGCTCGGCCCGCCCTTGTCGAGCGGTTCGTAGACGAGGGCGCTGCGCACCCCGGGGATCTCGGCGACCGCGCCCGGCAGCAGCCCGCGCTGCAGGACCCGGCTGATGGTGGCCTGGCGCGCGTACTGGCGGGCCGCGCCGATGGCCAGCGCGATGCGGCGGCTGAGGTCCTCGACCAGTCCGGTGACCTCGTCGGGGAAGTCGGGCGGTCCGGCCCGCCCGATCACCAGCGTGCCCAGCGGCCGGCCGCCCGCGATCAGCCGGTACGCCAGTGCCGCCCCGCTCGCCCCGCGGGCGCCCAGCGCCCCGCCGGGCCAGGGCACCGGGACGGCCCGCGAGCGCACGGCGTCGGGCAGCCGCGGCGGGTCCTTCTCCAGTGCCTGGCGCAGGCCCTCGATCAGGTTCTCGCTCCCGTGCCAGACCCGGGCGAGGCGGGGGCCGAGGGCCAGGCCGAACCCGCCGGCCCGGTCGGTGGCCTCGTCCTCCAGCCATACCGCGCACCAGTCGGCGAGGCGCGGGACGAGGAGCTGCCCGGCCAGCGCGGCGACCAGGTCCTCGTCGAGCTGCCCGGCGAGCAGGTCCGAGGCCTCGGCGAGGAAGGAGAGGGCACCCCGGTCGAGCCAGTCGTGGCCCCGGGCGGCGCTCAGGTCCGCCCCCGCGGCGGCCACGGGGCGATACGGCTCACCGCCGGCTCCCGGTCCGTACCCCGGGACCCGGCCCTCCGCGTACGCGGTGGCCCCGGCGCCGGCCGCGTCCGGACCGTCCGCCGCGCCGGTGAGAGCGTCGGCGCCGGCGAACCCGCCCGGTCCCGCGAACGCTCCGGGGAGCCCGCCCGTGAGCCCGTCGTCGTCCACGAAGGCGCCCCTCGCGGAGAGACCGTCCACGTCGTCGAAGCGGCCCGGCCGGCGCAGGTCGTCCGCGTCCGTGAAGACGCCCGCCCCCGGCAGGGCCCCGGCGGCCCCGTCGACCAGCAGCCTCGACCACACCGTCTTGACGCCCGGACGGTAGGTGATGCCCCAGGCCTCGGAGAGCGCGGAGACCAGACGCAGGCCCCGTCCGTACTCGGGTGTCCCGTACGACGGTTCGGCGCCGTCCTCCCGTATGGCACGCGAGGGATGGTGGTCGGAGACCTCGACGACCAGCGGGCCGGGCGGGCCGTCGGCCGCGCACTCCAGACGGCACAACAGCTCGACGTCGGTACCCGCGTGGACGACAGCGTTGGTGACGAGCTCGCTGACCACCACGCACGCGTCCTCCGTGAGCCGGTCGTCGATGATCTCGGCGCCGGGCAGGGGCGGTTCGGCCCAGCTCAGAAGCGTGTCACGGAGGAACCGGCGCGCGGCCGCGGGAGCAAGCGGAGTGCCCGGCAGCGATGTGCGCGACACGACGTCCCGGCCGGTGGGGTGGTGCGCGAGCGTGTCCGGTGCGCACGCCGTGGACTCCCGTTGCGTCGGAATGGCCCCCACTGTGCGGCTCCCTGGGCAGTTCGGACGAAGACACCTCGGACGATGCGGCCAGGGTGACAGACTGGCGGCACTCATAAGCGGCGAGTCACCGAAGTGGGCCGTCATGAGTGAGAACAGTGGTATGGATGTGCTCGAAGACGGACAGAATCGAGCATCCGATCCACGTCCACCGCCCGCCACTGCGACGGCGCGGGACGGCGACTTCGGCGCGGCGCACGGGGCGGGTCGGGGACCGGCCGCCGGACCCGCGAGGCACCGAGAAAACCACGGACCGAGTGAGGCACCGTCATCATGAGCGCTGAGGCGACGACCGGCGAGGGAGCGAGCATCCTCCTCGTCGACGACATGGAGGACAACCTGGTCGCGCTGGAGGCCGTCCTGCGTTCCCTCAACGAGCCGCTGGTGCGGGCGCGTTCGGGCGAGGAGGCGGTGCGGGCGCTGCAGCGGCAGCGGTTCGCGGTCGTCCTGCTCGACATCCGCATGCCGGGCATGGACGGATTCGAGACGGCCGCGAACATCAAGCGGCTCGACCGGACCAAGGACGTGCCCATCATCTTCCTGACGGGCACGGACGCCGACGCGGGCTACGCCTTCCGCGGCTACGCGACGGGGGCCGCCGACTATCTGACGAAGCCGTTCGACCCGTGGGTCCTGCGCGCCAAGGTCAGCGTCTTCCTCGACCTGCACCGCAAGAACCGTCAGCTGGAGTGCCTGCTCGCCCGTGAGCAGGACCAGTTCGACGAACTCGCCGCCCGCCTCGGGAGGATGGACACGGACCTGGCGGCGGGCACCGCACCCGACGTGCCCGCGCTCCGCGACCAGATACGGCGGATGGACGAACTGCTGGGCAGGATGCGGCGCAGGCGGGACGGTTAGGAGCGAACACCACGGCTGCCGGCCCCCGCGGACCGGGGCCGGCAGCCGGGTGCGGGGTGCTACGCCTCGCGGGAGCCCGCGTACATCTCGTCGATCAGGTGCTTGTACGCCTTCTCGACGACCGGGCGCTTCAGCTTGAGGCTCGGAGTGATCTCGCCGTGCTCGACGTCCAGGTCACGGGGCAGCAGACGGAACTTCTTGATGGTCTGCCAGCGCTGCAGGCCCCCGTTGAGCTCCGTCACGTAGCCCTCGACGAGGGCGATGGTCGCGGGCGCCGCGACGACGTCGGCGTACGACTTGCCCGCCAGGCCGTTGTCCTTGGCCCAGTCGAGGATGGACGGCTCGTCGAGGGCGATGAGCGCGGTGCAGAAGTTCCGGTCGGCGCCGTGCACGAGGATGTTGGAGACGTACGGGCAGACGGCCTTGAACTGGCCCTCGACCTCGGCGGGCGCGATGTACTTGCCGCCCGAGGTCTTGATGAGGTCCTTCTTGCGGTCGGTGATCCGCAGATAGCCGTCCGCGGACAGCTCGCCGATGTCGCCGGTGTGGAACCAGCCGTCCGCCTCCAGGACCTCGGCGGTCTTCTCGGGCAGGCCGTGGTAGCCCTCCATGATGCCGGGGCCGCGCAGCAGGATCTCGCCGTCGTCCGCGATGCGCACCTCGGTGCCGGGCACCGGCTTGCCGACCGTGCCGGTGCGGTAGGCCTCACCCGGGTTCACGAAGGAGGCGGCGGAGGACTCGGTGAGTCCGTAGCCCTCCAGGATGTGGATGCCGGCGCCGGCGAAGAAGTAGCCGATGTCCGGCGCGAGCGCGGCGGAGCCGGAGATGCAGGCGCGCAGGTTGCCGCCGAAGGCCTCGCGGATCTTGGCGAAGACGAGCGCGTCGGCGACCTTGTGCTTGGCGCCGAGCGCGAACGGCACCGAGGCCGAACCCGTGCGGCGGAAGTTGTCCTGACTGGCCTTCGCGTACTCCCGTGACACCTCGGCGGCCCACTGGAAGATCTTGTACTTGGCGCCGCCGCCGGCCCGTGCCTTGGCCGCGACCCCGTTGTAGACCTTCTCGAAGATGCGCGGGACGGCCGCCATGTACGTCGGACGCACCACCGGAAGGTTCTCGATGATCTTGTCCACGCGGCCGTCGACGGCGGTCACGTGACCGACCTCGATCTGGCCGGAGGTCAGGACCTTGCCGAAGACGTGCGCGAGCGGCAGCCACAGGTACTGGACGTCGTCCTGGCCGAGCAGACCGGTCGAGGCGATCGCCTTCGCCATGTACGACCAGTTGTCGTGCGGCAGCCGGACTCCCTTGGGGCGGCCCGTGGTGCCGGAGGTGTAGATGAGCGTCGCGAGCTGGTCGGCGGTGATCGCGCCGACGCGCTCCTTGATCAGCTCGGGGTGCTTCTCCAGGTACGCGGAACCGCGCGCCTCCAGCTCGGCGAGGGTCAGGACCCAGTCGTCGGTCTCGACGCCCTCGGGGTCGATGACGACGACCCGGGTGAGCTCGGGAAGCTCCGCGCGCTTCTCCCGGGCCTTGGCGAGCTGGGCGGCGTCCTCGGCGATGAGGACCCGGCTCGCGGAGTCGGACAGGATGAACGCCGACTCCTCGGCGTTGGTCTGCGGGTACACGGTCGTGGTGGCCGCGCCGGCGCAGAGGATGCCGAGGTCGGCCAGGATCCACTCGACCCGGGTCGAGGAGGCGAGCGCGACGCGCTGCTCCGGCTCGACGCCGAGTTCGATGAGGCCGGCCGCGATGGCGAAGACCCGTTCGGCGGACTGCGCCCAGGTCAGCGACTTCCACTCGTCGGGCCCTTCGCCCGAGGCCGGTACCGGGTAGCGGTATGCCTCGGCGTCGGGTGTGGCCGCCACGCGCTCCAGGAAGAGGGCGGCGACGGACGGCGGACGGTTCTCGATCAGGGTCTGTGTGTCGCTCACGACATCCTCCGGGGCCCGCGGCGTTGCGGCTGGCTCAATTGCGGCTGTTGTTTAACTCGCGAGTAACTACCGAGCAGAGATCAGACTAGAGCGCGTCCGGCCGGTGCGTAAGAGGCGGCGGCAGGTCACTTCCCGGCCACTTCCCGCTGGACACACCCCTGAGACAAGCACAGGGCCCGCCGCGCCGGAGCGCGACGGGCCCTGAAATTCCCGGGATTCGGCGTGGCTACTTCTTGCCCTTGGCCGAACCGGCGCTGTCGTCGCTGGACAGCACGGCGATGAAGGCCTCCTGCGGAACTTCCACAGAGCCCACCATCTTCATCCGCTTCTTGCCCTCCTTCTGCTTCTCCAGCAGCTTCCGCTTACGCGAGATGTCACCGCCGTAGCACTTGGCGAGGACGTCCTTGCGGATGGCGCGGATGGTCTCGCGGGCGATGACCCGGGAGCCGATGGCCGCCTGGATGGGCACCTCGAACGCCTGCCGCGGGATCAGCTCGCGCAGCTTGGCCACCAGCCGGACGCCGTACGCGTACGCCGCGTCCTTGTGGGTGACCGCCGAGAAGGCGTCGACCTTGTCGCCGTGCAGCAGGATGTCGACCTTGACCAGGCTGGAGGCCTGCTCGCCGGTGGGCTCGTAGTCCAGCGAGGCGTAGCCGCGGGTCTTGGACTTCAGCTGGTCGAAGAAGTCGAAGACGATCTCCGCGAGCGGCAGGGTGTAGCGGATCTCGACCCGGTCCTCGGAGAGGTAGTCCATGCCGAGCAGGGTGCCGCGCCGGGTCTGGCACAGTTCCATGATCGCGCCGATGAACTCCGAGGGCGCGAGGATCGTCGCCCGCACGACGGGCTCGTACACCTTGTCGATCTTGCCCTCGGGGAACTCGCTCGGGTTGGTGACCGTGTGCTCGCTGCGGTCCTCCATCTCGACGCGGTAGACCACGTTCGGGGCGGTCGCGATGAGGTCGAGCCCGAACTCGCGCTCCAGCCGCTCACGGATCACGTCGAGGTGCAGCAGCCCGAGGAAGCCGACACGGAAGCCGAAGCCCAGCGCCGCGGAGGTCTCCGGCTCGTACACCAGCGCCGCGTCGTTGAGCTGGAGCTTGTCCAAGGCGTCGCGCAGCTCGGGGTAGTCGGAGCCGTCCAGCGGATACAGGCCCGAGAAGACCATGGGCCGGGGGTCCTTGTACCCGCCGAGCGCCTCGGTGGCGCCCTTGTGCAGGGTGGTGATCGTGTCACCGACCTTGGACTGGCGGACGTCCTTCACACCGGTGATGAGGTAACCCACCTCACCGACACCGAGTCCGTCGGCCGCCTTCATCTCGGGGGCCGAGACACCGATCTCCAGCAGCTCGTGCGTGGCGCCGGTGGACATCATCCTGATGCGCTCACGCTTGTTGAGCTGACCGTCGATCACACGGACGTACGTCACGACACCGCGGTACGAGTCGTAGACCGAGTCGAAGATCATCGCGCGCGCGGGGGCGTCCTGGACGCCGACCGGGGCGGGGATCTCGGCGACGACCTTGTCGAGCAGCGCCTCGACGCCCAGGCCCGTCTTGGCGGAGACCTTGAGAACGTCCGAGGGGTCGCAGCCGATGAGGTTCGCGAGCTCTTCGGAGAACTTCTCCGGCTGGGCGGCCGGCAGGTCGATCTTGTTCAGTACGGGGATGATCTTGAGGTCGTTCTCCATCGCCAGGTAGAGGTTGGCGAGGGTCTGCGCCTCGATCCCCTGGGCGGCGTCGACGAGCAGGACCGTGCCCTCACAGGCCGCCAGGGACCGCGACACCTCGTACGTGAAGTCGACGTGCCCGGGGGTGTCGATCATGTTGAGGATGTGGGTGCGGCCCGGCTCCTGGGACGGGGCCCAGGGCAGCCGGACCGCCTGGGACTTGATCGTGATGCCGCGCTCGCGCTCGATGTCCATCCGGTCGAGGTACTGAGCACGCATCTGCCGCTGCTCGACCACCCCCGTGAGCTGGAGCATGCGGTCGGCGAGCGTGGACTTGCCGTGGTCGATGTGCGCGATGATGCAGAAATTGCGGATCAGAGCCGGGTCGGTACGGCTCGGCTCGGGCACATTGTTAGGGGTCGCGGGCACGCAGGGTCCTGTCTCTTGAGGCGCCTGTCGCCTCGGGTCGGATCGATACGTAGATTCCATGGTCCCACGCGCGGCGGGCTGCGACCGGTGTGGGCCGCGCGAGAGGGACGGCGGTGCCCGTCCCGAAGGCCGCGACCGGGGCACCGGCAAGGGCCGCCCGGACCGGCGGAGCACGGCCGGTTTGGGCCGGTCGCGCGGGGGCTGGTAGCCTGGGTGGCTGTGTCTCATGCCCTCTCTGCAGGGGACGCACCCAAGAAAATCAAACGGCGGGTGAGACATGCCGTCTCACGCGCCTGAACCTGTAAAGGCTCATCAGTGGCGAACATCAAGTCCCAGATCAAGCGGATCAAGACCAACGAGAAGGCCCGGCTGCGCAACAAGGCCGTCAAGTCCTCTCTGAAGACCGCGATCCGCAAGGCCCGCGAGGCTGCTGCCGCGGGTGACGTCGAGAAGGCCACCGTCGCGGCGCGCGAGGCTTCGCGCAAGCTCGACAAGGCCGTCTCGAAGGGCGTCATCCACAAGAACCAGGCCGCCAACAAGAAGTCGGCGCTTGCTTCGAAGGTCGCCTCCCTCCAGGGCTGAGTCGGCTGGGCTCTCCGGAGCTCGATCCTGACTTGCTTGACGTGACCGTCGGCCGGACCCGAGCGGGCCCTCTCTCTCCGCTCCCGACCGACACCCCCGGATTCGCGCACGATCTGCGTTCGCCACGCGGGCGTGAATCCACCGGCTTGAACCGAAGGCCCCGCTCCTCCCTTCCCCGGGAGAACGAGCGGGGCCTTCGGTGTTGTGACGGCCTGTGTGTCGCGGTGGCGGCGGCTGAGCGGGCCGGCCGCTCCTGCCGACGTGAAGGGGCCGGCTGCTCCTGCCGATGTGGAGGGGCCGGCTGCTCCTGCCGATGTGGAGGGGCCGGCTGCTCCTGCCGATGTGGAGGGGCCGGGTGCTAGCGCCGGCCTGAACGGGCCGCGCGGGCGATGGCCACGACGGCCTTCTCCAGGGCGTACTCGGGATCGTCCCCGCCGCCCTTGACCCCCGCGTCCGCCTCCGCGACGGCCGTGAGCGCCATGGCGACCCCGTCCGGCGTCCAGCCCCGCATCTGCTGCCGCACACGGTCGATCTTCCACGGCGGCATCCCGAGCTCACGGGCCAGATCGGCGGGCCGCCCGCCCCGCGCGGAGGACAGCTTGCCGATCGCCCGCACTCCCTGTGCCAGCGCACTGGTGATCAGGACGGGGGCCACACCGGTCGACAGCGACCACCGCAGCGCCTCCAGCGCCTCGGCGGCCCGCCCCTCCACGGCCCGGTCGGCCACGGTGAAGCTGGACGCCTCGGCCCGCCCCGTGTAGTACCTCCCGACGACGGCCTCGTCGATCGTCCCCTCGACGTCCGCGGTGAGCTGCGACACGGCGGACGCCAGCTCCCGCAGATCGCTCCCGATGGAGTCCACCAGCGCCTGGCAGGCCTCCGGAGTGGCCGCCCGGCCCAGCGTCCGGAACTCGCTCCGCACGAACGCCAGCCGGTCCGCGGGCTTGGTCATCTTGGGACAGGCGACCTCCCGCGCGCCCGCCTTGCGCGCGGCGTCGAGCAGCCCCTTGCCCTTGGCCCCGCCCGCGTGCAGGAGCACCAGGGTGATCTCCTCGGCGGGAGCCCCCAGATACCCCTTGACGTCCTTGATCGTGTCGGCCGACAGATCCTGGGCGTTGCGTACGATCACGACCTTGCGCTCGGCGAAGAGCGACGGGCTCGTCAGCTCGGCGAGCGTGCCCGGCTGCAACTGGTCCGGGGTGAGGTCCCGGACGTCCGTGTCGGCGTCGGCGGCCCGGGCGGCGGCCACCACCTCCTGCACGGCACGGTCGAGCAGGAGATCCTCCTGGCCGACCGCCAGCGTGACGGGGGCGAGAGGGTCGTCTTGTGCGGTCTTCTTGGCCATCACGGAAAGCATCCCACGCGCCACTGACAACCCACGCCGCAAGCGGACAGGGGAGGAGAAGCGGGCTCGGGGTGAGGGCGAGGGGGAAAGCAGGCTGGGGAGGGAGGAACAGGCAGGTTGGGGGAGGAAGGGGGAGGCCGCGACCAGGCCCGGCCACGGCTCGCCGTGCCAGCCGACCCACTCGGCCGCGACCAGGCCCGGCTAGGGCTCCTCGTGCCAGCCGTCCCATTCGGCCGCGAACTCGTCCAGTTCCTTCGGGTCGAGCCGGGACTCGGGGTCCGTCAGCACCACCAGCCACTGCGCGTCCTCGGCATCGTCCTCGCCCGCGAGTGCGTCCCGCACGAGCTGCGGCTCCTCCGCCAGCCCGAACCGGTCACCGACGGCCTCCGCCGCCTCCTCCGCCGCGTCGCGGTCGGGCAGCACCAGTACATGTCTCACATCGCTCACCCGGACATCTTCCGGCACGCCCGGCGGGGCCGACGCCGGGATCCCGGTCGGGCACGTGTGATCTGCGCTGCTTCCCGGCCGGGGCCGCCCGGCGACGGCTACCCGAATTCCCTGACCACCGGCACCCGGTCCAGCTCGATCCCGAAGCGCTCCCGGTACGTGGCCAGCACTTCCTCGTCGCTCGCCAGCTCCGACACCTCCTTCGTCCCGTCGGCCGCCGACACGGTGAACCTGCGGCCGCTGAGCGTGATCCGGCCCCCGTCCTCGGTGACCCGCGAGCAGACGAGCGACCGGGTGAAGTGCGACAGCGGCGAGGTGCCGTGCCACCAGGCACCGACACGGAAGTCCGCGAGGACACGCGGCCGTACCTCCAGCCGGTACTGCCGCTTGTCGCCCAGAAGGACGTCCAGGTCCTCGAACTCCCTGGAACCGCCCGCCCCGCGCACCCCGGCCGCGTCCGGCCCCGACTCCACGACCCGGAACATCCCGCCCGGGTCCCGCTGTTCGCCCCGCTCCGTGAACGACAGCGGATAGTGGCTGTGCGCGCCGAACCCGACGTCGGTCAGCCAGTCGCCCCCGTCCACCGTCCGCACCCGCAGCGCGAGATGGTCGTAGGGGATCCCCGGCTGCCCGTCGTCCCCGTACACCCGCGCCGCGAGAAGCGTCACGTCGTAGCCCAGCACCGCCAGCAACGCCCCGAACGCGCCGTTCAGTTCGTAGCAGAAGCCCCCTCTGCGGGCACCGACCACCTTGTCCAGCAGCCTCTTCTCCTCCAGCACGATCTCCTCGCCGAGGTGGATCGACAGGTTCTCGAACGGCACGGTCCGCAGATGACAGAGCTGCAGCTCACGGAGCACATCGGACGTGGGCCACGCAGGGTGCTGGGCCCCGATGCGGCGAAGGTAGGCGTCGGCCTGTGCGGAGTTCATGCGTTCAGTGTCGCGCCACCCCCAGCCCTTCGCCCCCACCGATGACGGCGAGATCACCGTCCTCGTCGGTCCGCAGCACCGCCGCGCCCCCGGCCCGCAGCGCCGCGACCGTGCTCGGGGCGGGGTGGCCGTAGGGGTTGTCGCCCCCGACCGAGATGAGCGCGAGCCGCGGAGCCGCCCTGCGTATGAGCTCCGGGTCCTGATACGCCGATCCGTGATGGGCGACCTTGAGCACGTCCACACCGTCCAGTCCCCCGGCGGCCCGCGATCTCGCCAGGGCCCGCTGGGCGGGCGGCTCCAGGTCTCCGAGCAGCAGGAGCCGCAGCCCCGCGGACCGCACGAGCAGCGTGACGCTGGCGTCGTTCGGGCCGTCCGGCGGCGGAACCGGATCCGGCGGCGGCCACAGCACCCGCCAGTCCAGGCGTCCCACGCCCCTCCGCTCCCCCGCCACGGCCCGGGTCAGCGGGATGTGCCGTGCGCGCGCCTCCCTCCGCACGAACTCGGCCTGATCCGGCGGCTCTTCGAAGCCGGTCGTCTCGATCGCGCCCACCGAGCGCCCCCGGAGCACGCCGGGCAGGCCCGCGACATGGTCCGCGTGGAAGTGCGTCAGGACGACGAGCGGGATTCTGGTGACCCCGAGCGTGCTCAGACAGCGGTCGGCCAGCACCGGGTCGGGCCCCGCGTCCACCACGACCGCGCTGCCGTCGCCCACCGCGAGCACGCTCGCGTCGCCCTGCCCCACGTCACACACCGCGAACCTCCAGCCGGGCGGCGGCCACCCCGTGATCACCCGGGTGAGCGGCGGCGGCTGCACCACGAACAGCAGGAGCAGCACCGCGACGGCACCGCTCGGCAACGGATGCCTCAGCAGCCGTCGGCCCGCCGTCACGCAGGCCGCCGTGACGAGAGCCAGCAGCAGGGCGCCCGCCCACGTGTCCGGCCAGTCCACTCCCCCGCCGGGCTGGGCCGCCCCCGTCCGCGCGATACCCGCGATCCACCCGGCGGGCCAACTCGCCCACCACGCCAGCACCTTGGCCACGGGCATGGCCAAGGGCGCGGTCGCCAGGGTCGCGAACCCCAGCACCGTGGCCGGCGTGACGGCGAACTCCGCGAGGAGATTGCACGGCACCGCCACCAGGCTCACCCGGGCCGACAGCACGGCGACCACCGGCGCGCACAGCGCCTGCGCGGCGGCGGCCGCGGCCAGCGCCTCGGCCACGCGCGGGGGGACCCGGCGCCGCCGCAGGGCTGCGCTCCAGCGCGGGGCGAGCGTGAGCAGGGCTCCGGTCGCGAGGACGGAGAGCAGGAACCCGTGACTGCGGGAGAGCCAGGGGTCGTACAGCACCAGGACGAGGACCGCGGCGGCCAGTGCCGGGATCAGCGATCTGCGGCGCCCGGTCGCGATGGCGAGCAGCGCGACCGATCCGCAGGCAGCCGCCCGCAGCACACTCGGGTCCGGCCGGCACACGACGACGAAGGCGAGCGTGAGCGCTCCGCCGAGCAGCGCGGTCGCCCGGAGCGGAACCCCGAGGCGCGAGGCGAGGCCCCGGCGCTCCGCCCGCTGGGCGAGGCCGGGCGGTCCGATGAACAGCGCGAGGACGATGACGAGGTTGCCCCCGCTGACGGCGAGGAGATGCGTGAGGTCGGTGGCCTTGAAGGCTTCGTCCAGCTCCGGCGTGACACGTGAGGTGTCGCCGACCACCAGCCCCGGCAGCAGCGCCCGCGCGTCCGCGTCCAGCCCGTCGGTGGCCCCGCGCAGCCCTTCGCGCAGCCGACCCGCGAAGCGCTGCGGACCGGACGGCCCTCCGACCACCTCCGGAGGCGCGCTCCCCCGTACCCGCAGCACCGCCGCGATGTCCTCCCCGTCAGAGAGGGCGGGCACGACCCGCGCCGCCACCCGCAGCCGGGTCGAAGGCAGCAGCGACAACCAGGGCGACCGCGCACCGGCCTCCCGGGCAGCACCGATTGGCAGACGCCCTTGCCCGCCGCTCTCCCGGGGCTCACCGGTTCGCAGCCGCCCGCCCATCTCCTGGGGCACGCCGGTTCGCAGGTGCCCTTGCCCGCCGCTCTCCCGGGGCGCACTCCGCCACGAGCCGGCGTCGGTCTTCCGGGGGCGGGCGTCGACGATAACCAGCACCGGCGTCCGGGTGGCCAGCACCGTGCCGTCCGCCTGCGTCACCCGCGTGACGTCGGCGTCGAACAGCAGGGCTGTCGGGGCGATGTGGTCTCCCCTGATCCGGGGGCGGGTCAGACGGGGATCGGAGGTGATCTCCACCTCCGCGGTCACCTCGGCGAAGTCCTCCGCGAGCGCGGGCACGGGTCCGCGCCGCAGGTCCGCCGCGTGCAGGCCCGCGGAGGCCGCGGCGGCACCGACACAGAGGAGCACGGCGGCGACGGACCCCCACAACCCGGACCACACCGCCCCTCGCCCCCGGCCCACGCCGACGCGTCCCCGCGCAGCGCCCGCGAGACCCTGCCGAACGCCCTCCACGGCTCCCCACCGGACGCCCGCGCGTCTCCGTACCCCACCCGCGTCTCGCTGCCCGGCGCCACCCGCATCTGCCGGCCGGACGCCATCCACATCGCCCCGCCCGACACCCGGCCCTCCTCGCCCTGCGCCCACCTCTCCTTCTCCAGCCCTGTTGTCCCGCCACCACCCCATCGTCAGCAGTGCGCCCGCTGTGACCAGGGACGCCGCCACGACAACCGTGACCCAGCCCGGCGATGCTCCGACGCTCACGGCCGCCGTGAGCCAGGCCGCCGCGGCGGGAGCCACCAGCCGTAGATCGGTCGGTCCCTCCGTCCTGGGGTGCGAGGCCCCCAGCCGTCTTCCCGAGGCCGCGTGCACGGGCCTCCGGCCAGGGACACCCGGGAAACCCTCGGGACGTTTCAGGGACTCCTGCGACTCCCCGGGCTCCGGCATCCGTACCGGGCCCGCCCGTCGGCCACTCCTCCCGGGACCGGAACCGTTCATGGCCGCACCAGGTCCCGGAGGTCGGCGAAGCGACGGTCGCCGATCCCCTTCACTTCGCGGAGCTCGCCGACCGAGCGGAAACCGCCGTGCGCCGTGCGGTAGTCGACGATGTGCCGGGCCAGGACGGGTCCGACCCCCGGCAGGCTGTCGAACTGGTCGACGGTCGCCGTGTTGAGGGGAATCGGTGCGGACGGCACCACCCCCGCCACGGCTCCCGGGACGCCGAACGAGCCGGAAGCGCCGGGGCCACCCGATCCGGCCCCCGATCCGGCCCCCGACGGAGGCGGGGAAGCACCGACCATGATCTGTTCCCCGTCCACGAGGAACCGGGCGCGGTTGAGGCTGTCGGTGTCCGTGCCGGGCTTCAAACCGCCGGCCGCACGCAGGGCGTCCTCGACGCGGGACCCGGCCGGCAACCGTTGGAGTCCGGGGGCCCGCACCTTTCCGCCCACGTCCACGACGACCACACCCCCGGCAGCGGCGCTCGGCCCTCCGGCCGGGGAACCGGACTCCCCTCCCGGACCGTCGCCCGATCCGTCGCCCGGCGTGTGCTTCCCCGCGTACGGCGCGGCGGCGCTCAGCACCTCGGGGGCCCGGACCGGCCGGGTCCGGCCCGCCCAGAAGTGCTGCACGGCGAAGACGGCGGCTACGACCAGCAGCACGGTCAGCGCGGCGACGCTCCTGCGTTCCAGACCACACCGCGACTGCAACCACAGCGGCAGCCGCTCCCGGACCGCGAGCCCGGCCCGGTCCCGCCATCCACCCACCTCCCCCGCCGGATCACGCGAAGCCGCATGGTGCGAAGCCGGATCATGCGAAGCCGGATCGTGCCGGGTCGGATCGTGCCGGGTCGGATCGTGCCGGGTCGGATCGCCCACGGCCGACCCGATCGCGGACCGCCCGCCCGACGCCGCCGCGCTCGTGGTCAGCTCACCGACCGCCGGCCCCATCGCGAAGGACCCGCCCGACGCCGCCGCGCTCGCGATCAGCTCATCGGCAGCCGGCCCGCCCGCGTCCCCGTTCCCCCGGTCCGTCCGCGGAGGCGGCCCGGTCCCCGACTCGCTTGGCTCCTGGGCGTGTTCGGTGAAGAGTGCGTCGGCGCGCAGACGGAGGGCCGTGGCCGAAGCCTCGTGGCGACGGGTCCGGGTTCGCCGGTCGCCACGGCGGTGCCGGCTGCGGCTGTCGGAGTGGGGGCCACGACCCGGGCCGCTGGTCGACGTCGCGGTGCGTGAACTCGATCGAAGTGCCATGCGGCGAGGATGCGCCAGAGCGGCAACCTCGCGATGATCATGCTCAATTCCGGTGGAGCGCAGCCCAATTGTGGATAACTCCATCACCCGCACGAGCGACGCCCACCGGTGACGCGGGTGGCGCCGGTGACGCCGGTGACATGAACGACGCCGGTGACCTGGGTGCCGAACCGCTCTCAGCGGGGCGACACGACCGCCGCCAGCAACCCGGGCCCGGTGTGGGCTCCGATCACCGCGCCCACCTCGCTCACGTGCAGCTCGGCGAGCCCTGGCACCCGCGCCCGCAGGCGGTCCGCGAGGGCCGACGCCCGCTCGGGGGCCGCCAGATGGTGAACGGCGATGTCGACCTGGGCGCTGCCCGCCCGGTCCACGACGATCTCCTCCAGGCGAGCGATCGCCTTGGACGACGTCCGGACCTTCTCGAGGAGTTCGATGCGGCCGTCGTGGAGCTGGAGCAGCGGCTTCACGGCGAGCGCGGAACCCAGCAGGGCCTGCGCGGCACCGATCCTGCCGCCCCGCCGGAGGTAGTCGAGGGTGTCGACGTAGAAGTGGGCGGACATGCCCGCGGCCCGCTTCTCGGCGGCCGTGACGGCGTCGTCCACGGTTCCGCCCGCCTCGGCGGACTCGGCGGCGGCCAGCGCGCAGAACCCGAGGGCCATGGCGACCATCCCGGTGTCGACGACACGCACCGGCACGGGGGCTTCGCGCGCCGCGAGCACCGCGGCGTCGTAGGTGCCCGAGAACTCGGAGGACAGGTGCAGCGAGACGATGCCGGTGGCACCGGACTCGGCGACTTCGCGGTAGGTCGCGGCGAAGGTCTCCGGGCTGGGCCGGGACGTCGTGACGGGACGGCGCTTCTGGAGCGCCTGGGCCAGGGAGCGGGCCGAGATCTCGGTGCCCTCTTCGAGCGCCTGGTCCCCGAGGACCACGGTGAGGGGGACCGATGTGATGCCGTGGCGCTCCATCGTCCGCGGCGGCAGGTAGGCCGTTGAATCGGTGACGATCGCGACATGGCGGGACATGACCTGGAGGTTACCTGGCTGGGCCGGTGCGCGGCAGCCCGGCCCCTTCCACCTGCGGTCGGAACGGCCGGATCATGTCGTGCTCTCGGGACGGGGCTTCTTCTGCCAAGGGTAGGTGGGCCGTTGGCCGGGCGGATTGATGGCCGAACGGCCGGCCCGGTCCTCGGGACCGGCCTGCCGGTTCCCGGGCGTGCTCCGTCCCTCGGAGGTCTCCGCGTCCGCCGACGGTTCGTCGGGCCAGGACCTGGGCGGACCCGGCCCCTTGCTCCAGTGACGCAGCGCTCCGGCCTCCATGTCGATCTGGGCGCTCAGGGTGTCCAGGTCGTCGCCGGCGAAGCGGTGGGCCCGGTCGCGGGCCGCCCAGCGCAGCGAGTCCGCCGACCGCGTGATCCTCTGGGTGCGCTCGCGCAGGCCCGGGAGCCGGGTGGCGAGCGTGTTCCGGTCGGGCTCGGTCTCCAGACGCTTCAGTTCGGCGTCCAGCTCGTGCCCGTGGGTGCTGAGCCGCTCGAAGAGGCTCAGGGACTCCTTGAGGGACTCGTCCTCCGCGGCGCCCGCCTGCAGCGCGTCCTGGGTGGCGCGCATCGAGGTGCGCAGCGACAGTCTGAGCTGGGCGAGCTCGCCCTGGGGGCCGGGCTGGGCGAAGGTCTTCGCCCGCAGGGTGGTGTCCTCGACCGTGCGGCGGGCCTGCGAGATGGTGCGGTCCACACCGCGCTTGGCGGCGCCGACCACCTTCACCGTCGCATACGCGCCGAACACCACGATCAGCAGGAAGAGCAAGGCGATTACGGTGATCACGGTGCCCATCACACTCCTCCTCCGGCCGGCCGCGGCAGCTTTCGCCGCGCTCTCAACGGTAAACGCTGCGGGCAGGTTCGGAGTTCCGGAAGAACCCCGAACCTGCCCGTAGGGGACTACCCCGAGCCGTCACGCGGCCCGGACCTGCGCGACTACGCGGTGACGATGTTGACCAGCTTCGGCGCGCGCACGATCACCTTGCGGATCCCCGCGCCGTCCAGCGCCGCGACGACCTTCTCGTCCGCCAGCGCCACCTTCTCCAGCTCCGCGTCGGTGATCGACGGGGAGACCTCCAGGCGCGCCTTGACCTTGCCCTTGATCTGCACGACGCAGGTCACGGCCTCGTCGACGACGTACGCGGGGTCGGCGACGGGGAAGTCCTGGTGGACGACCGAGTCGGCGTGGCCCAGCTTGCGCCACAGTTCCTCGGCGATGTGCGGCGCCAGCGGCGCGACCATCAGCACCAGGGCCTCGGCGACCGGACGCGCGATCGGGCCGCCCGTCTTGGTCAGGTGGTTGTTCAGCTCGGTGACCTTGGCGATGGCGGTGTTGAACCGCATGCCCTCCAGGTCCTGGCGCACACCGTCGATCGCCTTGTGCAGGGCACGCAGCGTGTCCTCGTCCGGCTCGGAGCCGACGACCGTGACGTCACCGGTCGCCTCGTCGACGACGTTGCGCCACAGCCTCTGCAGCAGGCGGTACTGGCCCACCACCGCGCGGGTGTCCCACGGGCGGGACACGTCCAGGGGACCCATCGCCATCTCGTACAGGCGCAGGGTGTCCGCTCCGTACTCGGCGCAGATCTCGTCCGGGGTGACCGCGTTCTTCAGGGACTTGCCCATCTTGCCCAGCAGCCGGGAGACCTTCTCGCCCTGGTAGTAGTAGGCGCCGTCGCGCTCCTCCACCTCGGCGGCCGGGACCGCGATGCCGCGGCTGTCGCGGTACACGTAGGCCTGGATCATGCCCTGGTTGAACAGCTTGTGGAACGGCTCGGCCGACGAGACGTGGCCCAGGTCGAACAGGACCTTCGACCAGAAGCGGGCGTACAGCAGGTGCAGCACGGCGTGCTCGGCGCCGCCCACGTACAGGTCGACACCGCCGGTGGGCTGCCCCTCGCGGGGCCCCATCCAGTACTGCTCGATCGCCGGGTCGACCAGCTTCTGATCGTTGTGCGGGTCCAGGTAGCGCAGCTCGTACCAGCAGGAACCGGCCCAGTTGGGCATGGTGTTGGTCTCGCGGCGGTACTTGCGCGGGCCGCGGCCGTCCTCCAGGTCCAGGGTGACGTTCACCCAGTCCTCGTTGCGGGACAGCGGGGTCTCGGGGGACGTGTTCGCGTCGTCCGGGTCGAAGGTGCGCGGCGAGTAGTCCTCGACCTCCGGCAGCTCCAGGGGCAGCATCGACTCGGGCAGCGAGTGGGCGACGCCGTCCTCGTCGTAGACGATCGGGAAGGGCTCGCCCCAGTAGCGCTGGCGGCTGAACAGCCAGTCGCGCAGACGGAAGTTGACGGTTCCCTCGCCGATGCCCCGGCGCTCCAGCCACTCCGTGATGCGCGCCTTGGCGTCGACGACGCCCAGGCCGTCCAGGGAGACGTCGTCACCGGCGGAGTTGACGATCTTCGCGTCGTACGAGGCGAAGGCGTCGTCCCAGGTGGAGGCGTCGGTGCCGCGGTCGTCCGAGGGCTCGACGACACAGCGCATGGGCAGCTCGAAGGCGCGCGCGAACGCGAAGTCGCGGGTGTCGTGCGCCGGGACGGCCATGATCGCGCCGGTGCCGTAGCCCATCAGCACGTAGTCGGCGATGAAGACCGGGACCTTCTCGCCGTTGACCGGGTTGGTGGCGAACGCGCCGGTGAAGACACCGGTCTTGTCCTTGGCCTCGGCCTGGCGCTCGACGTCGGACTTCGAGGCGGCCTGCGCGCGGTAGGCGGCGACGGCCTCGGCGGGCGTCGCGTGACCGCCGGTCCACACGTCGTGGGTGCCCTCGGGCCAGACGGCCGGGGTGAACTTCTCGACCAGCGGGTGTTCCGGGGCCAGCACCATGTAGGTGGCGCCGAACAGGGTGTCCTGGCGCGTGGTGAAGACCGTGATCGCTTCGCCGTCGATCGGGAAGTCGACGCGGGCGCCCTCGGAGCGGCCGATCCAGTTGCGCTGCTGCAGCTTGATGGCCTCGGGCCAGTCCAGCGCGTCCAGGTCGTCCAGCAGGCGGTCCGCGTAGGCGGTGATGCGCATGTTCCACTGGCGCAGCTTGGCCTTGAAGACGGGGAAGTTGCCGCGCTCGCTGCGGCCGTCGGCGGTGACCTCCTCGTTGGCCAGGACGGTGCCCAGGCCGGGGCACCAGTTGACCGGCGCGTCGGAGGCGTACGCCAGGCGGTAGCCGCTCAGGACCTCGGCGCGCTCGCCGGCGCCCAGTTCGTTCCACGCGCGCGGGATGCCGTCGACGGCGGGGACGCCGCGCTCACCGCTCTCGAACTGGGCGATCAGCGCGGAGATCGGGCGGGCCTTGGCGGCCTCGTCGTCGTACCAGGAGTTGAAGATCTGCAGGAAGATCCACTGGGTCCACTTGTAGTACTCCGGGTCGATCGTGGCGAACGACCGGCGCTTGTCGTGGCCCAGGCCCAGCGCGCGCAGCTGGACCTTCATGTTCTCCATGTTGGCCTCGGTCGACACGCGCGGGTGCGTGCCGGTCTGCACGGCGTACTGCTCGGCGGGCAGGCCGAAGGCGTCGAAGCCCAGGGTGTGCAGGACGTTGTGGCCGGTCATCCGCTGGAACCGGGCGTACACATCGGTGGCGATGTAGCCCAGGGGGTGGCCGACGTGCAGACCCGCACCCGAGGGGTACGGGAACATGTCCATGATGAACTTCTTGGGCCGGGCGGCCAGCTCGGGGTCCCCGGCCAGGTCGCCGGTGGGGTTCGGGGCCTCGTACGTACCCTCGGCGTCCCAGAAGTCCTGCCAGCGTGCCTCGATGTCGGCGGCCAGCGCGGCCGTGTAGCGGTGCGGCGCGGCCGACTCGGCGGTGGCGGCAGCGGTGTTCGTCTCGCTCATGTCCTCAAAGCTCCATCGATCGTCTCTGCCAGCGGCTGTGACACTCAAGAAATGAAAAAACCCCTCGCACAGGAGGGGACGCCGCGCTGATGCCGACCACGATGTGTCAGCGGTCGGGGCTGATCAGCGCGGCTCGCTAAGCAGAAGGCGTACGGCACGCATGGCGTCAGGGTACCGCAGCGCCCGCGCGGGCCGCGACGGGCTTCCGGGGCCGCGGGCGCGCCGCGCCGCCGGTGCGGACGGCAAAGAAATGTTGACCGATGTTCAAATTTTACTTCGCTTAACGGACGCTTGCGGACAACACAAAGACCTGATTGCCCTTTGGTAACAACGCAATAACTCAAACGTGGAGCTCGGCGCCATTTCTCGACCTAGAGTGCGCCTTCGGGACCGCTTCCCCGAACCGTAGGGAGTACCCCTCATGAACCCTCGTCGTAACAACAGCTCGCTTCCCCGGGTGGGCCGTTCGGCCTACGGGGCGGCCACGGCTGTCGTCCTGGTCGTCATACCCGTGATCGTGGTGGTGGGAGGAAACGCAGTCCAGGACTTCCTGAACTTCGGCGCCGGCGTCCTGTCGCTGGTCTCCCTGTCCTGCTCGGTGATCTGGGGACTGGTCGCGACCGACCGGATCTTCCTGAACACCCGCCAGCGGCTGGTGGCCCAGGCCGTGCACCGGACGACCGCCGTCTCCTCGGTCGCCTTCCTGCTGCTGCACATCACGGTGAAGATCGCGCTCGACCACACGAGCCTGCTCTCCGCCCTGGTCCCCTTCAGCCTCGGCGTCACGGGCATCGGCGGACTCATCGGCCTCGGCTCCCTGGCCGGCCTGCTCATGATCTTCACGGCCGTCACCGGCGCCCTGCGCAGTGCCTTCGCCTCGCCGGCACCGGTCGCGGCCCGCTGGCGCGCGATGCACATGCTGGCCTACCCGGCCTGGTGCGCCGCGCTCGTGCACGGCCTCTACGCGGGTCGCGCGGCGAAGCCGATCTTCACGATCCTCTACAGCCTGTGCCTGCTCGCGGTCATGGGCGCCCTGGCCCTGCGGACCTCGCCGCCCGCCTTCAAGCACAAGGTCGCGGCACAGGTCCTGGCGCTCATCGGCGGCGGCAACCCCCGCGGGTTCCGCGAGGACCTGGAGGCGTCCCGCGCCGCCGCGATGGAGTCGCAGCAGGGTCCTGGAGGCCGCTCCGACCGGCGTTCCGCGGGCGACGACGGCGTCCCGTCCCCCCGCAGGGAGCGCAGGGAGTCCTCGTCCACGCTGTTCGGCGGCGCGCAGGGAGCAGCGGACACGGCCGGCTTCGCGGCGGCGTACCGGACCGCTGCGGCACCCGGCGACGCGGCGGCACCCGGGACCCAGCAGTTCCAGATGCCCGCGAACGCGCAGCCCACAGAGACGTTTCCCCGCGTCGGCAACGGCGGTGCGCAGAGCGCCTGGCCCGTCCCCCAGTCGGCCCCCGTCGGCGAGGCCCCGGCATCGGCGTACGACCCGCTCAACGACACCGGATACACCACCCCCGTCTACGGCAATCAGTCCGCCGGCGGATACGGCACGAGTGATGTGTACAACACCGGTGAGACGAACGTGTCCTACCGCACGTACAACACCAACGACACGTACGACAGCGGTCCCACGACTGACGTACTGCCGGGCGCCTTCGACGCTCCTGGCTCCGGTGAATCATGGAATGCCCCTTCCGGAGGCTTTAAGTGAACGAGGCCCTGCCCGACGTCCCGGAAGTCCGCGTGGTCGGACTTCCGCAGCTCACGTCGGGTTTCGACCTGGTTGAACGTCTTGATCTGGCCATGCACCTCAAGGTGCACGGCCCGCTCGAACCTCTGGGCGGGGAAGAGCTCGCCAGCCTCGCCGAGGACATCAATCTGAAGGGGCGCGGCGGGGCGGGCTTCCCGTTCGGCAAGAAACTGCGCTCGGTCGCCGAATCGGCCATCAAGAAGGGCATCCGCCCGGTGGTGGTCGTCAACGGAAGCGAGGACGAACCGGCCTGCCGCAAGGACACGGTGCTCATCAACCGTGCCCCGCACCTCATCCTGGACGGCGCTCTCCTGGTCGCGGAGGCCATGGGCGCCCGCCAGCTCGTGATCGGCGTGACCCGCGAGTCCACCCAGCGCTCCATGGAGGCGGCTCTGGACGAGCGGGGGCTGAGCAACCGCAGGGGATCGCCCCTTCGCGCGCGCGTGCAGCGCAACCCGGTCCGCATGGTGACCGGCGCGGCGGCGTCGCTGATCCGCTCGATCGACGGCGGCCCGCCCATCCCGCCCGGCCGCAAGGTCAGCGCCTCCCAGGCGGGCGTCGGGGGCGCGCCCACCCTGCTGTCGAACGCCGAGACCTTCGCGCAGCTGGCCATCGCCGCCCGCATCGGACCCGACCGCTACCGCAACACGGGCCTGTACGACGAGCCCGGCACCGTCATGCTGACCGTCTCGGGCGCGGTCGCGCGCCCCATGGTGATCGAGGTCCCCACCGGCGTCCCCCTGCGCTACGTGCTCCAGCTCGCCGGCGCCCCGGCCATGCCCCAGGGCGTGCTGACCGGCGGCTACCACGGCAAGTGGCTGGACGCGGCGACGGTCAACGAGGCGATCGTCTCGCGGGACTCGCTGGCCGCGGTGGGCGGCGCGCTCGGTGCCGGCGCGATCCTCCCCATCACCCAGGAGACCTGCCCCCTCGGCGAGTCGCTGCGCGTGGCGCAGTGGCTGGCCGACGAGAGCGCGGGCCAGTGCGGCCCCTGTTACCTCGGCCTGCCCGCCGCGGCGCGCGGCCTGGCCGACATCCTCAACGGCGGCGGCCCGGCGGCGCTGGAGGCCGTGAAGCAGGTCGCCAAGTCCGTGAAGCGGCGCGGTGCCTGCTCGCACCCGGACGGCTCGGCGATGTTCATCGAGTCGACCCTGAAGGCGTTCACGGACGACCTGGCCGCGCATGTCCTCGGAAACGGCTGCGGAAGGCCCGTGGAGGGCGTTCTGCCGCTCTTCGAGGGCGGCCAGGCGCCCATGGGCATCCTGAGCGGCCCGGGTGCGCAGGAGGCGGGTCCCAGCCGCCAGAAGATCTTCGTCGACTGGACGCTGTGCCGCGGGCACGGCCTGTGCGCCGATCTCCTGCCCGAGGTCTTCGAACTGGGCGCCGACGGCTTCCCCACCGTCGCTCAGGCTCCGGTGCCGGCCTTCGCCGAGGCGAAGGCCCTGCGTGCGGTGCGGCGCTGTCCGGCGCTCGCCCTGCGGATCGAGGAGGACACCAGGGGCTCGGCGCCGGCGCGCAACCTGCCGGTCCTCTCCCAGGGGCGTGGGCGCCGCGCGCTCGGCAGCGGCCGCTGACACGAAGGAGCGGGCCACCAGGAACCGGTGGCCCGCCTTCGGCATGTTCCGCGTGAGGACCGGGAGAACGAAGAAGCGGACCACCCTGATCGGGTGGCCCGCTTTCAACGTCTGTGGAGCTAAGGAGAATTGAACTCCTGACCTCCTGCATGCCATGCAGGCGCTCTACCAACTGAGCTATAGCCCCTTGTGGCCACGCGGCTGGACCGCGTTTTCACCGTGTCGCCCGGTTTCCCCGGCGGCGACGCCAACATTACACGGTTCCCCTGGTGAACCACCAAATCGTTTCCCGTGTGTACCGATTCGGGCCTGATGTCGCATTTTTACGAGCTGGAGCCGCCGGCGGGCGACCGCCGGGAGACGCTCGCCCGACCAGCACGCCCCGGGAGACGGCCCGGGGGACGCCCCGACGCGGCCGGACGCGGCCCCTGGGGGGCCTCACGGGCCTCGTGACGGCCCAGCGGACCTCCGGGGCACGGGAAAGGGTGCGCGGCGGGGGGTCAGGCCGTGGCGAAGGAATAGAAGCGCTTGAGGGTGCAGAGCTCGTCGAGGAGCCGTGCGTAGATCGGCTCGCCCTCCAGCTCGCGGTACGTCTCGATCGGGTCGCCTTTTATGATCAGCGCCCGCGCGCATTCCTCGCACCAGTACTGGTAGTCGTGGTTGACCGGCTCCATGTCGCGGACGATCGGCGTACCACTGCCGCACCAATCGCATTTCCGCCTGTGCGCACCCATCAGTCAGCTCCAGCTGTGGCCGCAGGCCGTGCACACGTAAGAGACTCCGCCGTTGTCACCGAGAACCTGGGCAACGTGGACCGATCCGCAGGAAGGGCAGTCAAGGAGGTTGGCTTTCATGCTGTTGGGTGCCACTTCGAGGAGATCGTGGACCTCCTCGAGGATGCTGGCAGGCATCGCTACTCCCTCCCGTCGGGCCGCGCCCCCTTCCGGCCGTTTGATTCTGCCACGGCCGGAGCAATACGGTCAGCGACGCCTTCGTACCAGTCCGGACACGAGCCCCCCTGCGCGGCTCTGGCGACCGGCGCATACGAGCACGCCAGGAGCGCGTCCGCAAAGGTATACGCCCCGGGGACCCCAAGTGACTCAAGCGGGTTCGAGATGAGTGTGCCCAAGACCACGGCGCTTCATGGGCCGGCGCAGGCCGCGCGGCCCGGACGGCGCCGGGGCTCTCGCCGGGGCGAGGCGTCCGGCGGGTCCGCGACGCGGCTTTCGGTATCGATCCGCCCAACTGCGCCCGCTTCGGCATGTTCTTCGGGGAAACGGACTCAACTCCGGGGCGGACAACGAAAAATCCCGCCCCCTCGCGGGAACGGGATCTTTCTTCACTCTGTCCGACAACTCGGAAGAGTCGGTCTGTGGAGCTAAGGAGAATTGAACTCCTGACCTCCTGCATGCCATGCAGGCGCTCTACCAACTGAGCTATAGCCCCTTGCGTTCTTCCCGCCCTGCGGGCCGAACAAGAAGAACTTTAGCCTGCGACCAGCCGGAAAGTGAAATCCGGTCCCTCCGGGCCCCCGCGCCGGACGGAGAGCCGCCCGGCGCACCTCAGTCGTCGTCGCCGAGGACCGGCTCCGGCAGCGTGCCGGCGTTGTGCTCCAGGAGCCGCCAGCCGCGCACGCCCTCACCGACGACGGACCAGCAGCAGTTGGACAGACCGCCGAGGCTCTCCCAGTGCCGGGACTCCAGCCCGAGCAGCCGGCCGATGGTGGTGCGGATCGTGCCGCCGTGGCTGACGACGACGAGGGTGCCGTCGTCCGGGAGCTTGTCCGCGTGGCGCAGCACCACGGGGGCCGCACGGTCGGCGACCTCGGTCTCCAGCTCGCCCCCGCCGCGCCGCACCGGCTCACCGCGCTTCCACGCGGCGTACTGCTCGCCGTGGCGGGCGATGATCTCCTCGTGCGTCAGCCCCTGCCAGACGCCCGCGTAGGTCTCGCGCAGGCCCTCGTCGTGGGTGACGTCGAGGCCGGTGAGAGCGGCCAGCTCGGCGGCCGTGGCCGCGGCGCGCTTGAGGTCCGAGGCGACCACGGCGTCGGGCTTCAGGGAGGCCAGCAGCCGGGCGGCGCGCCGGGCCTGCCCGATGCCCGTCTCGGTCAGCTCGACGTCCGTGGAGCCCTGGAAGCGGCGGTCCACGTTCCAGGAGGTCTGGCCGTGCCGCCACAGGATGATGCGACGGCCCCTGCCCGGCTTCGCCTCGGCCGCTCCCGCGGCCCCGCGGGCCTCGGCGGTCACCGCAGCTCCTCCAGGCCGGCGGAGTCCTCCTCGGCCTGGAAGCGGGCGTGCTCGGCGGCCTTGCCGCGGGTCGCCTTGGCCTCCTCGGGCAGGTCGAGCTCCGGGCAGTCCTTCCACAGCCGCTCCAGGGCGTAGAAGACGCGCTCCTCGCTGTGCTGGACGTGCACCACGATGTCGACGTAGTCGAGGAGCACCCAGCGTGCCTCGCGGTCGCCCTCGCGGCGCACCGGCTTGGCGCCGAGCTCCTTGTTCAGGCGCTCCTCGATCTCGTCGACGATCGACTTGACCTGACGGTCGTTGGGCGCGGACGCCAGCAGGAAGGCGTCGGTGATGGAGAGCACATCGCTCACGTCGTAGGCGATGATGTCGTGCGCGAGCTTGTCTGCGGCCGCCTGTGCGGCGGTGTTGATGAGCTCGATGGAGCGGTCCGTGGCGGTCACTACGCGGCTTTCCGTCGGCGGTCGGTTACGACTCAAGGGTCTCACGGACCGCCGAGGACACCCCACGCGTTTCTCCGGCCACGCCCCGGGGACGGCCCCCGGGGCGTGATGCCGGTCACCCGCGGGTCACCCTGTCGAGCTGCTGGTGATCTTGTAGTCCTGGCCGAGGACGACGGACACGTCCGCGTTGCCGTCGGCCTTGCCCTTCTTCACGCTGCCGGTCGGCAGCCCCAGGGTCTTGGCCACCTCGACCGCGTCCTCCTTCTTCGCGGCGTCGCCGTAGGTGATGCGGGACACGCTCTGGGCGGTGGAGGTGCCGGAGTCCAGGAACGTGTAGCCGCCGTTGACCAGGGCGACCCGGGCCTGGCCGGTGGCCGCCTTCTGACCGGTGGCGTTCTCGATGCCGACGCGGACCGCGGAGCCCGCCTCCGGGCTCTTCGCCGTGCCGCCGAGGACGTCCTTGACCACGCTGTCGGAGGTGCTCGCGGTCAGCGTGCCGTCCTGCTGCACGGGCAGCAGCGCGGTCTTGTAGTCGCCGCCCTTGGCGAGGTCGGCGAGCTTGGCGAGGAAGGCGCCGAGGTCCTGGTCGGTCAGGGACGGGTCGAGGATCTGGGCCAGCGTCTGCACGGTGGTGGTCGCCGCCTGCTTGTCCGAGGACAGCTTGCGCATCACGCCCTGCATGACCTGGCCGAACCGCTCGAGCTGCGCGTTCTGGGCCTCGTCCGGGGCTCGGTAGGTGGCGTAGGCCACCGCCGACTTGCCGGTCAGGGTCTGGTCCTCGCCCTTCTTGACGAGCGGGGCTTCGCCCTTCTTCTTGGCGTCGGGGTCCGGCACGTCGGTGTTGGTGGTGACCTCGATGTTGCCGACGAGTTCGACGAGGTTGTTCAGGTAGGGGGTGTCGAGCCGCCAGGTGCCCTGGATGCTGGTGCCCAGCACGGTGTCGAGCGCGTCCCGCGTCCCCGAGGAGCCGTCCGTGTCGACGGACTTGGCGAGCGTGGTCGTCGAGCCGTCGTCGTCCGTCAGGGCCAGGGAGTTGGGCAGCAGGACGGTGGTGCCCTGCTCGGTGGTGGTGTTGTCGACGAGCAGGGCCGTGGACGTGCCGCCGCCCTTGGTGTTGTGCAGATGGACGACGATCACGTCGCGCTTCTGCGCGGCGACGGGTGTCGTGGTCCCCGGCTTGGCGTCCGAGGCGGTGCCGGGCAGCTTGCCCGCGTACCAGAGGTAGCCCGCGCCGCCGACGAGGGCCAGCGCCATGACGACGACCAGGGCGACGACCCGGCTGCGGGCGCGGCGCTTGGCCTCCTCGCGGCGCTCGGTGCGGTTCTCGGTGAACTTCAGCCAGTCGATGACGTCCTCGGACTCGGTCTCCTGGTCCTCGACGAAGGCGAACTGCTCGGTGCGGTAGTCCCGGTCGGGCCCGGGGGCTTCGTCCCGGGCCGGCCCGGCCTGCTGCGGGATGCGGGCGGTCTGCTCGGCGACGCGGGGCTGCCGCCCGGTGCTCGCGGGGCCCGCCGTGTCGGCATTGCCCCCGTAGCCGTCGTACGACCCCTGGGTGGTACCGCTCCCGCCCGCCGGCGGCGTGTTCGTGCCGAACGGGTCGAAGGAGTCGTACGAGGGGACGGACGGCTGCTGACCGGTGTCGTAGGGCGACACGGGTGCCTGCCTGCCGGTGTCGTACGGCGACACCGTCTCGTGCTGACCTGTGTCATAGGACGACACGGGCGGCTGGTGGCCCGTGTCGTAGGGCCGGCCCGGTTCCTGACGGCCCGTCGCGTAGGGGTCGTAGCCGTACCCCTGCTGCTGCCGGGCGTCGTAGCCTTCGTAGCCGTCGTAGCCCTGGGCAGGCTGCTGCGGGACCTGCCGGTACACAGGCTGTCCGTACTCGTCGTAGCCGACGAGCTCGTAACTCTGGTCGCCGCCCGTGTATCCGTCGTATCGGTCGTTCACCGGGTGCCCCTCTCGGCTCACTGGCCGCGGTACAGCTCACGCTTGTCGATGTAGCGCACCACACCGTCCGGCACCAGGTACCAGACGGGGTCGCCCTTGGCGACTCTCGCACGGCAGTCTGTGGACGAGATGGCGAGCGCGGGAACCTCGACCAGCGAGACACCGCCCTCCGGGAGTCCCGGGTCGGTCAGGGTGTGACCGGGCCGGGTGACGCCGATGAAGTGCGCGAGGGAGAAGAGTTCTTCCGTGTAGCGCCAGGTGAGGATCTGGCCCAGCGCGTCCGCGCCGGTGATGAAGAAGAGGTCGGCGTCGGGATTGAGCGCGCGCAGGTCGCGCAGGGTGTCCGTCGTGTAGGTCGGGCCGCCGCGGTCGATGTCGATCCGGCTGACCGAGAACTGGGGGTTCTCGGCGGTCGCGATGACCGTCATCAGATAGCGGTCCTCGGCCGGGGTGACCGAGCGGTCGGTCTTCTGCCACGGCTGCCCGGTCGGTACGAACACCACCTCGTCCAGGTGGAACTGCGCGGCGACCTCACTGGCCGCGACCAGGTGCCCGTGGTGGATCGGGTCGAAGGTTCCGCCCATGACGCCGAGCCGGCGCTTGCCCGGACTCGACGAGGGGCCGTTGCCGGGACCGGCCGCGGCGCGTTCCGCCGCACCGCCGGCCGCCGCGCCCGCGCCGCCCGTGGCGTCGCCGACGGCGCCGCTCTCCGTGTCACTCGCCGGACCGGTAGGCATGTCCTGCTCTCCCATGCGTGCAGACCCTACCGGCCCGGTCGACGGGCTCCGGCCGACAGGGGCCCCGAGCGGGCCCTCGGGGCTCAGCGGTCGCGGTTGAAGCGCGTGGTGATCCACAGCAGCAGAAGCAGGATGAACAGGGCCCCGCCGCCGGTCAGGTACGGGCTGAGGCTCTCGTGGTTGCCCCCGTTCTCGCCCTCGGCGACGACGGTGACCATCTGTGCGGCGGTGTGCTGGAAGCTCATCTCGGCAGGACCTATCCAGTGTGTGCGGGATAAAGACGTCGGCCCATCGTATGCGGGCGCCCACGGAGCGAACACGCCGACTCCGCCGTTGGGGACGGCACTCCGGCCGCCGGCCGCGAACCGGTCGTCAGTCGTCGCGCTTGTAGCCGCGCAGCAGGAACCAGGCCGCGAAGACCACCCCGATGACCATGACGACCAGCACGACGCGGAGCAGATTGCCCGGACCCTGCTTGTCTGCCGCCGCGGCGGCTTCCGTGAGCCACGTGGCTGCGGGGATGTGCTCCATGTCGTACGACTCCTTCTCTGTACTGCCCGTCCACGGTATCTCCGCCTAGGCTGGGCTCTGCCTTGGGGGCACAGAGGGCACTCAGACGCACATGGGGGAACACATGTCCGACGGCGACCACGAGCGGAACGGGCACGAGAACGTGCCGAGCAGGCAGCGCAGGCGGTTCGCGGGGATCTCGTCCCGGGCCTACGAGCATCCGGCGGACCGCTCGGCCCTGGTGGCCCTGCGCAAGCTCAGCGGTTTCGACACGGTCTTCAAGGCACTGAGCGGCCTGCTGCCCGAGCGCAGCCTGCGGCTGCTCTTCCTGTCCGACTCGGTGCGCGTCTCGGACGCCCAGTTCGCGCACCTCAACGACATGCTGCGGGACGCCTGTTACATCCTGGACCTGGAGAAGGTCCCGCCGATGTACGTGAACCAGGACCCGCAGCCCAACGCGATGTGCATCGGCCTGGACGATCCGATCATCGTGGTGACGACCGGGCTCGTCGAGCTGCTGGACGAGGAGGAGATGCGGGCGGTCATCGGCCACGAGGTCGGCCACGCGCTGTCCGGCCACGCGGTCTACCGCACGATCCTGCTGTTCCTCACCAACCTGGCCGTCCGGGTCGCCTGGATCCCGCTGGGGAACCTCGCGATCATGGCGATCGTGACCGCGCTGCGCGAGTGGTTCCGCAAGTCGGAGCTGTCCGCCGACCGGGCCGGGCTGTTGGTCGGCCAGGACCTGCGGGCCTCGATGCGCGGCCTGATGAAGATCGCGGGCGGCAATCACCTGCACGAGATGAACGTGGACGCGTTCCTGGAGCAGGCCGAGGAGTACGAGTCGGCGGGCGACCTGCGGGACTCCGTGCTCAAGATCCTGAACGTGCTGCCGCGCACGCACCCCTTCACCGCGGTCCGGGCGGCCGAGCTGAAGAAGTGGGCGGAGTCCCGCGACCACCAGCGGATCATGGACGGCCACTACCCGCGGCGCGACGCGGACAAGGACACCTCGGTCTCGGACTCCTTCCGGCAGTCGGCGGCCAGCTACGCCAGCGACGTGAAGAACTCCAAGGACCCGCTGATGAAGCTGGTCAGCGACATCGCGGGCGGCGCGGGCGACCTCGGGGGCCGGGTACGGCGCGGCTTCGGGGGCTTCGCGGGCGGCGCACCGAAGGACGGAGCGAGCGGCGCGGACGCCGGCGACACCGGGAACGGCGGCGCCGCCCAGACGCCGCGAGAGGACCACTCCGAGGACGAGGGCCCCGAGAGCCGGGCCTGACCACCCGCCGCCCCTCACAGGACCGCCGGGGCGATGGCGTCCCGGGGGTCCGGGGGTCCGGGGGTCCGGTCACAGTTTTGGTTGGGCGCTCCTGGCCAGGGAGCCGCACACGGCGGTGGCGCTGCCGGTGGCGTACGGGTCGGTGCCGGCCGGGCCGCCCGCCTTGGCCGTCTCCCCCGCGAGCAGCGGCCGCAGCCGGCTCACCGAGTCCTCGGAGCAGGACAGCGGGCCGGCCTGGACGTAGGACACGGCCAGTTCGGCCTGGTGCATGCGCAGGTCGTCGCGGTCGAAGCGGAAGGTCAGCTCGCGCCGGACGGTGAACAGGGAGGCCTTGGCCCCGGCACTCGCGCCGGCCGGCTTCAGCGCGTAGACGAAGGTGTGGTCGGCGACGACCTCCAGGGTGTCGGAGTCGGTCTCGGCCGCCTGGAGGGTGCCCTGCACCCGGATCCCCTTGTCGGCGAGCTGCGTCCGGGTCGCGTCGAAGCGGATCAGCCAGCCGGTCGGGGCGTGCCGTCCGTCGGCGGCCGGGTGGTCGAAGCTGCGGTCGAACTGGTCGAGCTGCCGCGGGTCGAGCAGGATCCGTACGGGCCGGGTGGCGCCTCCGGTCAGGACGCTCGGGTCCAGCGACGACTCGACGAGGTAGTCCTTCGCGGTGGTCAGGGCGGTGACGACCTGGCTGTCGGAGAAGTGCGAGGTGCGCCGCACGGCGGGCATGGTGATGCCGTCGGCTCCGGTGCGGAACTGGGCGGCCGGGCTGCCGGTGTACAGCGCGTCGGTGCTGGCCGAGCCGGGGACGGCGCTCTGCGGAGCGAGCGGGATCACGGTCATGCGCACCGGTTCGGCCGACCGGGTGGCGGGGGTCGTCGGGTACGGGTGGCGGACGCCCATGTAGATCGCGGTGCCGAAGGCCATGGCTATCAGCAGGACGAGGATCAGGGCCTGCCGGGACAGTCCGCGCTGCAGGGGCGGGCGGCGGCGTACGGCCGGGCTGTGGTCGGCCATGCGTTCCTGGGCGGAGAACTCCTGGAGGCGGGCAGCGCGGACGAACGACTCGTCGAAGACGACGGATCGGTACTCGTCCTCGCCACCGGCGGGAGCACCCTCGGGTGTCCCCTCAGGTGGGTCTCCAGGCCCGCCCATACCTTCAGAGTAGGTCTCCGGGGGCTCCGGTAAACGCTGTGGTGCGCGACAAGTTCTGACAGGTTCCCACCAGGACGGTCACGCTGTGCGACGGACGTCGGTGCTCCGGCGGGAACGCCCGCGTCAGGGTGTCCGCGGCACGGCCGACACCGTCGGCCGGGGCGGACCGGCGGAGACGGAGGGGCCCGGGCCGGTGAGCTTCTCCCGGCCCTGTTCGAGGCCGGAGGAGGCGGGTGAGGGGACCTGGTCCTGGCTGCCGGAGGAAGCGCCCCGGTAGACCGCGGTGAAGGCGAGGGCGACCATGCCGATGCCCATGACGAGGGCGAGGAGCCAGGCGACGGGGCGGTGCCAGCGGGTCTGCTTGCCGTAGGGCCGGCCGTACATTCCCTGGAAGCCGCGACGGCCCTCCAGGACCTCGGAGTCGTCCGGGTCGTCCAGGTCGGGATCGTGGGCGAAGTCGCCGTGGTCGTCCGGGCCGAAGCCGTCGTCGTAGCGCTCGTCGTCGCCGCGGGCGCCTCGGGCGTGCGCCCGGCGCGCCTCGGCCTCGGACGCCTCCGCGCGGGCCTGGGCCGCCGCGAGCAGCCGCTCCACGGCGGTCGGTTCGTGGAACGCCGCCGCCCGTACGAAGTCCTCGTCGAACACCACGGAGGCGAACTCTTCGTCCGCGCCCCCGCGGTCGTGGTCGTCGTCGGGCTCCCAGCCGTCCGAGAACGGCGTGCCCCCCACGTCCTCCGGCACGGATCCAGAGTAGACCTGAGGGGTCAATTTGGGCAGACGGTACGGAGATTCGTCCGCAGGAGGGACAGCGCCCCGGTGGACCGCGGGCCGTGAACCGTCCGCCGCGCGCCCCGGCGCCCCGTGCCGCCGCGCGCGCCCCGGCGTCCCCTCCGGGCCGGAAGCGGACTCCGTGGGCGTGAGCGGGGCCGCCTGCGGGCTTCGGGGGCGCCGGTTCGGCCCGCGCCCCCGGCGGTGTCTCAGCGGCGGATGTGGCCGTCGCCCGTGACGATGTACTTGGTGCTCGTCAGCTCCGGCAGTCCCATCGGACCGCGCGCGTGGAGCTTCTGCGTGGAGATGCCGATCTCGGCGCCGAAACCGAACTGGCCGCCGTCGGTGAAGCGGGTCGAGGCGTTCACGGCGACGGTCGTGGAGTCGACGAGCTGGGTGAAGCGGCGGGCGGCCTGCTGCGAGGTGGTGACGATGGCCTCGGTGTGGCCGGAACTCCACAGCCGGATGTGCGACACGGCCTTGTCGAGGGAGTCGACGACGGCCGCCGCGATGTCGTAGGAGAGGTACTCGGTGTCCCAGTCCTCCGCCGTCGCCTCCACGACGGTGGCCTTGGAGTCCTTGGCGAAGGCGAGGACCCGCTCGTCGGCGTGCACGGTGACCCCGGCGTCCGCGAGGGCGTCCAGGGCGCGCGGCAGGAACGCGGCGGCGATGTCCTGGTGGACCAGGAGGGTCTCGGCGGCGTTGCAGACGCTGGGCCGCTGGGCCTTGGAGTTGATGAGGATGTCGACGGCCATGTCGAGGTCGGCCTGGGCGTCGACGTAGACGTGGCAGTTCCCGGTGCCGGTCTCGATGACCGGCACGGTGGACTCCTGGACGACCGTGCGGATCAGGGACGCGCCGCCGCGCGGGATGAGGACGTCGACCAGGCCGCGGGCACGCATCAGCTCACGGACCGACTCGCGGCCCTCCCCGGGCACGAGCTGGATGGCGTCGGCGGGCAGTCCGGCGCCGCCCACGGCGTCGCGCAGGACCCGTACGAGGGCCGTGTTGGACTCGTAGGCGGAGGACGAGCCGCGCAGCAGGACCGCGTTGCCCGACTTCAGGCACAGCGCGGCGGCGTCGACGGTCACGTTCGGGCGGGCCTCGTAGATGATGCCGACGACACCGAGGGGGACGCGGACCTGGCGCAGGTCGATGCCGTTCGGGAGGGTCGAGCCGCGGACGACCTCGCCGACCGGGTCGGGCAGTGCCACGACGTCGCGGACGTCGGAGGCGATCGCGCGCACGCGCTCGGGGGTGAGCGTGAGCCGGTCGATGATGCTCTCGCTGGTCCCGGCCTCGCGGGCCTTGGCGATGTCCTTGGCGTTGGCGGCGACGATCTCGCTCGTACGGACCTCCAGCGCGTCCGCGATCGCGAGCAGCGCGTCGTCCTTCTCGGCCCGCGGCAGAGGCGCCAGGTCGGCGGCGGCGGACTTCGCGCGATAGGCGGCCTGGGCCACCGGGGACATGGAGTCGTACGGCGAGAGCGTGGTCATGGGGGAAGGGTAGTGCGCCCGGCGGGCCGGTTCCGTGGTTGTCCCAATCGTCGAGACGGGCTCAAAAGGGATGAACCCCCACAGGGGTCGCGGGCAGCGGTCCGTACCCCTCGGCGATCCGCTGGTGGTAGGTCTCGCGGTCGATGACCTCCAGGCCGACGATCTCCCAGGGCGGGAGCTGGGCGGTCTGGCGGTGCTCGCCCCACAGGCGCAGCGCGACGGCGGCCGCGTCGTGCAGGTCGCGGGCCTCCTCCCAGTAGCGGATCTCCGCGTGGTCGTTCGCGTACCGGCTGGTCAGCAGGAAGGGGTGGTCGTGGGCGAGCTGTTCCAGACCGCGTCGCACCTCGGTCAGCGGGGCCTCGCCGCCCGACACGCTCAGCGTGACGTGCCACAGCCGGGGCTGGTCGGCGGGCTGTTCGCCGCCGTAGCTGTCGCCGGCCGCGACACTGGTCAGGGCCCGTTCCTCGCCCATCGCGCGGGAGCCGGGACCACCGCGGGACGCCGCCACCCCAGGGCGCACTCGTCTCACGACGGCCTCCTTTACCCGATGGTCGTACCGAATTCCGGACTCTCCCTGCCACAAAGTTGAGCAGGTGAGAAGCCGCCGTGTGGCGGTTTTACGGAACGTCCACCGGTGGGGGCGGGGGATTCGGCCGTTTACGGATGTAGCGGACAGCCGTTTCGGCGGTGCCCCTGGGGCGCCGGTACCGGTGTCGGGCGGATGGGACGGTCGTGACATCCACCGGCCGGGACGCGCGTCTCACGGACATGGCCGACGGGACACGTGCCCGTCACGGGTCCGGCGGCCTACGGGTTCAGCAGGACGAGGTCGTCGCGGTGCACGACCTCGCGCTCGTACGCGGGGCCCAGCTCGCGCGCCAGCTCCCGGGTGGAGCGGCCGATGAGCTGGGGGATCTCCTTGGCGTCGAAGTTCACCAGCCCCCGCGCGACCGCCCGGCCGGTGCCGTCGCGCAGCTCGACCGGATCACCCGCGGTGAACTCGCCCTCGACGCCCGCGATGCCCGCCGGCAGCAGCGAGGTGCGCCGCTCGACGACCGCGCGCACGGCGCCGTCGTCCAGGGTGAGCGCGCCCTGCGGTGTGGAGGCGTGCTGGAGCCACAGCAGCCGGTCGGCGGACCGCTTGCCGGTGGCGTGGAAGAAGGTGCCGGTGTCCCGGCCCGCGAAGGCGTCGGCGGCGTGGACCGCGCTGGTCAGCACCACGGGGATGCCGGCCGCCGCGGCGATCCTGGCCGCCTCGACCTTGGTGACCATGCCGCCGGTGCCGACGCCCGCCTTGCCGGCGCTGCCGATCTCGATGCCGGCGAGGTCGGCGGGCTCACGCACCTGCGCGATCCGCGAGGTTCCGGGCTTGCTGGGATCCCCGTCGTAGACCCCGTCCACGTCCGAGAGCAGGATCAGCAGGTCGGCGCGTACGAGATGGGCGACGAGCGCGGCGAGCCGGTCGTTGTCGCCGAAGCGGATCTCGTCGGTGGCCACCGTGTCGTTCTCGTTGACGACCGGAAGGGCGCCCATCGCGAGGAGCTTGTCCAGGGTGCGCGAGGCGTTGCGGTGGTGGGCGCGCCTGCTGGTGTCGTCGGAGGTGAGGAGCACCTGTCCGACGCGGATGCCGTAGCGGGCGAAGGATGCGGTGTAGCGGGCCATCAGGAGGCCCTGGCCGACGCTGGCGGCCGCCTGCTGGCGGGCGAGGTCCTTGGGACGGCGGCGCAGTCCGAGCGGTGCGAGCCCCGCGGCGATGGCTCCGGAGGAGACGAGGACGATCTCCTTCTCGCCGCCGTCGCGCGCCTTGGCGAGGACGTCCACGAGGGCGTCGACCCGGTCCGCGTCGAGGCCGCCGGAGGCGGTGGTGAGCGACGAGGAGCCCACCTTGACGATGATCCTGTGGGCCTGCGCCACAGCGTCCCTGTCGGTGTGCGTCTCGGTCTGCCTTGCCGCTGCCACCTGCGGTGTGTCCCCTCGCGTCGGTCCCGGTGCCCCGCCCCGCAATCTACGCGAAGAGGAGGGTTCCCGGCCCGCCGGTCCAGCAGACGGACGGCGCCGCGTAGTTGTGTGATCACGAGGTGCTTACGCGAAAAAGGTTGTACGGGTTCCTCATGGGAATTAAAGGCACCGCAAAGTTAAGTTGAACAATGTGTCACCTACCGTTCCCCCCGTGAAGCGCATACTCCTGAGATCGGGCAAGAGCCCCTACGACGTCGTCCCCGTGGAAGAGGCTCTCCACCAGGACGTCTTCGCCACCAACTCGGGCAACCTCATCTTCAGCGACGCCGCGCACAAGATCCTGGAGACCCCTCGCACCGAGGTCGTCTCCAACGGCATCCGTACCGACGTGGCCGCCGCCGGCCGTATCAACGAGGAGTTCGACGCGTTCGTCGTCCCGTTGGCCAACGCGTTCCGGCCGTCGTTCGAGCCGCAGCTCAGGCGGCTGACACGGCTCATCGGCAAGCTGAAGATCCCGGTGATCGTGCCGGGCATCGGCGCGCAGACCGGACTGAGCTACAACCCGGCGCGGCTCAAGCCGATCGAGCCCGCCGTGCGGGAGTTCGTCTCCGCGGTGCTCGACCGCAGCGCGTCCATCGGCGTGCGCGGCGAGTTCACCGAGAAGTACCTGCGGGACATGGGCTTCAGCGACGTGGAGGCCATCGGCTGCCCGTCCCTGTTCCTGTACGGGGAGCGGCTCGACGTGCGCAAGCGTGCCGAGGCGCTCGGGCCCGAGTCCCGGATCTCGGTCAACGGCTCGCACAGCGCGATGCGGACGCAGGGCCTCGGCTCCGTCGTCCGCAACGCCCACGCGCGCTATCCGCACCTGCGGTTCATCGGCCAGAACCTCAGCGACGCGCGCCAGCTGCACTGGCGCGACCTGTCGGACCCGAACGGCGCCGTGACCGAGATGCCCACGCATCCGGAGCACCCGATGTTCCGGGAGGACAAGGTCCGCGTCTACATCGATCCGGTCACCTGGATCGACGATCTGCGTGACTTCGACTTCTCCTTCGGCTCCCGTATCCACGGGAACATCGCGGCGCTGCTCGCGGGCACGCCCGCGACCGTGCTGTGCGGCGACTCCCGCACGCTGGAGCTGTGCCGCTACTTCGACATCCCGCACCGGCAGATCACCAAGCTGGCCGCGGACCTCGATCCGGCCGAGCTGTACGCGGAGGCCGACTTCGGCCCGCTGATCCGCGGGCACCAGGAGCGCTTCGAGCGTTTCACCGGGTTCCTGACCCGCAACGGCCTGGAGAACACCTTCACGCACGGCGACGGCGGCGCGGCCCACGAGGAGCGGCTGCGCTCCCTGGCCTTCCCGCCCGGCATCCGGCCGTGGAACGACGCCGACATCGCCTCGCTCACCACGCGCTTCGGCTTCCTCCAGAACCAGATCACCGAACTGTCGACGGAGAACGTCCGGCTGAAGCGGGAACTGACCCGCGGCCCGAAGGTCCTGAAGCTCGCTCCGGGGCCGGCGGGAACGCCCGGACGCTCGGTCTACCGGATGGCGAGGCGCGCGGTGGGCAGGCCCCTGCGCAAGGCGCTGCAGGCGGGCCGCCAGTAGCGGCGGATGGGCGGCCGGCACGGGGGCCGGCACATCACGTCCTGGCGGCGGTCTCCGTGGCGGACGCCTCCCATGACCGTCCGGGGCGTGGTGCCGGTGCCGGTACCCGCGCTCGTGCGGATGCCGGTGTCAGCGCCGGGGGCCGAGCACCCGCCGGGCCAGTCGGCGCAGACGCCGCAGCGGGGCGGGACGGGGCCTGAAGCCCTCGATGGTGACCGTCTCGCGGGTGGTCGGGACGTAGCAGCTGTCCGGGACGCCCGCGGCGGCGTCGCGGAAGTGCGGATAGGCGAGGTAGACCTTGCGGCCGCGTGACTCCAGCACGACCCCCGGGGCCTTCTTCGATTTCACGAACTCCACCACGTCCAGCAGGAGATCGCCCCGGCCGCGGGCCACCAGATGCAGCCGCAGCCGCTCGTGGACCTTGAGGCGGCGGGCGACGCCCTCATGCCAGTAGGCGTCCATCAGCGGCTTGGCCAGTTCGAGCTTGTGGTCGCGCACCTTCTCGCTCTGCTTGACTAAGCCCGGCCCGAACTGCGGGAGCAGGGTGATCAGGAACGGCCGGACCATCAGATCGTCGCGGCGCGGCCCGGCGGGCACGTGTTCGGCGATGAGGTTCATCAGGGCGCGGGCCGAGTCGAAGCGCAGGACGTAACCACCGCTCTTGGTCACGTGCTTGCCGTCGTCGCGGCCGACCAGGTGGTAGCAGTCGTGGTCGGCGACCACGGAGACGCCGTCGGCGCGGAGGTAGGCCTCCATCGTGAACAGCGCGTCCTCGCCGGTCTTCAGCGACTCGTCGAAGACCATTCCGTGCCGGGTGAGCAGGTCGCGACGGAAGAGCTTCTGCGCGCTGAGCGTGAACTTGATGTTCGAGGAGAAGACGTCGGTGCGGGGCAGGGTCTTGCCCCACATCGACTTCGGAGCCGACCTGTTGACCCCGACGATCTTGCCGAGCACGACGTCCGTGCCCTGTTCGTCCGCCATGGAGACCATGCGTTCCAGGGCTTCGGGGCCGAAGTAGTCGTCGGAGTCGAGGAAGAAGACGTAGCGCCCCCGCGCCTTCCCGAGGCCGACGTTGCGCGGGCCGCTGGGGCCGCCCGAGTTGGCCTGCCGGATCACCGTGACGGACATGGCCGCGCGCTCGGCGAACTCTTCCAGGTACTCCCCCGTGCCGTCCGTGGACCCGTCGTCGACGGCGATGACCTCGATGCGTTCCGGTCCCAGCGTCTGTTCCTCCACGGATTCCAGGCACTTGACCAGGTACGGCATCGCTTCGTACGCCCCGATGACGATGGTCACGTCAGGCTGCGTCACGTTTCCCCCTCGTTAGGGAAATGCCACGAGAACATTTCCCTCTTATCACCTCAATCGCTACCTAGAAGACGGTTGAAAGTACGGACGGGTTGCCCGGAACGCCTCATTTCGTGACCCAGGTCACAGGAACGGGAAACGGGCGTGGCCCCGGGGATTTCTCCCCGGGGCCACGCCCGTGTGCGCGCGTGCGGACCGGATCAGCCGGTGACAGCGGCTCCGTCGGTCTCGTCGGCCGCCCGCTGGGCGGGGACCACGTCGGCGAGGTCGACGTCCACGACGTCGGCCGCCGTGACGCTCTGCTGACCGAGGTTGCGCCGCTCGGCCTCGAGCGCCAGTTCCCGCACCGCGGTGTTGAACTGGTCGATGGAGGCCGGCTCGTCCGGGCCGAGCAGGTAGCGCTTGAGCTCCTTGCGGCCCTCGGCCTGCGCGTCCGCCGCGGGGTCGGTCACCGCCGCGAGCAACTCGCCCAGTTCGGCGGCCGAGTTGGTCAGGATCACGGCGGCACGCACCGCGGTGTTCTGGCGCTTGAACTCCTCGGCGCCGAGCTCCGCGGAGTCGGTGACGGCGTACGGCTTGCCGCTCGCGATGAAGTCGGAGACGACACTGGAGATGTCCGAGACCATCGCGTCGGAGACGTTGAAGCAGTCGTACAGACGCGGTTCCGCACCCGTGATGACACGGTGCTCGGCGGTACCGAAGGAACGCCAGTAGGTGTCGTTCCACTCGGCGCGCAGCCGGGCGATCTCGGCGTGCCGGGCGGCGTCGACCATGCCGTCGCGGGTGGCCTCGGCCTCGTCGCCCTTCTCGCCGCCGGTACCGGACAGCTCGGCGACACGGGCCTCGATGCGGGCCAGCTCGGCCTTGGCCTGCGCCTGGGCGGCCGCGTCGACGGCGAAGCGGGCGTCGCCCGCGCGCTCGGCGCCGGCCTTCTCGACCAGGGCCGTGATCCGCTTGTGCGCGGCTCCGGCCTCGGCGCTGACGGTGCCCGTGAAGGGGTGCGGCTTGTACAGGACACGGACCGGCGGGTCGGCCGCGACCAGCTTCTTCACGATGTTCTCGCCGGCGAGAACGATCGAGGTGTTGCCGGGGTTGCCGTCCCAGCCCTCCCAGGTCGGCGCGTACAGCACCGTCGGGATGCGGCCGTCCGGCACGCCCTGCCAGGTCTGGATCGGGGCGAGCTGCGGGCGGCCGACCTCGACGATGTCGTCGTCACGGACGCCGACGTCGGCTATGGCGTAGCGGTCGCGGCCGGCGCGGCCCGCGGTCCACACCTCGTCGTAGGCCTTGCTGAACGGGTTGACGCTGGCGAGCTTGTCGCTGTCGCCGTGGCCGATGAAGACGTGCTGGATGGTGGGCACGCGCAGCATGTGGATGTTCTTGCCGACGTTCGCCGCGTAGAGCGCGACCCGCACCGTGGACAGGTCCATGTTCATCAGGTGCACCCCTCCGGGCACGCAGATGACCGGCACGGTGGTGGGCGCCATGCGCTCCAGGATCGCCCGCTCGCGGAGGATGATCAGCGGCCGGGTGTCCAGCTGCTCCATCGTCTCCAGCCACATGTTGACCTGGTAGGCGGAGTCCTTGGAACCCGAGAAGTAGAGCAGCGTCTCCGGGCGGTAGTCGGCCAGCCAGCCGTCGACGGCCGCCAGGACCTTCTCGGCGTTCGGCGGGACCTTCCGGCCGCGCACGAACGGGACGAGGGCCGCGACGTAGCCGAAGGCCAGCAGCAGCGTCGCTCCGACACCCGCGAAGCCGTAGACGTTGTCGTCGGTCGCCCCGGCGACCAGGAGGCCGACGACGGCCACGAGGTCGAGGTGGAGCATCTTCTCCGCGGACCGGTGCAGCAGCCTGCGCGGCGGCGCGTCCGGGATGCGCACGCGCGACTTCAGGTCCACGTTGCGGGTGGCGACGGGCATCTTGCGACGCAGCCGTATCAGCGTGATCAGCGCGCCGTGCGGTGCCTGGAAGCCGTAGAAGGCCAGGAAGCACGCGATGGCCGCGTAGAAGACCATGCTGTTGGACAGGTCGAGCCGCGCCAGGAGCAGGACGAGCAGCAGCTGCCGGATCAGGAACCTGATGGACAGACCGGCCCGCACCTTGCTGAGGCGGTTGACCAGATAGCTGCCGCGCCGGTGCAGATAGTGGTCCGCCAGGTAGGTCACGGCGGCCGCGGCCGCGAAGGCGCCGACGCTCGGCAGGAGCGCGGCGAGCATCAGAGCGGGGAAGCCCAGCATCATGAGGGCCGCCGCCGCCAGCTCGGCCGCGCTGCCCACCCGGGCGACGCGAATAGCGGTGGAAATCACGGAGAAACCTGCTCTTGAGGGGTGAGTGCCGGTTTTGATACCAAAAGGACTTTTGATACCGAAAGGGAACCAAAAAGCGAAAAGTCGACTCTACGGACTCAGGCCCTTGTGAATACGCGGCGAACGCGCGGACACAAAGGCCTGAATTCCGAAAGACTATTCGTTTTTGATTATGCCACGCCGTCCTGGCGGTCCAGGACCGCGGCCAGAGCCGCCTCGAAGCCGGAGGCACGGCCCGCGCCGGCCGTCGGGTCCTGCTGCCGGACGTCGATGACGTGACCGGTCAGTTCGGAGAGCAGGACGTCCAGCGAGGTGTGCGCGACGGCCTCGGAGGAGAGCAGCGATCCCGCGGGCTCCTGGCCGAACGCCTTGGTGCGCATGGGGGTCGCGGTGCGCTCGGGGTTGATGCAGTTGACGCGGATTCCGTCGCCGGCCCACTCGTCGGACAGCGCCTGGGTGAGGTTCACCATGGCGGCCTTGGTCGAGGAGTACAGGCTGTACTCGGCGCGGCCGCGGGTGTAGCTGCTGGACGTGTAGAGCAGGAGCTGGCCCTTGCTCTCGGCCAGGTACTTGTACGAGGAGCGGGCGATCTGCACCGGGGCCAGGTAGTTGACCTTCAGCGCTTCCTCGATGGTCGCGTTGTCGGTCTCGGCCAGCTTGCCGATGCGCAGCACGCCCGCGGTGTTGATGACGTAGTCGATGCGCCCGGTCTCCGCGTACGCCGCGGAGAGCGCGTCGTCGACCTCCTCGGGGTTCTCGACGTGCGTGCCGGTGGTGGAGCGGCCGAGCGCGTACGTCTTGGCGCCGTAGCCCTCGGCGAGCTCGGCTATGTCCTTGCCGATGCCGTACGAACCGCCGAAGACGACGACGGTCTTGCCGGTGAGCAGCTCGCGGTAGGCGGCCTCGTCGGCCTGCTCCGGCGCGGTGGTGGAGGCCAGCTGGAAGAGCTTGTCGGCGATGAAGACGTCGACGGGCTGGGTGACCTTCATGTTGTACTCGTCGCCCGCCACGACGTGGATCGGCACGTCCGGCAGGTACTTGAGCACGACCGAGCAGTCGTCCGTGGCCTGGAAGTTGGGGTCACCGGCCGCGACCTTGTAGGCGCGGCGGATGGTGGACAGCTTGAACGCCTGGGGCGTCTGGCCGCGGCGCAGCCGGGCGCGGTCCGGGATCTCGGTGATGAACTCGCCGTCCTCGCCGTGGGTGCGGGTCACGATGATCGTGTCCGCGGACGGGATGGCGACGTCGACGGCCTGGTAGCGCTCCAGGGCCGTGACGCAGTCGTCTATGACGCGCTCGGACAGCAGCGGGCGCACGGCGTCGTGGAACAGGACGTTGGCGTCCTCCCCCTCGGCAAGGCCCTCGCCGAGGGCGGCGATGGCGCGCTCGGTCGTCTCGTTCCGCGTCGAGCCGCCCTCGATGACACGGGTCACCTTGGTGAAGCCCGCCTTCGCGACGATCTTCTCGACGTCCGGCACATAGCCCGGGGCCATGAGCACGATGATGTCGTCGATCGAGTCGGCCTGCTCGAAGGTGTTCAGCGTGTGCTCGATGACCGCCTTGCCGGCGATCTTCAGCAGTTGCTTCGGAATCGACAGACCCACGCGCTGGCCGGTCCCGCCGGCCAGGATCACTGCGGTGGTACGGGGCTTGGCAATGTGCTCAGACACAGGTGACCTACCTTGGGGCGACAGGGAACCCGGGAATGGTCCCACCTACGGTTACTGCCATGCAAGGTGAGCGCCGTCCGCTGCATATGTGCGCGCAACCGGCCATTCACCTTGCACACAGGCTACTTCGGGGACACCGGGTCGAATTGTCCGGATTTGATGTGAGTAACTGCACACGTCCCGCGCGGGATCCTCACGCTCTTCTCAGGCGCTTGAGGACCCGGTGTCCGAGCACTCTCACGAGTTCCCTCGACGGCGTCCGGTGAACCGGGCGGATCCCGGCGGTGGGCCCGGGATCGGCGGCCACCGCGGCGAGCACTCCGTAGAGCGCCTGGGCGGCCGCCTCGGGATCGATCCGCGGCACGGCCGGCGCGTCACCGTCGGACGAGGGCGACGGCGACGGCGACGGCGACGGCGACGGCGACGGCGACGGCCGAGCGGACAGCAAGGCCGGGTCGCCCAGGACCCGTACGCCCAGGGCCCCGATCCGTCCGGCCATCTCGGCGCCGACGGCCGCGGCCGCCTCCAGGGCCCACTCCGGGGTACGGATGCGGTCCTCCTCCGACGCCGGACGGCAGACGTTCTTCATCCGCGGGACCGCGCCGCCGCGCACGAGCTTCGAATAGATCTCGTCCGGCAGCCCGTTGCCGCGGAACTCCCTGTTGAGCATCCGCAGCATCTCGGTCTCGGCCGGTGTGAGGGAGCGGTTGGCGGTGTCCGGGACCTCCTCCAGGAGCCCGCCGGGCAGCCCGAGCAGCGACTCGAAGGTGCGCATCAGACCACCGCGGTCGCGGTCGTCGACCACCACGACCGTCAGGTTCGCCGCACCAACGACCCCCGCCCAGCGCTCGACCAGGCGGTCGTGACGATGCCGGCGCCAGAAGCTCGGGTTGGGCTTCTCGTACGGGGCCCTGCGCAGCATGTGGTCGAGCCAGTCCTCGTATCCCATGCGCAGCCCGTTCTGGACGTACTGCTGCCACTGCGAGGGCATGATCTTCGCCAGCGGGCGCAGCGTGACCAGCACGTGCACACGGTCGCGGCCCAGGCCGTCGACGACCCGCGCGACGGTCGCCGCGTCGGGGGCGTCCGCGAAGAACTCGCTGCTGACCAGCGAGGTCCGCTCGCCGGTGGCGTGCACCGCGTCGGCGAGCCGCCGCCAGTGCCGCTCCACCGGCCGGACGTCGCCCATCATGCCGGGCCGTCCGCAGACCGCGAGGGCGGCCTCCATCGGGTGTCTGCTGTGCGCGGGGAAGTCGACGCCGTGGACGGCCATCGTCTCCTTCGCGGCGAACAGCGCGCCCTGGATCGAGGTGGTCCCGGTCTTGTGCGGGCCGATGTGCAGCAGCCGGGTTCCGGCGGGCAGCCGCCCGGGGGTCACGGGAGCTGTCGTATCAGGTGTCGAACAGTCGGTCTCCATGGTGAGAGGACGGTAAGGACGGATGCTGAGCACAGCCTGAGAACGGCCTGGGACTCCGGTGAGTCCCAGGCCGGTTCTCCTTCGTACGGGCCCCGCGCCCCGTTCGTCGTACGGGCCTCGCGCCCGGTTCGCCCTACGGGCCGTACGTCCCGTTCGTCACACGAGACGTACGCCCGGATCCCCCGCTTCGACCCGCAGGCGGGCCAGGGTGGCGGAGGCCGCGTCGGGCTCGAGCACGGTCTCCGCGACGCGCACCTGGGCGTCGATGCCGTCCCGCCGGATGTCGAAGAGGTGGTAGCCGCGGTGGGCGTCGACGAACTTCCAGTGCGGGTTGTCCGGCATCCGCGGGTCCCACTCCTTGTGGAAGGCGGCCTGGTCCTGGTCGCCGCCGCTGGCGATGGACGTGCCCACGAACTCGGCGCCCACGACGGCGGATTCCGGGTCGGCGAAGTCCGCCTTGAGGTCGCTGACCATCGTGAGATGCCGGTCGCCGGTGAGGACGACGGGGTTGCGGATGTCCGCGAACTCCCCCATGAGAGCGTTGCGTTCGGCCTGGTAGCCGTCCCAGGCGTCGTAGTACCAGAGCTTGCCCTCGCCGACCTTGAGGTCGGTCTCGGCCATCATGATCTGCGAGGCGACGAGGTTCCAGCGGGTGGGCGAGTGGTGCATCCCGCGCAGCAGCCACTCCTTCTGCGCCGCGCCGAGCATGGTCAGCGCGGGGTCCTTCGCGCCCTCCTGGCTCGTCGCCTGGTTGCTGCGGAACTGCCGGGTGTCGAGGACGTTGAGCCGGGCGAGGCGTCCGAAGTCGAGCCGCCGGTACATCCGGATGTGCGGTCCGTCCGGGATCGCGGTGGCCCGGACCGGCATGTGCTCGTAGTACGCCTGGTAGGCGGCGGTCAGCCGGGCCACGAACGCGTCGTGCGTCTGCTTGTCCGGGTCCTGCGGGATCTCCCCGGCGAAGTCGTTGTCGACCTCGTGGTCGTCGAAGGTGACCACCCAGGGGGCGTTCGCGTGCATCGCCGCGAGGTGCGGGTCGCTGCGGTACTGGGCGTAGCGGTTGCGGTACTGGACGAGGGTGTACGGCTCCCCGGTGCCCTCGTGGCGGCGCACGGCCGTGGCCGCCGGCGAGGACTCGTAGATGTAGTCGCCGACGAACAGGACGACGTCGGGGTCCTGGTCGAGCATGTCGGCGTACGGGGTGAAGTAGCCGTTCTGCCAGTTCTGGCAGGAGGCGAGGGCGACGCGCAGCGAGCCGCCCGCGCGGGCGGGGTGCGGCGCGGTACGGGTGCGGCCGGCCGGGGAGAGCTGACCGTCCGCGCGGAAGCGGTACCAGTACGCGCGCCCCGGGCGCAGCCCGCGGACGTCGACGTGGACGCTGTGGCCGTACTCGGGACGCGCCTGCGCGGTGCCGCGGCGCACCGGCTTGCGGAAGCGGGCGTCCTCGGAGACCTCCCACTCCACCGGAACCGCGCGGTCGGGCATGCCGCCGCCGTTCAGCGGGTCGGGGGCGAGCCGGGTCCACAGCACGACCGCGTCGGGCAGCGGGTCGCCGGAGGCCACCCCGAGGCTGAACACACCCTCGGGCAGCGGGGTTTCGGCCGCCCGGGCGGTGCCGGGAAGCCAGAGCTGGGCGGAGGCGGCGGCGCCGAGTACGGCGGCCGAGGCGGTGAGAAAGTGGCGACGATCGCGTGAGACTGCTCCGGTCATCGGCGAACTCCCTTGCGTCGGTTGCCTCTTGGACACCGGGAAGCCCACACGGCACAGCGGCCCACCTCTTGAACAGAGCGCATCGTATTCATGACGAACACACGAGCAACGAACGACCCGCCGCGGCAGGGCGTTTCGATGTTCCTCCGGACGCTCCTGAGGACGGGTCAGTCGCCGAGGGCTTGGCCGAAGCCGGCCGATCCGGGGAGGCCGAGCGTGGCCCCGCCGAAGGAGACCGAACCGCTCGCGGTGATGCCGCCGGAGCGGGCGGAGAAGGTCCACACGGCCCCGGTGCCCGCGTTCTCGGCCGGGTCGCCGACGATCAGGCCGTCCCTCTTGTCGCCGTCGCCGTCGACCAGGGCCGTCTCGGCGCCGAAGCGGTCCAGCTTCTCGGCCGTGCCGGGCACGCCGGAGGTGCTCTGGGTGAAGGACTTGGCGCCGGTGCCGGTCAGCCCCGAGGCGCCGCCCCTGAGGACGAGCACGCCGCCCGCGTCGACGGTGGTGCCGAGGTCCTCGCCGGGCAGCCCGGTCGCCACGTCGAGGTAGCCGTCGCCGTCGGTGTCGCCGACGGAAAGGCCGGAGCCCATGCCGTCGCCCTTCTCGTCGGTGCCGGGCACACCCGGGGTGTCCTGGCTGATCCACACGGGCTTGCGGGTGGCCGAGACGCCCGCGGGGCCGCCGTGGACGACGCTCAGGCCGCCGCCCTTGGTCGCCGCTCCGGCGTCGCCCGCGCCGCCCGGTGCCGAGCGGCCGACCACGATGTCGCCGTAGCCGTCCTTGTCCAGGTCGCCGATCACGATGTCCTCGCCCCCGACCGCGCGCCCCTGGGCGTCGTGCAGCAGGCCCTTGCCGGTGAAACCGTCCCTGCCGCCGACGAGCAGCGACGTCGTGCGCGCGCCGGTGTCCCCGGCGCTCACCACCAGGTCGTCCACGCCGTCCCCGGTCACGTCACCGGCCGCCATCACGGGGTTGAACAGGTACTTGCCCGGATCGACGGTGAAGTGGTCCTTGCCCGCGTTGCCGCCGCCGCGGGTGAACGGGCCGTGCCGCACCGTCCCGTCCTCCGCGACCGGGGCGTCCGGGTCCTCGGAGAGCCACTGGTCGGCGCCCGCCGTCACCAGGTCGGGGTGCTTGTCGCCGTCCACGTCACCGACGGCGAACTGCCCCTGCCACTCGGCCCCCGGACTCCAGGCGAGGGACGTGGCGGCCGCCGAGAGCCCCTTGGGGCCACCCCAGTTGACGACCACGGCGTAACCGCTGCCCACGTCCATCATCGACACCGCCACGGACGAGAGCAGATCCGCGTATCCGTCGCCGTCCAGGTCGGCGCTCCGCAGCCCGGAGCCGTAGCCGTACTCGGGTGTGTCGCCGCTGCCGTGGCCGGGCCAGGTCAGGACCTGCCTGCGCGCGGTGGACAGTCCGCCGGCGGCGCCGTACAGGACGCTGACGGCCCCGGCGTTCTTCAGACCGCTCTCCGTGGTGCCCGGCGCCCCGATCGCGAGGTCGGCGAAGCCGTCGCCGTTGAAGTCGTCGTGCAGCCGCTCGGCGCTCGGCGTGGAGGCGGTCTGAGGCACGGGCACGGCGTTGACGGCGGGCACGGCGAGTGCGCCCGCGGCCAGGGCGGCACCGGCGCCGATGACGAAGGGCCTGCGGCGGGCGAGGAAGGAACGGCGACGGGACATGGGGTTCCTGACCTGGGGGGAGCGTCCGCTTCCGGCGCGGAACGCACGACGGGCGCGGAGAGGAAGATCCTCTCCGCGCCCGTTACGACTGACGGCCCGGTCGATTGGTTGTCCTGGCCATGCCCCGGGTTTCCCCGGCGTTCACCCCGGGGGCCGCGACGTCGGGCACGCGGCCCGCCGGTGCGGGGCCCGGAGCCCGTCGTCCGGCATCCGTTCGGCCGGGAACAGACTCCGGAACGGCTCGAGGCCGTCGTGCTCGAAGTCGTCGTACGCCGTACGCCGTCCGCGAGGCCTAGAACGGCTCGAAGTCGTCGTACTCCTTCTCCGACTCGTCGCGCTCGGCCTGACGGTCCCGGCGGCGCTGGGCGGCGGGGCGCGGGGCCTCGAAGCGGTGGTCCTCACCGCGGCGGCCCAGCATCTCCGCACCGGCCATGACGGTCGGCTCCCAGTCGAAGACGACCGCGTTCTCCTCGGGGCCGATCGCGACGCCGTCGCCGGAGCGGGCGCCCGCCTTCATCAGCTTCTCCTCGACTCCGAGACGTGCGAGCCGGTCGGCGAGGTAGCCGACGGCCTCGTCGTTGTTGAAGTCGGTCTGGCGCACCCAGCGCTCGGGCTTCTCTCCGCGCACGCGGAAGAGGCCGTCCTCCTCCTGCGCCACGGTGAAGCCGGCGTCGTCGACCGCCTTCGGACGGATGACGATCCGGGTCGCCTCCTCCTTGGGCTTCGCGGCGCGGGACTGCGCGACCAGCTCGGCGAGCGCGAAGGACAGCTCCTTGAGGCCCATGTGGGCGACCGCGGACACCTCGAAGACGCGGTAACCGCGCGATTCCAGGTCGGGGCGGACCATCTCCGCGAGGTCCTTGCCGTCCGGAACGTCGATCTTGTTGAGGACGACCATGCGCGGACGGTTGTCCAGACCGCCGTACTGCTTGAGCTCCTCCTCGATGATGTCGAGGTCGGAGACCGGGTCGCGCTCGGATTCGAGGGTGGCGGTGTCCAGGACGTGGACGAGCACGCTGCACCGCTCGACGTGGCGCAGGAACTCCAGACCGAGGCCCTTGCCCTGGCTCGCGCCGGGGATGAGGCCGGGCACGTCGGCGATGGTGTAGACGGTCTCGCCGGCGGTGACGACGCCCAGGTTCGGGACGAGGGTCGTGAAGGGGTAGTCCGCGATCTTCGGCTTGGCGGCGGACAGGACCGAGATGAGCGAGGACTTGCCGGCGCTCGGGTAGCCGACGAGGGCCACGTCGGCGACGGTCTTCAGCTCCAGGACGATGTCCTGGAGGGTCCCGGGCACGCCGAGCAGCGCGAAGCCGGGCGCCTTGCGGCGGGCCGAGGCCAGCGCCGCGTTGCCGAGGCCGCCGCGGCCGCCCTCGGCGGCGACGTACGTGGTGCCCTGGCCGACGAGGTCCGCGAGGACGTTGCCGGCCTTGTCGAGCACGACCGTGCCGTCCGGCACGGGCAGGACGAGATCCTGGCCGTCCTTGCCGGAGCGGTTGCCGCCCTCGCCGGGCTTGCCGTTGGTGGCCTTGCGGTGGGGCGAGTGGTGATAGTCGAGCAGCGTGGTGACGGACTGGTCGACGACCAGGATCACGTCACCGCCACGGCCGCCGTTGCCGCCGTCCGGGCCGCCGAGCGGCTTGAACTTCTCCCGGTGCACGGAGGCACAGCCGTGGCCTCCGCTACCCGCGGCGACGTGCAGCTCGACGCGGTCCACGAAGGTGGTCATGTGGGGTGCCTCCAGCACTTCGGTTACATCGGTTACTTCAGCGCGTACGCACTTCGGATACTTCAGTACGTACGGAATGTCTCTTGCGTAACACGCGAAAGGCGGACCCGCTTCCCGTGGGGGAAGTGAGGTCCGCCTCGCGAAGAACTTCGGTTCTACGGAGCCTGGGCCCCGAGGCCTTCGATCCGGTGCGCGTGGAACCGGCTCAGCCTCGACGGGACTGGATCAGGCGACCGGAACGATGTTCACGACCTTGCGGCCACGGTGCGTGCCGAACTCGACCGCACCGGCGGCCAGCGCGAACAGCGTGTCGTCCTTGCCACGGCCGACGCTGACGCCGGGGTGGAAGTGGGTGCCACGCTGGCGGACCAGGATCTCACCGGCGTTGACGGTCTGACCGCCGAAGCGCTTCACACCGAGCCGCTGAGCGTTGGAGTCGCGACCGTTCCGAGTGGACGATGCGCCCTTCTTGTGTGCCATGTCTCAGTCCCTACCCTTACTTCGCAGCCGCGGGGATCTCAGTGACCTTGATCGCCGTGTACTGCTGGCGGTGGCCCTGACGACGGCGGTAGCCGGTCTTGTTCTTGTAGCGAAGGATGTCGATCTTGACGCCCTTGTGGTGATCCACGACCTCGGCCTGGACCTTGATGCCGGCAAGGACCCAGGGGTCGCTCGTCACGGCTTCGCCGTCGACAACGAGCAGGGTCGAGAGCTCGACCGTGTCGCCAACCTTGGCGGTGGAAATCTTGTCAACCTCAACGATGTCGCCGACAGCAACCTTGTGCTGGCGACCACCGCTGCGCACGATGGCGTACACGCGGATCTCTCTTTCGCTCGGAACGGAACCCCGCAGTCCAGCCCACCGGGAACGAACACGGAGGGCCTCTCCCGGTCACCGGGGTGTCCGAGAGGAAGAGGTTTACGGGGTGCGGCGCGTCAGGAGACACGCCGACGGTCAAGGTTACGGGGCCACGGCCGAAAGGGTCAAACCAGGCCGGGCCCCGCGGGTGTGCCACCGGTCACGCGACGTCCCCGGCCCGCTGGACGCGCGGGCCGGGGACGGACGCGGGAGCCTCAGCTCTCGTCGGTGGACGCCGTGACGGTCGAGAGCGTCTGCTCCGCCGCCGCGGTCTTCTTCGCCGTGGACTTGGTGGCCGCCTTCTTCGCGGTCGCCTTCTTGGCCGTGGTCTTCTTCGCGACCGTCTTCTTGGCGGCGACGGTCTTCTTGGTGGCGGCCTTCTTCGCCGTCACCTTCTTGGCCGTCTTGCGGGCGGCCGCCTTCTTGGCGGCCGGTGCCTCGGCGTCGGCCTCGGCGGCCTCCGGCTCGGCGGTCCCGGACTCGGCGACCGGCTCCGCGGCGGCCGACGGGACGACCACGACGGCCGCCTCCGCGGACGCGGTGGGCGCGGTGGCCTTGCGCACGGCACGGCGGCGCGGACGGGCCGGCGCGGCGCTCTCGGCGGGGGCCTCGGCCGCCGCCCCGGACACCGTCTCCGCCTCGTCAGCCGCTGGCGCGGGCGTCTCGGCGACGGGCGCCGCGACGGTCTCCGTGACCGTCACGACGGCCTCCTCGGCCGACTTGGGCGAACCGGCGGGCGCCGACACCTTGCGGGTCGCACGACGGCGCGTACGGCCCTGGGGAGCGGCCTCGGCCTCCGCCACGGCGGCCACCGGGGCCTCGACGGTCTCGGCCGGAGCCTCGGCGACCGGCTGTTCGGCCACCGGCTGCTCGGCGGCGGGCGCCTCGACGACCGGGTCCTCGGCCGCGAACGGCTCGGCCTCGGCGGCCTCACGGGACCGGGCGGCGGCCCGCTCGGCCCGCTCCTCGCGCCGCGTCCGGGGAGCGCGCTCCTCGGACCTCGGCGCACCGGCCGGAGCGGACGCGCGCCGGGAGGCGCGGCGCCGCGAACGGCCACGGGTGGCCGCGGCCTCCGCCTCGGCGGCGCTGCCGTACAGCTCCTCGTCCGGCTGGAACTCGGTCTCGGCCAGGGCGACCGGCGCGGCGACCTCGGCGGCCACCTCGGCCTCGGTCTCGGCCTCCGGCTCCTCGGCCGCCTCGTGCGTGAGGTCGTGCTCGTGGTCGTGGTCCTGGACCTGCTCGGCCCCGCCACGGCCGCGCTTCTTGCGCTTGCCGCCGCCACCGATGGACGTCGGCTGCTCCATGTGCACGATGACACCGCGGCCGTTGCAGTGGACACAGGTCTCGGAGAAGGACTCCAGCAGACCCTGGCCGACCCGCTTGCGGGTCATCTGCACGAGGCCCAGCGAGGTCACCTCGGCCACCTGGTGCTTCGTACGGTCGCGGCCCAGGCACTCCAGCAGGCGCCGCAGCACCAGGTCGCGGTTGGACTCCAGGACCATGTCGATGAAGTCGATGACGACGATGCCGCCGAGGTCGCGCAGCCGGAGCTGGCGCACGATCTCCTCGGCCGCCTCCAGGTTGTTCCTGGTGACGGTCTCCTCGAGGTTGCCGCCCTGACCGGTGAACTTTCCGGTGTTGACGTCGACCACGATCATGGCCTCGGTCTTGTCGATCACCAGCGAGCCGCCGCTGGGCAGCCAGACCTTGCGGTCCAGCGCCTTCATCAGCTGCTCGTCGATCCGGTACGTGGCGAAGACGTCGACCTCGGAGGTCCACTTCGACAACCGGTCGGTCAGGTCGGGCGCCACGTGCGAGACGTAGCCGTGGATGGTCTCCCACGCCTCGTCGCCGCTGACGATGACCTTGGAGAAGTCCTCGTTGAAGATGTCGCGGACGACACGGACGGTCATGTCCGGCTCGCCGTACAGCAGGGTCGGGGCGTTGCCGCTCTTCGCCTTCTTCTGGATGTCCTCCCACTGCGCCTGCAGACGCTCGACGTCACGGCGCAGCTCGTCCTCGCTCGCGCCCTCGGCGGCGGTGCGCACGATGACGCCCGCGTCCTCGGGGACGATCTTCTTGAGGATGGTCTTCAGACGCGCGCGCTCGGTGTCGGGCAGCTTGCGGCTGATGCCGGTCATCGAGCCCTCGGGCACGTACACCAGGTACCGGCCCGGGAGGGAGACCTGGCTGGTCAGACGGGCGCCCTTGTGGCCGATCGGGTCCTTGGTGACCTGCACGAGGACCGACTGGCCGGACTTGAGGGCGGACTCGATGCGGCGCGGCCCGTTGGCCATGCCGAGCGCCTCGAAGTTGACCTCACCGGCGTAGAGGACCGCGTTGCGGCCCTTGCCGATGTCGATGAAGGCCGCCTCCATCGACGGCAGCACGTTCTGGACCTTGCCCAGGTAGACGTTGCCGACGTACGAGGTCGCCTGCTCCTTGTTGACGTAGTGCTCGACGAGCACGTTGTCCTCGAGGACGCCGATCTGGGTGCGCTCGCCGCTCTGGCGGACGACCATCACCCGCTCGACGGCCTCACGGCGGGCCAGGAACTCGGCCTCGGTGATGATCGGAACGCGGCGGCGGCCCTGCTCGCGGCCCTCGCGGCGGCGCTGCTTCTTCGCCTCCAGGCGCGTGGAGCCCTTGATGGACTGCACCTCGTCCGAGGGCTGCTCCTCGCGCCGTCCGCGCGGCTCGCGGACCTTGACGACGGTGCGCTCGGGGTCGTTCTCGCCGGGCTGCTCGGCCTCGCCACCGGAGTCACCGGCGCGGCGACGACGACGGCGACGGCGACGGGAGCTGCTGGAGCCGCCCGACTCCTCGCGCTCGTCCGCCTCCTCGGCGTCCTCCTCGGCCTGCTCGGCGGCGTCCTCGGCGTCCTGCGCGGCCTGCTCGGCGGCGAAGTCGTCCTCGCCGGCCTCGCCGTCCGCGTCCGACTCGGCGGACTCTCCGCGACGGCGGCGACGGCCACCGCGACGGCGGCGGCGACGGGAGCCCGCGGACTCCTCCTCGCCCTCGTCGCCCTCGGCCGCGTCCTCCACGTCCTCGGCGGCTTCCGCGTCCTCGGCGGACTCGGCGGACTCGGTGTCCTCGACGCTCTCCTGCGGCTCCTCGGTCACGGCCTGCGGCTCGTCCTCGAAGCCCCGGCGACGGCGGCGCCTGCGGCCGGCGGCCGGCTCCTGGACGGGCTCGGCCGCCTCGGGGGCCTCAGCGGCCTCGGCCGCCTCGGCGGCAGCCGCGGCGGCGGCCCGCTCGGGCGTCTGGAACATCGGCTCGGTGAACACCGGCGCCTGGAACACGGCGACGGCGGGACGGCCGGGGCGCCGCGAGGACTCCTCGGTGTCCTTCTGCGCGGGCGCGGAGAAACCGACGGCGGCCTTGCGGGTGGCGCGGCGGCGGCTGCGGCGCGGGCCGCCCTCCTCCGGCTGCGCGGCCTCGGTCTGCGGGGCCTCGGTCTGCGGGGCCTCGGTCTGCGGGGCCTCGGTCCGCGGGGCCTCGGTGCGAGCGGCCTCGACCGCCTCCTCGGGCTTGCTCTCGCTGCTCACGGGCGCCTCCACACGCTCGTCGGCGGTGTCGCCCTCGGGCGCGCCGGCGGGAGCGGAGGCCCGGCGGGTGGCGCGACGGCGGGTCGTGCGGCGCGGGGCGGCCTCCTCGGCGACGGGCTCGGCGGCGGGCGCCTCGGCCTCGGCGGGGGCCGCCACCGGCTCGGCGGCGGTCGTGACGGTCTCGACGGTCTCGGCCGCGGCGGGCGCACCGGCGGGAGCGGAGGCACGACGGGTGGCGCGGCGGCGCGTACGGCCTGCGGGCGCGCTCTCCTCGGTCGCGGCCGGGGTCTCCTCGACGGGCCGGCTCTCGGGCTCGGCGACGGCGGCGGGCTCGACGGTCTCGTCGGCCCGGACGGTCTCGGCGGGGGCGGCCTCCGCCGCGGCGGGCGCACCGGCGGGAGCGGAGGCGCGGCGGGTGGCGCGGCGGCGCGTACGACGCGGGGCGGCGTCGTCGGTCTCGGCGGCGACGGCCTCGGCGGGTGCCTCTTCCGTCTCCTCGACCGCGGCCGTCTCGACGGCCTCCTCGGTCTCTTCCGTCTCCTCGGCCGCGAGGTCGGCGGACGCCACGGCCGGTATGGCCGGCGCGGTGGTCTCGGCCGCGGCCTCGGAGGCGGCGGTCGGCGGACCCGCGGGGCGCGACGCCGCACGGCGGCGGCGCCGCGGCGGCAGGGTGTCGCTGGGGGTGTTGTTGTTGTCGGAACCCTCGGTGGGTTCGGTCGGCTCGAGCATGCGGGTGGATCTCCCGTCAGGCTCCCGGGCGCCGCGCCTGGTCCGGCGATGCCGGTGACGTCCGCGGCTCGCGCGTTGCGCGGTGCCGCCGTCCGGGGCGCGGGCGCCGCACGGGAGCTCTCTGTGTCCTGTCTCGCCGGTTCCGTACGCCATGTGTGCGTACGGCCTGGCGAAAGTCTTTAAGGTCGGTGCGCCGCCCGACCCAGGTGGCTCCCGGATACGAGGGCTGCGCTACGACAACGGTCCTTACGCGGGACCTTCCTTACGCCGACGCCTTCGCGGCGGCAGCTTCGGCGGCCCCTGTGCGATCGGCTGGGGCGGCTGCGACTGCCTCGCGGTCGGGCGCGAGCGGGTCGGTCACCGTGCCGGTCTCTTCATCGAACAGCCCCTGCGCCAGCCTGGTCACCGCAGCGGCGACCGGCGGCGCCAGGTCGGCCACGGCGCGAAGACCGGACAGGACGTCGTCGGGTCGAACGGCAGGCGTCACGTGCCGAACAACCAGCCGCAGTATCGCACAGGGCTGGTCGGTCGGCCTATCAGCCTGTGGACTGTGCGTCTCGGAGGTCGTCCCGAGGCTCGCCACGGCGCTGCGGGCGTCGAACGTCCGCATGCCGTTCTTGGTCTTGCGGCTGACCTCCACGGTCCCGGCCGCGTTGAAGGCCTCCACCGCGCGCTCCGCGTCCGCCGGGTCCACGCCGTCGAGGCGCATCTCCCACACGGAGGCGGTGAGCCGCTCGGCGAGACCCGAGACGCGGGCCTCGACCGCCTCGGTGATGTCGAGGCCCTGGGGCATCGACTCGTCGAGGAGCTCGCGCAGCTTCTCGGGATCGCGCCGGTCGGTCAGCGCGATCTCCAGATACTCCGCCTCGCTGCCCGTGCCGGTGGGTGCGGCATTGGCGTACGACACCTTCGGATGGGGCGTGAACCCGGCCGAGTACGCCATGGGTACGGCGGCGCGGCGCAGGGCACGCTCGAAGGCGCGCTGGAAGTCACGGTGGCTGGTGAACCGGAGGCGGCCGCGCTTGGTGTAACGCAGTCGGATGCGCTGCACCGCGGGTGCGGGCGGCGGGCCTTCGGGCTGTCGCTTGCCCAGTGTCGCTCAGTCCTTCATGAGTGCGGTCGTACTGCTACCAAGAGTACGTGTCTCACCGCCCGCCGGTTCCCGCCGGGCGAGGGGCTCCGGCTCCGGGGGCGTCCCGAAGAGCATCCGCCGGAAGTCGGCGCGGGCCTGCCGGGCGCCGTCCCGGGCGGACTCCAGCGCCTGCCGCACCGTCCGGCGGATCCCGCGCGCCGCCTCGGCCGCGGGCTTCAGCACCAGATCACGTACGGCGTGCCCGACCGGTGTCAGCACGGTCCGGTAGGCCCAGCGGGCCGGCTCGACGAAAGTCCACCGGAAAAGACGCGCGAGGAACCGTCCGACGGCACGCGACACGTACCCGGCGACCCGCCACGCGTGCCCGAGGGCGTCGGCGATCTCCCGGGCCACGACGGCGAGGGCCCGCCCCACGGGCACGAGGATCCAGCGCCACACGGCGAGCGCGGGGAGCACCAGCAGGACGCGGGCGGTCCAGTAGAGCGCGACGCCGATGCCCGCGAAGATCATCCGAACGATCCGCGCGAACCACCCGGCGAGGAAGGCGATCGCCCTGCCGACGGGTGCCAGGACCCAGGTGTACAGCCACACGGCCGGGACCACGAGCAGATACCGCACCAGCCACGCGATCACGGTGTAGACCCCGAACGCGACGGCCGCGAGGACCATGCCGAGGCCCTTGAACACCCAGGCGACGGCACGCCCGACCGGCGTGAGCAGCCGCGCGTACACCCAGCCGCAGGCGGCCTCGACACCGCCGAGGACCAGGTCGAGCACGATCACGACACCGCGGACGCACCACAGGAACACGGCGCCGGTCCCCCGGGCCAGCCAGGAGAGGGCGTGCCCGAGCGGGGTCAGGACCGCGCGGTAGAGCCAGACCGCGGGAACGACGAGCAGTACGTACCCGAGCCGGGCCAGCGCTTCGCCGACCGGGCGGAGGACGTACCGCCACAGCGCCACCCAGGGCCACACGAACAGCGCGCGTGCCACCCATCCGAGGGCCAGTCCGAGTGCCCGCCCCAGCGGCCGCAGCAGCGTGTCCCGAAGAAACCTTCCACCGACGACGAGCGCGTCCCACACCATCCGTACCGGCACGACGAGGACGAGCACGACGATCCGCACCGGGAGGCGGATCGCGACCGCGAGACATCCCTCGGCCTGCGTACCGGGCCGGGCGGCGTGCATACCGGGCCCGGCGGCGGGCGTGCCGGACCGTTCGGCGGGTGTACCGGCCCCCGCGGCGGGCGGCTTTTCCAGATCCATACCTGCGTAGACGCACCGGCCGCCGCAATGGATGCGACCTGTCCCCGTCTCCGTGGCGCGCCCCGCGCCCGCCGGTGACTACCTCTCGCCCTCCCCGGACACCGCCGCAGGGCCCGGAGCCGGGGTCGGCGGGGGGACGGTGGCCAGGCGCTGGACGGAGAACTCGCGGTTGATCCCGGTCTGGCGCCGGACCGCCTCGGGCAGCTCGGGCAGGGCCAGCAGCCGGTCGCAGGCCCGGACCGAGCCCAGGTGGTCGCCCACCCAGTAGGCGGTGATCGAGTACTCGAAGAGCAGACCCCAGCGGTAGACCCAGCTCCGGGTGAAGAGCAGGTCGTCGGGTTCGGGCCGGTCGAGGACGGTGCCGAGCAGGGCGTGCGCGGTGTGGTGCCGGCCCTGGACGCGCAGCCGGGAGGCCAGTTCATAGCAGGCTTCGAGCCGTTGTGGACGCGCTTCCCAGGCACGGGAGAACGCGTCCATCGCACCGGGCCAGTCCCCGGTGCGCTCGGCCTTGAGGAGACCGGCCTCCAGGAGCGAGCAGTAGACCTCCTCCGGCCAGCCGCCCATCGCCGCCCGCCGCTCGTACAGCGCGATCGCCTCCTCGGCGTTCCCGAGGTCGCGTTCGGTGTTGGCGAGGTAGAACACCGTGCGGGTGTTGGCGGGGTCGCGCTCCAGCTCGCCGCGCAGCAGGCGGGCGTCGCGTTCGAACTTGTCGGAGCGGCAGCCGCCGTCGGCGTGGTCCTCGATCACCAGCGCGTCCAGGTTCTCCTGGACGTCGGGCTCGTCGGTGCAGGGGTACTCGTGGGTGACGCCCTCGTAGCGCCAGTCCCTGTCCCCCCGCATCAGGTGCTTGAAGCGGTGCTGGGTGCCCGGGGTGTCGTAGCGCAGCATGTACGAGGTCGCCGTCAGCGGGGGCAGCGGGGCGTCCTGGCGCAGGACGTGGTCGGCGTCGACGGTGAGGAGGAAGTCGGCCCGGCCGCGGGCGTGGCGGATGTTCCGGGTGCGGTTGTGGCCGAAGTCGACCCAGGGGTCCTCGTGGAGCTCGCCCGGGATGCCGGCGAGTGCCGCGCGGACCAGGTCCTGGGTGCCGTCCGTCGAGCCGGTGTCGGAGATCACCCAGGTGTCGATCAGGTCGCGCACCGAGCCGAGGCAGCGTTCGATGACCCGCGACTCGTTCTTGACGATCATGCAGAGGCAGATGGTCGGCGGCTTCACGGCGGCCAATGTGGCACACGCCGGGCGTCCGGGGACGTGCCGTGCGTGACCCTTCACCGGAACAGCGCCCGATTGGCCGCAGGCGGATCCAACTTCGTCTCGGCGGGCAGCAATTGCCGCACCGGGAAGATCCTCCCGATTAGGCCGGGGCCGCAGGGGACCAAGGTGCCCCTGGGGCGACTGGCGCTACGGGAGCGACAGGCGCGACCGGAACCCAGGGCGACGTCGGAGCCACGGGCGCCGCAGGAGCGAAGGGCGACACCGGAGCCACCGGGGCCACCGGCGCCGCGGGGGCTCAAGGCGACCCCGGGGCCACCGGAGCCACCGGCACCCAAGGTGTGACGGGAGCGACCGGGGCCACGGGCCCGATGGGCACCCAGGGTGTCCCTGGAACCGTCGGAGCCACGGGAGCGACCGGAGCGACGGGTGCGATGGGTGCGACGGGTGCGACCGGCACGCAGGGCACGCCCGGAGCCACCGGGGCTGCGGGAACCCAAGGCCTTCCTGGAGCCACCGGGGCCACGGGCGCGGCGGGAGCCACCGGGGCCACGGGTCCGGTGGGCACTCAAGGCATCCCGGGGACGACCGGCGCCACAGGCGCCACAGGAACCCAAGGCATCCCCGGAACCACCGGCGCCACAGGTGCCACCGGGGCCGCAGGTGCCACGGGGGCAGCAGGAACCGCCGGCATCCCGGGTGTCACCGGAGCCACGGGTGGCGCGGGAGCGGCGGGTGTGGCCGGGGTGACGGGGGCGACCGGCGCGACCGGGGCTCAGGGCACGACCGGGGCCACCGGAGCGACCGGGCCCACCGGTACCCAGGGCGCCGCCGGAACGAGCGGTGCGACCGGCGCCACCGGTCCCACGGGCCCGACCGGAGCCGCGGGCTCGGCGGGCATCAACGGCCTCAGCGGCGCCACCGGCGCGATCGGCCCCTGCACGACCGTCGATTCCGCCCAGGAGTCGAACGACTTCGAGCTCCGTGCCGTGCTGACCGCCGACGGCAAGGCGTACGCGGGCATCCGCGACCAGCGGAGCAACGAGACGCAGAACTTCCTGTGGACCGAACTCAGCAACCACCCCGGCTATCCAGCGACCACACCCGTCAGTCGCCCCTGCGGCATCTCCGTCAACGGGCACGGCCAGAACGCCAGCTCCCCCGTCAAGTTCTCCATCGTGACCACCGCGGGCCAGGTCCTGGAGACCACCTGCGTGGCCCGCACCAGCACCCACCCGGCCACCCTGGTCTGCACCGACGCCAACAACGCCCTCATCCCGTGGACACCGGTGACCCTCCAGCCGGCCACCGGCGCGGTCAACGGCGGCGCATGATCATCGGTTGCCCACCGCCGGTTCCGCGCAGGCCCCGGACCTGATCCCGGACCCTTCGGCGAGCCGACGTGGGTGAGGGGTGCCCGGCGGGACGCCACCGCTCCCCCGGACACCCCTCACCGGATCCCGCCCTCCGGGCAACCGGGCCGCCGCACGGCACCCGGCCGGGCACGACAGGTCCAACGTCGAGCGACCGGCCGACAGTTGGACAAGATCCACCATCCAGCCCCCAATTGGGCTGATTTGATGATATGTAGGGCGCGTTTCCATGGAATGCGCCGGTCCCACCGGCGTCCACGGTCAAGCTCGCGATCGGCTTCAGGAAGATTCCACCGATCGGCAAGGAGCGCCCCCGTATGAGTCCTGAGTCCCGGACCGCCCGCCTGCCGGGCCCGCCGGCCCGCGGCCGGTTCAAGAGGGTGGGCGTCGTCGCCTCGCTGGCGCTGGTGATGGCGTCGGGAGTGGTCGGCCCCGCGACACCGGCGGACCTGACCGGGTCGGGCCGTACGACGGCCGGCCCGGACGGCGGATGCAGACCGCGCCACCTGGAAGACCGGACCCCGGTGAGCGGACGCCCCGACGACGGAAGGTGGTGCAGAGGTCCCCGGGGCCCGAGAGGCGCGACCGGGCCCGCCGGACCCCAGGGCCTGCCCGGCCCGGCCGGAGCCACCGGTGCCACCGGCCCCCGGGGCGAGAGCGGCCCGACGGGTCCGACCGGCCCCTGCGTCGGGGTCGACGCCGCGCAGGAATCGGCGGACTTCGAGATCCGTCTCGCGCTGACCGGCGGACGGACGTACGCGGGCATCCGCGACCAGCGGACCGGCGAGAAGCAGACCTTCCTGTGGACCGACCTCACCGCCCGTCCCGACTACCCCGCGGGCGGTGCGGCGGGACTGCCCTGTGACGTCACCGTCAACGCGCACAACCGGTCCGCCACGGTGCGGCGCGTCAAGTTCGACGTCATCACCACCACCGGCCAGATCTGGGAAGCGGCCTGTGTCGCGTTCACCACCACCCACCCCGCGACCCTGAACTGCGCCGACCGCACGGGCCGCCCCAAGCCCTGGATCCTGGTCTCCCGGCAGCCGGTGCCCGACGCGCTCAACGGCGGCGTGTGACCGGCCCGCAGCGGGTGTCCGAGGGGCCCCGAGGGTCCTGAGAAGCCCGGCCGCACGGCGAAGCCGCCCACCCGGAGGTCCCGGGGCGGGCGGCTTCGTCCATGCCTTCGGAGATCCGAGTCGGCGCGGGCGGTGCCACCCGCTACACCGCGTCCGTGTCCCCGTCCGAAGACACCGTCACCCCTGGCTCGGTGTCCAGCGCCTGACGGTTGAACAGCAGCAGGCCGGCGAAGAACAGTCCGCCCACGACGATCAGTCCCACGACGATCAGCGAAGGAACCAGTGCCTCGGACGGCGACACCAGCATGACCAGGGACGCCACCGTCCAGACCAGGGCGCAGATCGCGACCGGCAGCTCGAACCGCCCCAGGTCGAAGGCACCCTTGTTGCGGTCCAGCCGGCGGCGCACCGCGAGATACAGGACGATCGTCGCGCCGTAGACGAGCGCGGGGATGATCGTGCTCGCCGTGATGAGCTGCAGCAGCGCGTCACCCGGCAACGACACCATCAGGGCGACCCCCACGACGAGGATCAGGACCGTCGCGGGGATGGGCGTACGGGTGCGGGGATCGACCCGGCGCATCATCTGATGGGCGGGGAACCGTCCGTCGCGCGCCATCGCGAAGACGATCCGCGAGCACGAGGCCATCACCACCGTCCCGGCGCCGAAGAACGCGACAGCGATCGCCGCCAGAAGCAGCTTCTCCGTCTCCGGCCCCAGCCGCTCACGCATGATCGCCGCGACCTGTGACTCGCTCGCGGTGACCCCCGGGATGTCCTCGATCGCCACCGTGAGGCAGACCAGGAACGCCATCCCGAGCACACCCGCGGCCACGACGGATCCCACGATCGCGCGCGGGATGCTGCGGAAGGGGTCCTTCGCCTCCTCGGCGAGGTTCGCGGCGGAGTCGAAGCCCACGAGCGTGGCGAGGCCCATGATCATCGCGATCATCAGCCCGCCGCCGACGTCGAAGTAGTGGGGCGCGTGCTCGGTGACACCGCGTGAGGTGAGGTTGCCGAGGGAGCCGCGGCCGGTGACCGCCACCACGATGGCGAGCGTGAGCGCCAGGACCACGACCAACGTCAGCTCGAGCCCGACGGCGGTCGAGTTGATCAGGCTGACGATGCGCGTCGAGGCCACGACGAGCGCGGTCTGGATCACCAGGACGACAAGGGTGATCGCGCGAGCGGTGCCCTCGTCCGGCTCCATGCCGACGAGCGGCATGAGCGCCTGGCTCGCGAGGGCGTTGGCGATCGCCGTCACCGCGATGGCCAGGTAGCAGAAGGTCAGCCAGCCGAATCCCCATCCGACCCTGGGACTGGCCAGCCGCGAGGCCCACTGGTACGACGAGCCGCTGAGCGCGATGCGCCCCGCGAGCTGCGCCACCACCAACGCCACCAGCACCTGTCCCACCGTCGCGAGTGCCCACAGCCAGATCCCCACCGGGCCCGCGTGCTGGAGTACGTCGTCGTAGGTGGAGAAGATGCCGACCGCCACGGAGATGAACGCGAACGAGATCGCGAACACCTGGAAGGATCCGAGCGTCCGTTTCAGCTCGGGCCGGTAGCCCCCGAGGGCAGCGGAGTCCTCGGTCTCCTCGGAGCTCTGCGGAGCAGCTTCCACCACGTCGGTACCCGCCTTCCGTGCCGGCGGACGCGTACCGCCGGATCAGTGTTTCCCCCCTGCCACCAGGGAACCCGACGGTCGGATGCCGCGGAGGTACTGCCATGAGTGCCGGAGAACGAGCCAAGGCGAAGGCCGAGCAGGTCGTCGGAAAGACCGTGCGGAAGGCGGCCCACGCGATGCACAAGGAAACGCTCGCGGCGAAAGGCGCCGCTCTCGAGACACGGGGCAGGCTGCGCGGAGCGAAGGAACGGGCCAAGGGCTCCTTCAAACGCTGACGGATCCCGGCAGGAACCTGGCGCCGATGCAGCCCGTGAAGCCCGTAGAGCTCCAGAGCTGCCCGAAAGCCCCGGAACGCGCGGGCCCCGCACGATCCGTCGGTGTCCTCGTGCCGTCGTCGCCGAGGGACCCGGCGCCGGTTCAGTCGTCCACGTCGGCGCAGACGGCGTAGAAGTGGCCGTCGGTGCGGGGCATTCCGGCGGAACCGACGACCGAGGCCTTCCAGGCGGTGGCGTCCAGGTTGGGTCCGGACTCGACCAGGTCGAATCCGGCGGAGTCGCCGCTGTCCGCGTCGGCTCCTCCGCCGAGGACCTTCTTGCCCGCGGGGCAGGCGAGGGTCACCTTGGCGGTGCCCTGTCCCTCGATGGAGAAGGCGCTGGTCACGACCTCGTACCCGCTGATTCCACTGCCCGTGGTCGTCGTCCCACAGCCGCCGGATTGGCCGATGACACCGTTGACGGTGCCCTCGACACCGCACACCAACGGCGACACGAGCCCCAGCACGGGGCCGAGGGGACCGTCCGCCGCCTGGGCCTGTGCGGCCCCCACGCCCGTCAGGGCCATGGCTGCGACCAGCGTTGCGATGATCCGACCGGTTTTCCTCATCTGGAACTCCCTGTCCGGTAAAGCCCTGGGGGTGACCAGTCGGAAAATCTACGGTCGGACAATCGCACCATCACGCGACATGACGGGTTCAGCCATTAGGCCGCCGAACCACCCCAGGTCAGAGGCCGTCCAACCACCTGCGTGACGGAATCCCGTCGCATGTCCCTGAGCCCCGCCCTTACCCAGACCCGGACCCGGCCGGGTGCCACCGATGAGTTCCGGCGACTCGGCCGGTCTACCAGGACGTACGCCATCGAGCCACCGACTGGAGAGCCACCATGACGACCCCCGCACACCCCGGCCGCATGCTGTTCGTCAACATCCCCGTGGCGGACCTCGAGCGCAGCAAGGCGTTCTTCGCCGGGCTCGGGTTCGGCTTCAACCCGAACTTCACCGACGAGACCGCCGCCTGCATGCTGGTCGGCGAGCACGCCTTCGTCATGCTGCTCACCAGCGAGAAGTTCGCGCAGTACGCGCACCTGCCGATGGCCGACCCCACCACGCACACGCTGGCGCTGTACTCCTTCAGCGTGTCGTCACGCGAAGAGGTCGACACGGTCGGCGCCGCCGCGCTCGCCACGGGCGGCACCAAGGCGGATGACGCCGAGGACTACGGCTTCATGTACTCACGCAGCTTCTACGACCTCGACGGCCACGGGTGGCAGGTCATGTGGATGGACCCGGCGGCGGCGGAGCAGGGCCCCGAGGCGTACACGGCCTCCACGCAGAACGCCGACACCCCGGCCTGACCCGCCGCGTTCCGCGCGTACGCCCTCATCGGGCGGCCGGCTCCGACGCGTTGAGCCCCCTCCCGGCCGGGAGGGGGCTCAACGCGTCCGGTCACAGCCTGCCGCCGTCACCGCTGTCGCAGCCGTCGCGGGACTCCGCTCCGTACCCGCCCCGTTCCAGCCGCTCGCGGAGGCCGGGGCGGCGGACGGGATCAGCCGGTGGCCGCCATCCCCTGGCGCAGCTTGGCGAGGGTGCGGGAGAGCAGACGCGAGACGTGCATCTGCGAGACGCCGAGGTGTTCGCCGATCTGGGCCTGGGTGAGCTCGTCGACGAACCGCATGTGGATGATGCGGCGTTCCCGCTCGTCCAACTGTGTGATCAGCGGGGCCAGCGCGTGGAAGTCCTCGACGAGTTCGAGGGCGTTGTCCTCCGTGCCGATGAAGTCGGCCAGCGCGCTCTCGCCGTCGTTGTTCGTGCTGATGGCCGCGTCGAGGGAGCTCGAGTTGTAGCCGTTGGAGGCGAGGCGTGCCTCGTTGACCTCCTCCTCGGTCAGGCACATCAGCTCGGAGAGTTCCTTGACCGTGGGGGTGCGGCCGAGCCGGCTCCGCAGTTCCTCGGTGGCCTTGGCGAGCTGGACGCGGGCCTCCTGCAGACGGCGGGGCACGTGCACGGCCCAGGATGTGTCGCGGAAGAACCGCTTGATCTCGCCGACGATGTAGGGCACCGCGAAGGAGGTGAACTCGACCTCGCGGGTGAGCTCGAACCGGTCGATCGCCTTGATCAGTCCGATCGTGCCGACCTGGACGATGTCCTCCATCTCGTCCGCGCCGCGGCTGCGGAAGCGGGCCGCGGCGAAGCGGACCAGGGAGATGTTCATCTCGATCAGCGTGTTGCGGGCGTACTGGTACTCCGCCGTGCCCTCTTCGAGGACGGCGAGCTGGTCGAAGAACAGCCTGGACATCTGACGGGCGTCCTTGGGAGCCACCTGAGACGGGTCCGCTATCTCCGGCAGCGCCGTCGTGCGCGCCTCGGTCACCTGGGTCACCTCGGTCACCGTCATCTCAGGTCCCTCCCCTGTGTCGTAGCCCCTGTACCGGTGCTCTCGGCGCCCGGCGTGAGTGCGTGTACCCACGTTCGAGGCAGGCATGCCACGCAATCCCGGGACGGATTCCGCGGACCCCGGACGGTCGCCCCGACCGTGAGCATCTGCCGGCCTGCGCCCCGCCCCCTCCGGGCGCTCCCGGCCGGGGCGGCGGCTCAGGCCTCCGGAACGACGCGAAGAAGCATGAGGACGGTGTCGTCGATGGCGTGGCCCCGGGAGTGTTCGGACGCCTCCTGCCAGAGCCGGTCGAGCGTCCTGGCCGCATCGGCGCCGGAGGTGGCCGCCAGGGCGCGCCGGAGACTGTCCTCACCGAACAGGGGACCCCGACCGCCGTCGCGCGCCTCGGTGATGCCGTCCGTGTAGAGGAGTACGGCGTCACCGGGACGCAAGTGGAAGACGGTCTCGCCGAACTGGTCGCGGCCAGAGCCGGTGTCCAGCAGTCCCGAGGCCGCCACGGCTGCCAGCCGTGCGGGATCGAAGACCGCCTGGGCAGTTCTCTCGCCGGAGGGGCGGCTTCCTTCGCCATCATGTGTCGTTCTCTGCCTTCCCCGCGGCGGACGCCCGCACCCTGCCCGGACGTCCGGGTGCCAAGTGACCTGACGCGGAGACTGGACGGCCCCTCGTGCCCCTGCCCAGAGCTGTGGTGCGGCACGGCTCTCGCGGCGCGCGCCCACCCTCCGGACACGACCGTGCCCGCCCGGAGGACTGGAACGGGGCGGGCCGTGGATCGTCGCCGAAGGTGCGGGCGTGGTCAGCGACGGCGCAGCAGCATGACGACCGCGACGACGATGATGACGAGGACGACGGTACCCAGGCTTATGTACACGGGTTTCTCTCTCCGTTCGGGGGACGGCACCCGGCGGTGCCGCAGAGTGCCGAGTGCCCTCGTCCGAGCCACATAGCCCCCCCGCGGAGTGTTTCTGTTGCCCGGTCACCCCTGGCCGCCCCGGACATCGAATCCGTCTACGTGGGGAACGCGGCCCCTGTGCTCACGGACCGGGGTTGCCCCTCAGCGTGTTCGCCGGTCTCCTGTGAGCGTGCGTCAGGACCGTGGCCGTGACGATGTCCCGTCATTCCGGCCGGCCGTGGGGGCCCGCCTCGAGGGTTGCGCGAAGGCCGGCCAGGGTCGAGCCGATACGGGCCAGTTCGTCGGGCGGAACCGAACCGGTCAGCGCGCCGAGTTCGCTCTCGACGATGGGGCGGGACGCGGACAACCGCTCCTCGCCCGCGGATGTGAGACGAAGGACGGACGAGCGACGGTCCTGGGGGTGCGCGACCCGCAGGCACCAGCCCGCGGCCACCAGCCGGTCGACCGCCTTGCTGACGGCTCCCACGGTGATCGCCAGTTCGCCGACGATGTCGAGCACGCGGCACCCGGGCACGCGGTCGATGATCTCCAGAAACTCGAACTGCCCCAGCCCCAGCCCTTGTTCGGCGCGCAGCCGGGCGCTCACCGCGTTGTAGAGCCGGGTCTCGACGCGGACCAGATCGATGAAGATCGGGGTGATGTGGCTCACATTGGCCTTCCAGTAGATTCCTGGGAATCATATTCCTTGGAATCCGGTTGAGGCGGGCAGGTGGATTCCCAGGAATCCATCCTCGCACCCCGACCCATGGAGGCCCCACATGTCCCGACAGCAGCGCGAGGCCCTGGACGCCCTGCTCCGTTCCGCCCCTCGCAGCGAGAAGCCCCCCACTCCCGAGGAGCAGCGCAGCGGTTTCGCCGCGGCCCTCACCCGCCCCGCGCCAAAGGACGTGGCCACCCGCAGGACCGTCCTGGGCGGGCGTCCGGCCCTGGAGCTGGAGCCGGCCGGAGCCTCCGGCCGCGGCCGGCTGCTCTACCTCCACGGCGGCGGCTACGTCGTCGGCTCACCGGACACCCACGCGGGGCTGGTCGGTGAACTGGCCCGCCGCGCCGGGCTGCGCGCGACGTCGGTGGACTACCGGCTGGCGCCCGAGCACCCGTTCCCCGCGGCTCTCGACGACGGACTCGCGGCCTATCGCGAGCTGCTGGCGTCGGGCACCGACCCACGGGACCTCGTCATGGCCGGTGACTCCGCCGGAGGCGGTTTGAGCCTCGCCACGCTGCTGGCCGCCCGGGAGGCCGGGCTGCCGCTGCCGGCCGCGGTGGTCTTCTTCTCCCCCTGGGTCGACCTCACCCTCGCCGGGGACAGCATCCGTTCCAAGGAGGGCGCCGATCCCATTTTCACAGCGGCCGCCGTGCGCGCCTGCGCCGATCTCTACGTCGGCTCGGGCGACCGGGCGCAGCCCCTGGCCAGCCCGCTGTTCGCCGACCTCACCGGACTGCCCCCGCTCCTCGTGCAGGTGGGGGCGAACGAGGTACTTCTCGACGACGCGGTCCGCCTGGCCGGCCGCGCGGGCGCCGACGGCGTCGAGGTCACACTCGAGGTCGGCCCCGGCCTCCCCCACGTCTTCCAGCACCACTACGGCCGCCTCGACGAGGCGGACGCCGCACTCGACCGCGCCGCCCGCTTCCTCACCACCCACCTGAGCGCCGCCCACCCGGACCCCGACCACCTCGAACCGGTCCACTGACACCGCCCCGGCGACCTCACCGTGATGCCGGCGACAGCCGCACCAGCCCCGTCGCCGACATCACGGGTTCACCTCGCACAGAACCTCGCCGCGGCCGACCTCACGCTGACCGCCGACGACCTCGCCCGTATCACCGGGATCGCACCCGACGGCGGACTCGGCGGACGCCTGCGCTGACGCCCACGCCTCGCGTCACTCCCGGTGAGGCTTGCCCTTTTTTCCGGCTCGGCCTTCCCCGCCCGCAGCCCGCTCCTGGGCAGGTGTTCGCTGCTGGGGCCGGAGTTCTCGTCCCGGCCCCTTGTCACCTTCTCCGGCGTGATGGCCTCTGTCACCGGCCGGTTCCGACCGTAGGAACCGAGCCGGGGGCGGCGTCGGCGAGGTCGGGGTCGAGTCCTCGGCCGCTACGGCGACTGCGGGTACCGGCTCTCCCGTCCGGGCAGGCGGGGCAGCGCTGTTCGCGGCCTCGTGCTCCCTGCTTCCGGCGGACGTCGAGACCTTCTGGGGAGTGGACGGGATCGCGGATGCGCCCCGCTCGGCCGAGGCCTCGGAGCTCCACGTCGGCACGGTCATCCCAAGTGCTGCCGCGGCGACCATCGTTCCGGCCGCGGCGAGCGTCAACCTGCGATGCCGGGAAAGCGATCGGCCGCCTTCGCGACGGGTGCCGCACCCGGAGCTGGACTGCCCGCCGTCCGGCAGGACGCCTGCCCTCCTCGAAGCACCGGCGGCTTCCCCGCTCCGCTGCAACCCCGACAGGATCGCCCCGCAGATCTGCGCGTCGGGCCGGTCCGCCGCCTCGATCGCGGTCATGGAGTCCAGGAGGTGGCGCAGTTCCGCCGGCAGCCGTCCGGGTATCCGGGGCGCCCGGTGCAGCCGGGCGACCGCGGACTCCAACGGGGCGCCCTCGTACTCCAGTCGACCCGTGAGGCATTCCAGCAGGACGAGACCGAGTGCGTAGACATCGGCCTTCTGCTCGACGCGACGGCCGGTGACCTGCTCGGGGGCCAGGTACGCGGCGGTTCCCACGAGGGCGCCCCCCTGCGTGGACGCCGTGGCGTCGAGCGCCCGGGAGATGCCGAAGTCGGTCAGGTAGGGGTGGTTCTGAGCGTCCAGCAGAATGTTGGACGGCTTGATGTCACGGTGCAGGATTCCCGCCTGGTGCACATGCCCGAGGGCCTCGGCCAGCCGGATCCCGAGCTCGACCAGAGCGGGAACGTCCATGGTTGTCTCGGCGATGCGCTTGCGCAGGGTGCGGCCCTCGACCAGTTGCATGACGAGGAACGCCTGCCCGTCGTGGCGGCCGACGTCGAAGACGGTGACCAGTCCCGGATGGTGGAGGCGGGCCAGTACGAGGGCTTCGTCCTCGAACCGGTCCTTCAGGCCCGTGCCGCTCCCGGGCCGGAAGACCTTGACCGCCACCGGACGCCCGAGCCGCAGGTCCGTGCCACGGTAGACGTCCGCGGCACCGCCGGCCCCCAGGTGTTCCCCCAGCTCGTACCGTCCGGCGAGCCTGGATGCCTGCGAGGGATCAGGGGACCGGGCGTCGGCAGGGGCCGTCATTTCTCTCCCAGGGGCGCGGCAGCACGATTGCCGTACGGCAATGTTGTCACCTCGCGTACCCGGGAACCGCGCCTCCTATCTGATGAAAACAGGCGGCTTGCCGCCATCCACCACGGACTTGCGACGGAGCGAGCGTCACCCCCGTCCACGACGCCGACCCCACTCCACCTCGGAAACGAATGTGCAACGAGGTCTCGGGACCGACCCGGCGGCGGGGTGGTCAGTGAGAGTGACCGCTCGCCGCTGGCGTGGGACCCGCGTTCTTCACCGCCAGTGGCAGGAGCTTCTGGCCGGTCGGGCCGATTTGGATCCTGGTGTCCATCTGCGGGCACACGCCGCAGTCGAAGCACGGGGTCCAGCGGCAGTCCTCGACCTCTGTCTCGTCGAGGGAGTCCTGCCAGTCCTCCCACAGCCAGTCCTTGTCGAGGCCCGAGTCCAGGTGGTCCCAGGGGAGGACCTCCTCGTAGGTGCGCTCGCGGGTGGTGTACCAGTCGACGTCGACGCCGAAGGGGGCGAGCGCCTTGTCGGCGCAGGCCATCCAGCGGTCGTACGAGAAGTGCTCGCGCCAGCCGTCGAAGCGGCCGCCGTCCTCGTACACCGCGCGGATGACGGAGCCGATGCGACGGTCACCGCGGGACAGCAGGCCCTCGACGATGCCGGGCTTGCCGTCGTGGTAGCGGAAGCCGATCGAGCGGCCGTACTTCTTGTCGCCGCGGATCTTGTCGCGCAGCTTCGTGAGGCGGGCGTCCGTGTCCTCGGCGGAGAGCTGCGGCGCCCACTGGAAGGGGGTGTGCGGCTTGGGGACGAAGCCGCCGATGGACACCGTGCAGCGGATGTCGTTCTGGCCGGAGACCTTGCGGCCCTCGGCGATCACGTTCATCGCCATGTCGGCGATCTGCATGACGTCCTCGTCCGTCTCCGTCGGCAGGCCGCACATGAAGTACAGCTTCACCTGGCGCCAGCCGTTGCCGTAGGCGGTGGAGACGGTCCGGATCAGGTCCTCTTCCGAGACCATCTTGTTGATGACCTTGCGCATGCGCTCGGAGCCGCCCTCGGGGGCGAAGGTCAGGCCCGAGCGCCGGCCGTTGCGGGTCAGCTCGTTCGCCAGGTCGACGTTGAAGGCGTCCACGCGGGTGGAGGGCAGGGAGAGGCCGATCTTGTCTTCCTCGTACCGGTCCGCGAGGCCCTTGGCGATGTCGCCGATCTCGGAGTGGTCGGCGGAGGACAGGGAGAGGAGGCCGACCTCCTCGAAGCCCGTCGCCTTCAGGCCCTTCTCCACCATCTCGCCGATACCCGTGATGGAGCGCTCGCGCACCGGGCGGGTGATCATGCCCGCCTGGCAGAAGCGGCAGCCGCGCGTGCAGCCGCGGAAGATCTCCACGGACATCCGCTCGTGGACCGTCTCGGCGAGCGGGACCAGCGGCTGCTTGGGGTAGGGCCACTCGTCGAGATCCATGACCGTGTGCTTGGACACGCGCCACGGGACGCCCGACTTGTTCGGGACCACACGGCCGATCCGGCCGTCGGGGAGGTACTCGACGTCGTAGAAGGCGGGGATGTAGACGCTGCCCGTCTTCGCGAGGCGGAACAGGACCTCCTCGCGGCCTCCGGGACGGCCCTCCGCCTTCCAGGCGCGGATGATCTCCGTCATGTCGAGCACGGCCTGCTCGCCGTCACCGATGATCGCCGCGTCGATGAAGTCGGCGATCGGCTCGGGGTTGAAGGCCGCGTGGCCGCCCGCGAGGACGATCGGGTCGTCGATCGTGCGGTTCTTCGACTCCAGGGGGATGCCGGCCAGGTCCAGGGCCGTGAGCATGTTGGTGTAGCCCAGCTCCGTGGAGAAGGACAGGCCGAACACGTCGAAGGCCTTCACCGGTCGGTGGCTGTCCACGGTGAACTGCGGGACCCGGTGCTCGCGCATCAGTTCCTCGAGGTCCGGCCAGACGCTGTAGGTGCGCTCGGCGAGCACGCCCTCGCGCTCGTTCAGTACCTCGTAGAGGATCATGACGCCCTGGTTGGGCAGGCCGACCTCGTAGGCGTCGGGGTACATCAGGGCCCAGCGGACGTCACAGGCGTCCCAGGGCTTGACCGTGGAGTTGAGCTCTCCGCCGACGTACTGGATCGGCTTCTGCACATGCGGGAGCAGAGCTTCGAGCTGTGGGAAGACCGACACGGCGGTTTCGGCAGGCATCTCGCGAACCTTCGTGAGCTGATGGTGGGGGTGACCATCTAGCGTAACGCGACCGGAGGGGCCCGCCGCACCGCCGAGGAAATCCGGGCGCCCACCGCCAAGGGCCGCCCCATGAATCCGGGCGCCCGCCACCCAGGGACCACCCCATGAATCCGGGCGTCGACCACGGCATGCAGCGTCGAAAGAATCCAGGCGCCGGGCGCCCCCGCAGCACCGGACGACTCCAGGTGCCGGGCGCCGCCCCAGACACCGCCGAACGAACCCGGGCACCCGGGCCCCCGGCGCCGCCTCACGAACCCGGCCACCGGCCGCCCCCGGCACCCCCGAACGAACCCGGCCACCGGGTGGGCACTCCGGCACCGCCCGACGAACCGCCCGCTGCCCCCTCAGACCGCCGTCTGTGCCGCGATCTTCTCCCAGGCCCCCGGCAGGGCCGCCTCCGCCGCCGCGGCGCGCTGTTCCTCGCGGCCGTACAGCACCCCGTACGTGAACGAGCTCTCCCCCGCCGCGTGGGCCAGGGCGGCCAGTTCCCGCAGGGCCTCCCTGGTCATCACGCTGTCCTGGTGGTCGCCGAGGAGGCTCTGCAGGGACTTCATCGACTTGACCAGGCCGGCGGCCGGTGCGCCCAGGGCCGGGGCCGCGGCCTCGGCGGCGTACCGCGTGCGCTTGGCCTTCTTGCGGGCCTCGTGCATCGCGTGGTCGCGGTCGGCGCCCGGTGGCCGGTCGAGGGCCTGCCCGACGAGGTCGGAGACCTTCCCGAAGTCCTTGCGGACGGCTTTGGCGACGACCTTCGCGGGGTCGCCGCCGGCCGCCTTGAGCAGCGGCGGGTCGGTCACTAGCGCTTCGAGGTCGGTCAGCAGGGCCAGGTACCGCTTGCCGTCCAGGACGGCGATCAGGCGGCGCCGGGAGCCGCCGTGGCGGGCGTGCGCCCAGGTGCGCAGCCGGGTGCGGACAGGTCCGGAGACCAGGGTGCGGGGCAGCTCGCCGAGGGATGCGGTGAGCCGCTCGGTGAGGACCTCCTGGTCGCGGTCGACGCCGAGCTCACCGGCCAGCCATTTCAGCTCGACGCCGATCGGGTCGGTGACCGCGCGGTCGAGGATCTTCCCGTACGAGCGGAAGGTGCTGCGCATCCGGCGGGTGGCGACCCGCAGGCTGTGCACGGAGTCGGGGAGGTCGCGGCGCACGGCGGGATCGAGTTCGACGATGGCGTCGTACTGGGCGCGGAGGTAGGCGAGGACGTGGTCGCCCGCGGTGACCGGGGCCTTCTCGGGAGCGGGCTTCTTGGGGCGCTTGCCGGTCGTGTCGAGTGCTCTGGCCAGTTTGGAGGCGGAGGCGGAGCGGCTCAGGCCGGCCTTGCGGAGCTTCTTCTCGACCTTGTCGAGGAAGGCGGGGTCGCCGTCGTCGGCGAGTTCCACCTCGATCTCGGTCCAGGCGGCGGTGCCCTTGCCGCCGCCGAGCCGGTCCGCGCGGACGCGGTCGAGGCTGACCTCGGCGAGCAGGGCGCCGGAGTCGTCGACGAGGTGGCGGACGTCACGGGCGGAGCGCAGGCGTACGAGCGGGACGAGTTCGGTGTCGCGTACGCGGGAGCGGACGAGGCCGGCGATGGCGCGGGGCACGGTGTCGGAGAGGGGGGCGCGGATCTCGTCGCGCACGCCCTCGGAGACGGGGAGTTTCAGGTGCCAGCCGGCGTCGTCGCCGCCGGTGCGACGGCGCAGGGTGAGGGAGGCGGCGGCCAGGCGCTGGTCGGGGGTGTCGTAGTAGGTGGCGTCGAGTTCGGCGACCCCTTTGTCGACGACGCCCGCGACGCCCGGGACGCCGGTCAGGTCGGGCAGTTCTGTGCCGCCCTCGGCAGCCGGACCTTCGTACTTACGCTCGATCTCGCGCTTCGTGTCCGCCATGAACTGAATCTAGACGCGTTTGAGGGCTGAGGGCAGTACCCAATCGGCCCCGGCTCGGCCGGAGGGCGTCTTTTCCCGTTGGGCCGGGTGTCACCTCGTGTTCTCCGAGGCGCCACGCGGCGTCCGGCCGACGGGCCGCCGCAGCTGCCACTGCGGCTGCGGCTGCGGCTGCGGCTGCGGCTGCGGCTGCGGCTGCGGCTGCGGCTGCGGCTGCGGCGTGACCCTCGCTAGGCCGACATCGGGCGCTGCACCCTGATCGACTGCAGGAGGCCGATCGCGACCCAGACCGCGAACATGGATGACCCTCCGTAGGACACGAACGGGAGGGGCAGACCGGCGACCGGCATGATCCCGAGGGTCATGCCGATGTTCTCGAAGGACTGGAACGCGAACCAGGCGATGATCCCGGCGGCGACGATCGTGCCGTACAGCTCGGTCGTCTCGCGGGCGATGCGGCAGGCGCGCCAGAGGATGATCCCGAGGAGCAGCAGGATCAGGCCCGCGCCCACGAAGCCCAGTTCCTCGCCGGCGACGGTGAAGACGAAGTCCGTCTGCTGCTCGGGGACGAACTGGCCGGTGGTCTGCGAGCCGTGGCCGAGGCCGGTGCCGAAGAGGCCGCCGGAACCGATGGCGATTCGGGCCTGGTTGGTGTTGTAGCCGACGCCCGCCGGGTCGAGGTCGGGGTTGGCGAAGGCCGCGAAGCGGTTGATCTGGTACTCGTCGAGGACGTGGAGGCGCCAGGCGGCGACCGCGCCGAGGGCGCCCGCGCCGATGAGGCCGAACACCCAGCGGTTGGAGGCGCCGGAGGAGAGCAGGACGCCGAGCACGATGACGACGGCGACCATGATCGTGCCGAGGTCGGGCATGAGCAGCACGATCGCCATGGGAACGGCCGCGAGACCCAGTGCCTGGACGACCGTGCGGTGGTCGGGGTACTGCTTGTCGCCCGCGTCCACCCGTGTGGCCAGCAGCATCGCCATGCCCAGGATGATCGTGATCTTGATGAACTCGGCGGGCTGGAGCGACAGTCCGCCGGCGACGAGCCAGTTGCGCTGGCCGTTGATCGTCTCGCCGAGCGGGGTCAGCACCAGAAGGATCATGAACACCGAGATGCCGTACAGGATCGGGACGGCCGTGCGCAGGGTGCGGTGGCCGAGCCAGATCGTGCCGATCATCAGGGCGAAGCCGATGCCGGTGTTCATCACGTGGCGGACGAGGAAGAAGTACGGGTCGCCCTGGTTGATCTCGGTGCGGTTGCGGGTCGCCGAGTAGACGAGGGCCGAACCGATCGCCGAGAGCGCGACGGCCGACAGCAGTATCGGCCAGTCGAGCCTGCGGGTGATCGAGTCGCGGGCGAGCAGCCGTGTCCAGCCCGCGCGCTCGGGTCCGTACCGGGAGACGGAGAAGTTGTTGGCTCCGGTCATGTCAGGATCCTCAGCACCTTGGTCGCCGCCCTCGTCATGTCAGGATCCTCTTCCTCCGGCCCTTCTGCGGGCGGGCCGTGCGCCTTCGGGTGACGCGGTTGGTGGTGTTGGGCGAGGCGGTGGTGCCGGCGGGCTGGTCCGGGTCCGTGGCGGTGTCCTTGGGGGCCTGGCTGGCCTGCTGGTCCTTGGCCGGGTCCTTGGAGATACGGCCGGACGCGATCGTGCCGTCGGTCTGGATCTTCGGCAGACCCTTCTGCGGGGTCGGCAGGAGGGCGTTCTTCTTGTCGATGCTGCCGTCGGCGGAGACGCCGTAGAGCGCGTTGTAGATCTTGCGCACGGCCTCACCGGACGCTCCCGAACCCGTACCGGCCTGGGAGATCGTCATGATGATCGAGTAGTCCTTGGAGTACGTGGCGAGCCAGGACGTCGTCTGCTTGCCGTAGACCTCGGCGGTACCGGTCTTGGCGTGCAGCGGGATCTTGTCCTGCGGCCAGCCGCCGAACTTCCAGGCGGCGGTACCGCGGGTGACGACGCCCGCGAAGGCCTCGTTCATGCCCTTGAGGGTCGCCTTGCTGACCGGCAGCCTGCCATTGGTCTTCGGCTTGATCTCCTGGACGGTCTTGCCGTCGGCGCTCACGATCGCCTTGCCGATGGTCGGCTCGTACAGGGTGCCGCCGTTGGAGACCGCGGAGTAGATGGCGGCTTCCTGGATCGGGGTGACGAGGGTGTCACCCTGACCGATGGAGTAGTTGATCGAGTCGCCCTCGCGCATCTTGTTGCCCTCGAGGCAGTTCTCGTACTCGATCTGCTGGACGTAGGTGCCGCCCTTCTTGCCGCTCTTGCACCAGGCGTCCTTGTTGGCCTTCCAGTAGTTCTGCTTCCACTCGCGGTCCGGGACGCGGCCGGTGACCTCGTTCGGGAGGTCGATGCCGGTCGTCTTGCCGAGTCCGAACTGGTGGGCCGTCTTGTAGAAGAAGTCCTTGGGCTTCTTCTTCGGGTTGATGCCGCCGTCCTTCTTCCACTCGTTGTCGGCGAGTCCGTAGAAGACGGTGTCGCAGGAGACCTCAAGCGCCCGGCCGAGGGAGATCGGGCCGAAGCTCTCCCCCTCGAAGTTCTTGAAGACCTGACTGCCGACGGAGTACGAGCTGGTGCACGGGTAGCGCCCGTTGAACGGGTATCCGGCCTGGACCGCGGCGGCGGTGGAGATCACCTTGAACGTCGATCCGGGCGCCGACTGACCCTGTATGGCGCGGTTCAGGAGCGGGTAGTTCGACTTCTTGCCGGTGAGCGCGGTGTAGTCCTTGCCGGAGATGCCGCCGACCCAGGCGTTCGGGTCGTACGTCGGGGCGGACGCCATGGCGACCACGCGGCCGGTCTTGGCCTCCATGACCACGACAGCGCCGGAGTCGGCCTTGTAGTTCTCGCCGGTGATCTTGTCGAACTGGGTCCGGGCGACCTTCATCGCGTAGTCCAGCTCGTACTCGGCGACGCGCTGGACGCGGGCGTCGATGCTGGTGACGAGGTTGGCGCCGGGTTCGGCCTTGTCGCTCTTGGCCTTGCCGATGACCCGGCCGAGGTTGTCGACCTCGTAGCGGGTGACGCCGGCCTTGCCGCGCAGGGCCTTGTCGTACTGGCGCTCCAGGCCGGAGCGGCCGACCTGGTCGGAGCGCAGGTAGGGCGAGTCGGTGTCCTTGGCCTTGGTGATCTCGTCGTCGGTGACGGGCGAGAGGTAGCCGAGCACCTGCGCGGTGTTGGCCTTGCCGGGGGCCGCATACCGGCGCACGGCCTCCGGCTCGGCGGTGATGCCGGGGAAGTCCTCGGAGCGCTCGCGGATCTGCAGGGCCTGGCGCGCGGTGGCCTTGTCGGTGATCGGGATCGGCTGGTACGGCGAGCCGTTCCAGCACGGCTGCGGCGTCTTGGCGTCGCAGAGGCGGACCTTCTGGATGACGTCCTTGGGCTTGAGGCCGAGCACGCCGGCGAGCTTGGTGAGGACGGCCTTGCCGTCGTCCGCCATCTTCATCAGGTCGGTGCGCGAGGCGGAGACCACGAGCCGGGTCTCGTTGTCGGCGATCGGCACGCCGCGCGCGTCGAGGATCGAGCCGCGCACGGCGGGCTGGACGACCTGCTGGACGTGGTTGCCGGAGGCTTCCTTGGCGTACTCGTTGCCGTTGCGGATCTGGAGGAACCAGAGGCGTCCGCCGAGGGTGCCGAGGAGGGAGAGTACGAGAATCTGGATGACGACGAGCCGGATCTGGACCCGTGGGGTCCGGCCGGTCTCCGGGATGTTGGTCACTGCTGCTGCCTCCCCCTCTCAGTGTGTGTACGAGTCATACGAGTACACGGCGAACCTGTGCGTGGTGACACCGCGGCCGGTCAAGTCCCGTGACACGCGGGACGCTTGAGCCGGCCGGCGGACGGGTCGCGTCGCTGCCGTCACAGCCGCTTGACCCCCTTGATGCGTCCGGCGCGGGCGACCCGCGCCTTGGCCGCCTTCACGCGCAGTCCGCTGCGCTGGCTGCCGATGCGCAGGCCGGTGCCGGTGGACAGCCAGCCAGAGGAGACGTCGGCCGCCTTGGAGGCCGAACCTCCGTCGGCGAGCGGATCGTTCTCGGCCCGCCGTGCCAGTGCCATCAGCACCGGCACGACGAAGGGCGCGAGCAGCAGGTCGTAGAGGGCGGCCGTGATGAGCAGGCTGCTGAGCCCCACATGACGGGCGGCGGTGTCGCCGACGAGGGCGCCGACGCCCGCGTAGAGCACCGTGGAGCCGATCGCCGCGGCGACCACCACGACCATGGGCCCGGTGGCCGACTTGAGTCTGCCGTTCTCCGGCTTGGCGAGGCCGGCGAGATAGCCGACGACGCAGAGCACGAGGGCGTAGCGTCCGGCGGCGTGGTCGGCGGGCGGGGCGAGGTCGGAGAGCAGACCCGCGCCGAAGCCGATGAGCGCGCCGCCGACATGGCCGTAGACCAGGGCGAGGGCGAGGACGGTCAGCAGCACCAGGTCGGGTACGGCGCCCGGGAGATGCAGACGGGCGAGGACGCTCACCTGGATCACCAGGGCGACGACCACCAGGGTGACGGAGAGCAGCATCCGGTTGAAACGCATGGGATTCGGCTCCTCCTGATTACTGCTGCTGGCCGAGGTCGGTGGCGCTCGCCGAGGGGGTGACCGTCACGGTCACGGTCGGCGTGGGCGTCGGTTTGGGTTTGCGGGGCAGCACGGTGTCGCGCGGGTCGCTCTTGGGGGCCGCGACGACCACACCGACGATGTCGAGCTTGGTGAACGAGACGAACGGCGTCACGTAGATCGTGCGGGTCAGGTCGCCGCCGGAGGGGTCGACCCGGGAGACGACGCCGACGGGGACGCCGGGCACGAAGGGCTTGTCGGACTGCGAGCCGAAGGTGACCAGCCGGTCGCCCTTCTTGATCTTCGCCTTGGCGTTGAGGAGTTCGACGCGCAGCGGGCGGTCGCCCTGCCCGGAGGCGAAGCCGAGTTCGTCGGTGGACTCCATGCGGGTGCCGACGGTGAAGTCGGGGTCGTTGGCGAGGAGGACGGTCGCGGTGTCGGGGCCGACGGTGGTGACCCGGCCGACCAGTCCGTCGCCGTTCAGGACGGTCATGTCGCGCTGGATGCCGTCGTTGGCGCCGACGTCGATGGTGACGGTCCAGGAGAAGCCCTGGGCGGCCCCTATGGCGATCACCTCGGCGCCCTTGATGCCGTACTGGCCCTCACCCGCCACCTTGATCATGTTGTCGAGCTGCTTGAGGCGGCTGCGGTTGCGGTCGTCGCTGCCGAGCTTCGCCTTCAAGGCCGCGTTGTCGTGCTCAAGTTGGGCGATGCGGTCGTGCCGTTCGCCCGAGTCGCGGACCGCGGAGATCGCGTTGCCGACGGGGTCGACCGCGGAGGCCACCCCGTTCTCGATCGGGCCGAAGACCGTCGCGGCGGCCTGGCGGGCACCGTCGACCGGTGAGTCCTGCCCGCCGCGGATGTCCACCGTGATCAGTGCGAACGCGATGGCGATCAGCAGCACCAGGAGCAGCCGGCTCTCTCGTGTGTCCCTCACGTGCGGCGGCCGTGCCTTCCTCGTCGTATTGGGTCAACAGGTGCGCGCCCTGGGCGAAAAGGATGCCCACGGTGCGATGAGGCTGGGGTGGGGGGGTGAGACGGGGTGGCTGTTATGGAGGAGTTTATGACTCTATGTCGCAGGAGTTTATGCCTCCATACCAACGATCCGCCGCACGAGAAGGGGTGATCTCGTACGGCGGAATCGAAGTGTTACGTCATCTGCGGGGCTGGGCGTCCAGAACCTGCTGGAGCGCCTCGAACTCCTCGACACACTTGCCCGAGCCGAGCGCCACGCTGTCGAGCGGGTCCTCGGCGATGTGGATCGGCATGCCGGTCTCGCGGCGCAGCCGTTCGTCCAGGCCGCGCAGCAGGGCTCCGCCGCCGGTCAGGACGATGCCCCGGTCCATCACGTCGCCGGAGAGCTCGGGCGGGCACTTGTCGAGCGTCGTCTTCACGGCGTCGACGATCGCGTTGACCGGCTCCTCGATCGCCTTGCGGACCTCCGCGGCGGAGATGACGACGGTCTTGGGCAGACCGGAGACCAGGTCCCGGCCGCGGATCTCGGTGTGTTCGTCGGTGTCGAGGTCGTACGCGGAGCCGATCGTGATCTTGATCTGCTCGGCCGTCCGCTCACCGAGGAGGAGGCTGTACTCCTTCTTGATGTGCTGGATGATCGCGTTGTCCAGCTCGTCGCCCGCGACGCGGATGGACTGGGCGGTCACGATGCCGCCGAGCGAGATGACCGCGACCTCCGTGGTGCCGCCGCCGATGTCCACCACCATGTTGCCCGTGGCCTCGTGGACCGGCAGGCCGGCGCCGATGGCCGCGGCCATGGGCTCCTCGATGATGTGCACCTGGCGGGCGCCGGCCTGGGACGACGCCTCGATGACGGCACGGCGCTCGACGCCCGTGATGCCGGAGGGCACACAGACGACGACACGGGGGCGGGCGAGATAACGCCGCTTGTGGATCTTCAGGATGAAGTAGCGGAGCATGCGCTCGGTGATCTCGAAGTCGGCGATGACGCCGTCCTTCAGGGGGCGCACGGCGACGATGTTGCCCGGCGTCCGCCCGATCATCTTCTTGGCTTCCGCGCCCACCGCGAGGATCCCGCCGGTGTTGGTGTTGATCGCGACGACGGACGGCTCGTTGAGAACGATCCCTCGACCCCTGACGTACACCAGCGTGTTGGCGGTCCCGAGGTCGACAGCCATGTCACGGCCGATGAACGACATTGAGTTCCCCATCAGGATTCGTCTGGCCTTCCCAAAGCGAACGTTGACGGCTTTTTAGGGACGGCGCGAGGTTGGTGCAGCGACGTGAACGCTTCCATCGTAGACGCGCCTGCACGAACACTGCGCGAGGGTCTTGGCCATTGTCGGCAGATGGCGGAGCGACTCGCTTGTGGAGACGGGCCATCGGGGTCACGCGTTCCCCCGATCAGCGCGCATATGCCACGGGACGGCCGGATTTTTCACGGCCGTCCCAGGTCAGACTGTCGCAACCACACTGACGCAGTCTCAGAAAATTCTTTGAAAAAATGTACTGCGCGGCGCGTTCGGAGATCGTCCGGGCGGCCCCGCCGAGGCCGCCCGCGACCTCGGACACGACCGTCCGTACGCCCGACGGTGACCGTCCGTGCGCGCGGTCGCGGCGCCGTGCCGTCGTCCGTACGCTCAGGCGCGGCCGGGGAAGAAGATCTTCACCTCGCGCTCGGCGGACTCCTCGGAGTCGGAGGCGTGGATCAGGTTCTCGCGCACGATCACGCCGAAGTCGCCGCGGATGGAACCGGGGGCGGCGGCGATCGGGTCGGTCGGGCCGGCCAGGGCGCGCACGCCCTCGATGACCCGCTCGCCCTCGACGATCAGGGCCACGACCGGGCCGGATGCCATGAACGCCACCAGCGGCTCGTAGAAGGGCTTGCCCTTGTGCTCGCCGTAGTGCTGCTCGAGCGTGTCCTGGTCCAGGGTCCGCAGCTCCAGCGCGGTGATCTGCCAGCCGGCCTTGCGCTCGATGCGGCTGATGATCTCGCCGGTCAGGCCGCGACGGACGGCGTCGGGCTTGAGAAGGACGAGGGTGCGCTGGCTCACGGGAAAGCTCCTTCGGGTCACACGGGTGCGGATGACCGAGGCTACAGGGCGTGTCCTGGTCGCTGTCACACAGCGTCAGGTGGTACGGGCCCGCGCCTCCGCGCGCCGGTGCCGTGCGCTTTCACGCCCCCACCCGGCCGGGCCGCCGCGCGCTTTCAGCCCCACCGGACGTCATCGGCCGGGCCGCCGGGCGGTTGAGCCGGGCCGCCGCCGGTTGAGCCGGCCCGCCGGCCGGTGAGCCGGGCCGCCTTCCGGTCGAGCCGGATTGCGACCGACCCGGCCAGGTCGCGGCCGGTCAGGTCGCCGCCGGCAAGGTCGCCGCCGGCCAGGTCGCGGCCGGTCAGGCCGGGGTGCCTTCGGCTAGGCCGGGTTGCCGTCGGGCTCGGTCCGGGCCTGGGCGGCGAACCTGGCCTTGGCCTCGTCGATCTTCCGGCCGTAGTGGACCGAGGCCCACCACAGGGCGGCGAAGGCCGCGCCCAGGATGAACATCGAGGGCACGAAGAACCCGCCGGCGATCAGCAGGATCTGCAGCGCCCAGCCGAGCTGGACACCGCCGGGCCGCGTGATCATGCCGCACAGCAGCACGCTCAGCGCCATCAGGACCCCGCAGACCGTCCAGACCGTGGCCGTGGACAGGTCGGGGTCCTTCATGGCGACGAGCCCGGCGAAGCCGATGACGAAGAACTCGCCGATCAGCGTGGAAGCACAGAGCGTACGCACGAGAGTCAGCCCCTCCCCAGGAGCAGTCGGGCCTCGCCGACCGTGATGACGGATCCGGTGACCAGCACTCCCCCGCCCGCGTACTCGCCCTCTTCCTCGGCGAGCGTGATCGCGGCCTCCAGGGCGTCGTCGAGCCGCGGCTCGACCTGCACCCGGTCCTCGCCGAAGACCTCGACGGCGATCCCGGCGAGTTCGTCCGCGTCCATCGCGCGATGGCTGGAGTTCTGGGTGACGACGACCTCCGCGAAGATCGGCTCGAAGGCCTCGAGCACCCCCCGCACGTTCTTGTCGCCGCTCGCGCCGACGACGCCGATCAGCCGGCTGAAGTCGAAGACCTCGCTCACCGCCTCGGCGGTGGCGCGGGCGCCCGCGGGGTTGTGCGCGGCGTCGAGCACCACGGTGGGCGAGCGGCGCACGATCTCCAGGCGGCCGGGCGAGGTGACCGAGGCGAACGCCTTGCGCACGGTGTCGATGTCGAGCCGCTGGGCGTGCGCCGAGCCGACGCCGAAGAACGCCTCGACCGCGGCGAGCGCCACGGCGGCGTTGTGCGCCTGGTAGGCGCCGTGCAACGGCAGGAAGACCTCCTCGTACTCCCCGCCGAGGCCGCGCAGCGTGAGGAGCTGCCCGCCGACCGCGATCTGCCGTGACACGACGCCGAATTCGAGGCCCTCGCGGGCCACCGTCGCGTCGACCTCGACGGCCTTCTTCAGCAGCACCTGGGCCGCGTCGACCGGCTGCTGGGCGAGGATGACGGTGGCGTCCTGCTTGACGATGCCGGCCTTCTCGCCGGCGATCTCGGCGTGCGTCTCACCGAGCCGGTCGGTGTGGTCGAGGTCGATGGGGGTCACCACGGCGACGTCCCCGTCGATCACGTTCGTGGCGTCCCAGCTGCCGCCCATGCCGACCTCGACGACGGCGACGTCCACGGGCGCGTCCGCGAAGGCGGCGTACGCCATGGCGGTGAGCACCTCGAAGAAGGACAGCCGGTACTCCTGCTGCCCGTCGACCATCTCGACGTAGGGCTTGATGTCGTTGTACGTCTCGACGAAGCGCTCGGCGGGCAGCGGCGCCCCGTCCAGGCTGATGCGCTCGGTGATCGACTGCACGTGGGGGCTGGTGTAGCGGCCGGTGCGCAGGTCGAAGGCGCCGAGCAGGGCCTCGATCATGCGGGCGGTGGAGGTCTTGCCGTTGGTGCCCGTGATGTGGATCGAGGGGTACGCGCGCTGCGGTTCCCCGAGGACGTCCATCAGCGCGGCGATCCTGCTGACGGACGGCTCCAGCTTGGTCTCGCCCCAGCGGGTGGCGAGCTCGGTCTCCACCTCGCGCAGTGCCTTGTCGACCTCGGGGTCGGTGGGCCGCGCGGGTACGTCGGCCTGCGGACCGCCGCCGCCCTGGGTGCGCAGGGTGCGGCTGCCGGCCTCGATCACCGCGAGGTCGGGGTCGCGCTCGGTCTCGTTCGCCACGATCTCGTCGAAGAGGCCGTGCGGGTCACGGTCCTGCGGCTCGTCGGAGGCGCTGCTGTCGTGCGGGGGGAGGTCACTCACGGGGCCAGTCTACGGAGGTGGCGGGGGTGTGGGGGCGTGTGGGGCCGCGTGGGGTTTTTCGCCCCCTCCGCCCCTGCCCGTCCCGTACCCGGGGCGCCGCCCCGGACCCCGCTCCTCAATCGCCGGAGGGGCTGAACTTTTCCCCGCCGGGGAGTTCCAGCCCGTCCGGCGATTGAGGACGAGGCCGTCCAGGCCGAAGCGGGGGTCTGGGGGCGGCAGCCCCCAGGGACGGGACGGGCAGGGGCGGAGGGGGCGAAGAGGGTCTGTCGTGTACGGCGGAAGGCCCCCGGAACTGAATGGTTCCGGGGGCCTTCCGCTGCGTCGGGGCAGGTTACGCCTGCGGCAGCCGCTCCAGCTGGGTCTGGATACGGGCGATGTCCTCGTCCGCCTTGGCGAGCCGCCCGCGGATCTTGTCCACGACGTTGTCCGGCGCCTTGGCGAGGAACGCCTCGTTGCCGAGCTTGGCGTTCGCCTGGGCCTTCTCCTTCTCGGCGGCGGCCAGGTCCTTGGCGAGACGCTTGCGCTCCGCGGCGACGTCGATCGTGCCCGACAGGTCGAGCGCGACCGTGGCCCCCGCGACCGGCAGGGTCGCCGTGGCCGAGAAGCCCTCGCCCTCCGGCTGGAGCCGCAGGAGCTGGCGGATGGCCGCCTCGTGCGGGGCCAGCGCGGTCCCGTCGAGGACCAGCCGGGCCGGGACCCGCTGACCGGGCTGGAGACCCTGGTCGTTGCGGAAGCGGCGGACCTCGGTGATCACCGACTGGAGGGACTCGATCTCCCGCTCGGCCGCGGTGTCGCGGAACCCGCTGTCCTGGGGCCAGTCGGCGATGACGACGGACTCGCCACCCGTGAGGGTGGTCCAGAGCGTGTCGGTGACGAACGGGACGATCGGGTGGAGGAGGCGGAGCGTGACGTCCAGGACCTCGCCGAGGACCCGGCCGGAGACCTTCGCGGGCTCGCCGCCCGCCATGAACGTGGTCTTGGACAGCTCGACGTACCAGTCGAAGACCTCGTCCCACGCGAAGTGGAACAGCGCGTCCGACAGCTTGGCGAACTGGAAGTCCTCGTACAGGGCGTCGACTTCGGCGACCGTGGCGTTCAGCCGGGACAGGATCCAGCGGTCGGTGGCCGACAGCTCCTCGGCGGCCGGGAGTTCGCCCTCGACCGTCGCGCCGTTCATCAGCGCGAAGCGCGTGGCGTTCCAGATCTTGTTGGCGAAGTTGCGCGAGCCCTGGACCCAGTCCTCGCCGATCGGCACGTCGACGCCCGGGTTGGCGCCGCGCGCGAGGGTGAACCGCAGGGCGTCACTGCCGTACTTGTCCATCCAGTCCAGCGGGTTGACCGCGTTCCCGAAGGACTTGGACATCTTCTTGCCGAACTGGTCGCGGACCATGCCGTGCAGGGCGATGGTGTGGAACGGCGGGGTGCCGTCCATCGCGTACAGGCCGAACATCATCATCCGGGCGACCCAGAAGAAGAGGATGTCGTAGCCGGTGACCAGGACGGAGTTCGGGTAGAACTTCGCGAGGCTCTCGGTCTGTTCGGGCCAGCCGAGCGTGGAGAAGGGCCACAGGCCGGAGGAGAACCAGGTGTCGAGGACGTCGGTGTCCTGGTGCCAGCCCTCGCCCGTCGGGGCCACGTCGTCGGGTCCGACGCAGACGATCTCGCCGTTCGGCCCGTACCAGACGGGGATCCGGTGGCCCCACCACAACTGCCGCGAGATGCACCAGTCGTGGAGGTTGTCGACCCAGTCGAAGTACCGCTTCTCCATCTCCTGCGGGTGGATCTTGACCCGGCCGTCGCGGACGGCGTCGCCCGCGGCCTTCGCCAGCGGGCCGACCTTGACCCACCACTGCATGGACAGGCGCGGCTCGATGGTGGTCTTGCAGCGCGAGCAGTGTCCGACGGAGTGGCTGTAGGGCCGCTTCTCGGCGACGATCCGGCCTTCGGCGCGCAGGGCGCCGACGATGGCGGAACGGGCCTCGAGCCGGTCCAGGCCCTGGAAGGGGCCGGGGACCGTGATGACCGCGTGCTCGTCCATGACGGCGATGTTGGGCAGGCCGTGGCGCTGCCCGATCTCGAAGTCGTTCGGGTCGTGAGCGGGCGTCACCTTGACGGCGCCGGTGCCGAACTCGGGGTCGACGTGCTCGTCCGCGACGACCGGGATGGAACGGTCGGTCAGCGGCAGCCTGATGAGCTTGCCGACGAGGTGCTTGTAGCGCTCGTCGCCCGGGTGGACGGCGACCGCGGTGTCGCCGAGCATCGTCTCGGCACGGGTGGTGGCGACGACGATGGACTCGTCCCCCTCCCCGTACTTCATCGAGACCAGCTCGCCGTCGTCGTCCTGGTACTCGACCTCGATGTCGGAGATGGCGGTCAGACAGCGCGGGCACCAGTTGATGATGCGCTCGGCGCGGTAGATCAGCTCGTCGTCGTAGAGCTTCTTGAAGATGGTCTGGACGGACTGGGACAGGCCCTCGTCCATGGTGAAGCGCTCACGCGACCAGGCGACGCCGTCGCCGAGGCGACGCATCTGCCCGGAGATCTGCCCGCCGGACTCGGCCTTCCACTGCCAGACGCGCTCGACGAACGCCTCCCGGCCGAGGTCGTGCCGGGACTTGCCCTCCTTGCCGAGCTCACGCTCGACGACGTTCTGGGTGGCGATGCCCGCGTGGTCCATGCCGGGCTGCCACAGCGTCTCGAAGCCCTGCATGCGCTTGCGGCGCGTGAGGGCGTCGATGAGGGTGTGCTCGAAGGCGTGGCCGAGGTGCAGGCTGCCGGTGACGTTCGGCGGCGGGATGACCACCGTGAACGGAGGCTTGTCGCTCTTCGCGTCCGCCTCGAAGTAGCCACGCTCTACCCAGCGCTCGTACAGCGGCCCCTCTACATCGGCCGGCGCGTACTGGGTCGGCAGTTCGGTGTTGGGCTCTGATGGCTGCTGATGAGCGTTCTCGGTCACGGGATCAGTTTAGGGGCGTCACGCCCGTGTCCCGAAACGGGATTAGTTCGTAACGGTGCACCCCCTGCGGTCCAAGGGGCGTGACCTGTGCGTCAGGATGTCAGGAACACATAAGGCATCTGGAGGGGAACCCAGAAATGAGCTACAACCAGCCGGGCCCGTACGGCGGGCAGCCCCAGCAGCCCGGACCCTACGGACAGCCGGGCGGCCAGCCGGGCCCCTACGGCCAGCAGCCGCCGGCCCCCCAGCCCGGTTACGGCTACCCCCAGCAGGCCCCTCCGGCGCAGCCGGGCTACGGCTACCCCCAGCAGGCTCCGGGTGTCCCGCCGCAGACTCCCCCGTACGGCCAGCAGCCGGCCTACGGGCAGCAGCCTCCCTACGGCACGGTCCCGATGCCGCCCGAGCCGACCGGCGGCAAGAAGAAGACGGCCCTGATCATCGGCGGCGTGGCCGTGGTCGCGGCCATCGCGGTGGGCGCGTACCTCGTGCTCGGCGGCAGCAGCGGCGGCTCCGACGTGGCCGACGACGGCCCGCACAAGCTGACGACGCCGGCGTCGGTACTCGGCGGCGAGTACAAGAAGTCCACCGACAGCAGCGACAGCAGCGGCGGCATGACCAAGGACGACCTCAAGGACGCCGAGGGCTGGGGTGTGAAGAACCCCAAGGACGTCAACGCGGCCTACCAGTCGGGCGACAAGAGCAACCCGCTGGCGGCGAAGCAGATCTCCTTCGGCGGTGTCTGGGGAACCATCGACGACCCGGAGAAGGCCGTCGACAACATGTTCGCCGACATGAAGACGAACCAGGAGAAGGAAGGCACCAAGGACGGCGAGCTCGTCGGCAGCCCGAAGGCGTACACGCCGAGCGCGCTCGACGGTGCCGTCCTCAAGTGCCAGGAGATCAAGGTCAAGAACGACTCCACCGGCACGGGTGCCGCCGGGCCGAAGGAGTTCACGATGCCCGTCTGCATCTGGGGCGACCACAGCACGCTGGGCTTCGTGATGCCGATCGACTTCGCGAGCATGATGGCAGGCAAGGGCAGCACGCCCGAGGCCGCGGCCGACATCGCCGCGAAGCTCCGCAAGGACGTCCGTCAGAAGATCTGACGCCGTCCGCGGACAGGATCGACGTGCGGGGCCCGGCCGGTCGGCTGGGCCCCGCACGGGCGTTCACCCTGCTTCCGGGTGAGGCGCACGGGAGCGGGAGAGCGGCAGGCAGCAAGAGAGGGGCGCCCGGCGATGGTTCGCCGGGCGCCCCTCTCTTCGTGTCTGGTGCGCCTTTACGCCGTCTTCTGCTCGCCGGGGCCGCCGCGGCGGGCGTCCCTCGGGATCAGGGTCGGGTTGACGTTGCGCAGGACCACGTCCGCGGTGATGACGACGCGGGCCACGTCCTTGCGGGACGGGACTTCGTACATCACGGCCTGGAGGACTTCCTCCATGATGGCCCGCAGACCGCGGGCGCCGGTCTGGCGCAGGATGGCCTGGTCGGCGATGGCCTCCAGGGCCTCACGCTCGAAGTCCAGCTCAACACCGTCGAGTTCGAAGAGGCGCTGGTACTGCTTCACCAGCGCGTTGCGCGGCTCGACCAGGATCTGCAGAAGGGCCTCGCGGTCCAGGTTGTGGACCGAGGTGATGACCGGGAGACGGCCGATGAACTCGGGGATCATGCCGAACTTGACCAGGTCCTCCGGCATGACGGCCTCGAACTGGTCCTTGGACTCCAGCTCGCGCTTCGAGCGGATCGTCGCGCCGAAGCCGATGCCCTTCGCGCCGGCCCGGGACTCGATGAGCTTCTCCAGGCCCGCGAAGGCGCCGCCCACGATGAACAGGACGTTCGTCGTGTCGATCTGGATGAACTCCTGGTGCGGGTGCTTGCGTCCGCCCTGCGGCGGCACCGAGGCCGTGGTGCCTTCGAGGATCTTGAGCAGGGCCTGCTGGACGCCCTCACCGGACACGTCACGCGTGATCGACGGGTTTTCGCTCTTACGGGCGACCTTGTCGATCTCGTCGATGTAGATGATCCCGGTCTCGGCCTTCTTGACGTCGTAGTCGGCGGCCTGGATCAGCTTCAGCAGGATGTTCTCGACGTCCTCGCCGACGTATCCCGCCTCCGTCAGCGCCGTCGCGTCGGCGATGGCGAACGGAACGTTCAGCATGCGCGCGAGGGTCTGCGCGAGGAGTGTCTTGCCGGAGCCCGTGGGGCCCAGCAGGAGGATGTTGGACTTCGCCAACTCGATGGCGTCCTCGCGGTTCTGGCCCGTGCTGTTCTCACCGGCCTGGACCCGCTTGTAGTGGTTGTACACCGCGACGGAGAGGGCCTTCTTGGCCGACTCCTGACCGACCACGTACCCCTCGAGGAACTCGTAGATCTCGCGGGGCTTGGGGAGTTCCTCCCAGCGCACCTCGCTCGTCTCGGCGAGTTCTTCCTCGATGATCTCGTTGCACAGGTCGATGCACTCGTCGCAGATGTACACACCGGGGCCTGCGATGAGCTTCTTGACCTGCTTCTGGCTCTTGCCGCAGAACGAGCACTTGAGCAGATCGCCGCCGTCACCGATGCGTGCCACGGTGTGCTTCCCCTTCGCCTGGGAGCCGCCTGGATCCAGCGGCTCCTGGTGCTGCCTTATGTCCGACGGTACCTTGCCGAGCCCCTCGTTCGGGCCCCCCTTGGCGCGGTTCACTTTGTCGTGAACCGCGCCAAGCGGCGACGGACGAGCGGCCGACGATACAGCGGTACGTCAGACGACAGCGGAGTTGTTCATCTTCCGGGTGGAGATGATCTGGTCGATCAGGCCGTACGCGAGCGCGTCCTCAGCGGTGAGGATCTTGTCGCGCTCGATGTCCTCGCGGATCTTCTCGATCGGCGTGGTGGAGTGCTTGGCCAGCATGTCTTCCAGCTGGCCGCGCATCCGGAGGATCTCGTTCGCGGCGATCTCGAGGTCCGAGACCTGCCCGCGACCGGTCTCGCTGTAGGGCTGGTGGATCAGCACACGGGCGTTCGGAAGTGCCATGCGCTTGCCCGGCGTACCGGCGGCCAGCAGGATCGCGGCGGCCGAGGCGGCCTGGCCCATGCAGACCGTCTGGATGTCCGGCTTCACGAACTGCATCGTGTCGTAAATGGCCGTGAGGGCCGTGAACGAGCCACCGGGGCTGTTGATGTAGACCGAGATGTCACGGTCGGGGTCCATCGACTCCAGGCACAGCAGCTGCGCCATGACGTCGTTGGCGGAGGCGTCGTCGATCTGCACGCCGAGGAAGATCACGCGCTCCTCGAACAGCTTCGCGTACGGGTCGTACTCACGCACGCCCTGCGAGGTGCGCTCGACGAAGCGCGGGATGACGTAGCGGGACTCCGCGCGAGGACCGGTGTACTCGGCCTGCGTGCGGGCGTAGAGGCCGCTGCCGGGGAAGTCGTTCACTGTGTCTCCTGGAAAACCTGAAAAGGGCTGAGCGGTCGGCTGAGGGCGCGCCGGGCGCCCTGCGCCGCCCGGGGGCGGGAAGAGGCCCTGCGCCGCCCTCGGGGGCGCTGGAGGGGCTTACGCCGCCCCGGTGCCGCCGCCGCCCGGCATACCGGCAGCGGTGGGCATGATGTCGTCGATGAGGCCGTACTCCTTGGCCTCGATCGGGTCGAACCAGCGGTCGCGGTCCGAGTCACGCGTGATCTGCTCGACGGTCTGACCGGTGTGGAAGGAGGTCAGCTCCGCCATCCGCTTCTTGGTGTGCAGCAGCCGCTCGGCGTGGATCTTGATGTCCGACGCGGAGCCCGCGAGGCCCGCGGAGGGCTGGTGGATCAGGATCTCGGCGTTCGGCAGGGCGAAGCGCTTGCCGGGGGTACCGGCGCTGAGCAGGAACTGGCCCATCGAGGCCGCCATGCCCATGGCGATCGTCACCACGTCGTTCTTGATGTACTGCATGGTGTCGTAGATCGCCATGCCGGCCGTGATCGAGCCGCCGGGGCTGTTGATGTAGAGGTAGATGTCCTTGTCCGGGTCGGAGGCAAGGAGCAGCAGCTGCGCCGTGATCTTGTTGGCGATGTCATCGTCGACCGCCTGGCCGAGGAAGATGATCCGCTCGCCGAGCAGTCGGTTGTAGACCTGGTCGCCGAGGCCACCACCGATGGGGTCGCCGGCAGCTGTGGGCATCAGATTCGTCACGTATCCACCTGCTCGTCTTGCGACGGCGCCGGGCCGTCTCACGTCTTCTGCAGGGCCTGGGACCCCGGGTTCCGCGCCGCCTCCCGACGGCGTCCGGAGACTCCCCTGCCCTCGTATTCATGGACCCTAACGCGCGGGTCCCTCCGGGGAATCCCGCAGAGGGAACTGTTCGCTGTGAGCGCATGCGCCGTGGGGGGTTCACCAGGGCTCGGGGCGGCCTCCGTCAGCCGGCTCGGGCGCGTTGGGGGCGCCCTCGGACGGCCGCACCCGGTGGGGGCCCGTGGCCGGGACGCGGCTGCGGGGCGGTGGGGGTTGCTCGCGCAGTTCCTCGCGCCCCTGGGTCGGCCTGTGGGGGCCTCGGCGAGACGTTCCCGGGGTTCCTGCCACTCCCGGGTCGGCCTGTGGGGGCCTCCGCGACACGTCCCCGGGGTTCCTGGCGGCCCTGGGCGGCCTGTGGGGGGCCTCGGCGGGAAGCTCCCGGGGTTCCAGGGGCCCCGGCGCCCCGGCGTCCCTGCGCCCCGGTGTCCCTCGTCGTCCCCGGGTAAGCCGACGGGCCCCCGGGGACATGGAGTCCCCGGGGGCCCGTCAAGGCTTACTGCTGAGGTCGAGGCGATCAGGCCTCGGTGGTCTCCTCGGCGGCGTCGGTGGCCTCGACGGTCTCGGCCGTCTCGTCCTCCTCGTCGTCCAGGTCGACGATCTCGCCGTTGGTGTCCTTGACCGTGGCGGCCTCGACGACGACCGCGAGGGCCTTGCCGCGGGCGACCTCGCCGACGAGCATCGGGACCTGGCCGCCCTCGACGACGGCCTGGGCGAACTGGTCGGGGGACATGCCGGAGGAGGCCGCGCGACGCATGAGGTGCTCGGTGAGCTCCTCCTGGTTGACGTTCAGCTTCTCCTTGTTGACGAGCTCGTCGAGGACGAACTGCGTCTTGATGCCCTTGACCGCGGCTTCCTTGGTCTCGGCGTCGAACTCTTCCTCGGTCTTGCCCTGGATCTCCAGGTACTTCGCGAGGTCGAGGCCCATCTGGCCGAGCTGGTGGTGCTCGAGGTTGTGCTTACGGGTGTTGATCTCGTCCTCGAGCAGCTTCTCGGGGACGGGCACCTCGACGAGCTCCAGCAGCTTCTCCAGGACGCGCTCCTGGGCCTGCGTGGCCTGGTCGTACTGCTTCATGTTCTCGAGGCGCTTGCGGCTGTCCGCCTTGAGCTCGTCGAGGGTGTCGAACTCGGAGGCGAGCTGCGCGAACTCGTCGTCCAGCTCGGGCAGTTCGCGCGCGGCGACCTGGGTGACCTTGACGGTGACCTCGGCCTCCTTGCCGGCGGCGGAGCCGCCCTTGAGCTCGGAGGCGAAGGTGGCCTCGCCACCGGCCTCCAGGCCCTTCACGGCCTCGTCGATGCCGTCGAGCAGCTCGCCGGAACCGATGGTGTACGAGACGCCGCTGGCGACACCGTCCTCCAGGACCTCGCCGTCGACCTTGGCCTCGAGGTCCAGGGTGACGACGTCCTCGTCCTGGGCGGCGCGCTCGACCGGGGAGGTGGAGGCGAAACGCTCGCGCAGGTCGGAGACGGCCTTCTCGACGTCCTCGTCGCTGACCTCGATGGCGTCGACCTCGACCTCGATGCCGGAGTAGTCCGGGATCTCGATGGTCGGGCGGACGTCGACCTCGGCGGTGAAGTTCAGCGTCTCGCCGTCCTTCAGCTCGGTGATGTCGACCTCGGGCTGGCCGAGGACGTTCAGCTCAGCCTCGTTGACCGCTTCGGTGTAGAACTTCGGGAGCGCGTCGTTGACGGCCTCTTCGAGCACGGCGCCGCGACCGAACCGCTGGTCGATGACGCGCGCCGGGATCTTGCCCTTCCGGAAGCCCTTCACCGTGACCTGCTGGTTGATCTTCTTGTACGCCGCGTCGAGGCTGTCCTTGAGCTCCTCGAAGGGCACCTCGACAGTGAGCCGAACCCGGGTCGGGTTCAGGGTCTCCACGGCGCTCTTCACGGTTCGGTCTCCTTGTGGCTGACTTCTTGGGGGGTTCTACTGCGTGCTGCTGCGTGCTGCTGCCGGCCGGGCGGAGCCCTGGGCGGATTCCGCGGCCCCTGAGAGACGTAGCACTGCAGACATACGGGCACGCAGCTTGCATAGTAACCGCAGGCGGTACACGCCCCAAAAGGTGATCTTGTGCGGGCGATCCCGCGCGGCCCTGCCGGTGGTCGGGGTGGCGGGATTTGAACCCACGGCCTTCCGCTCCCAAAGCGGACGCGCTACCAAGCTGCGCCACACCCCGTCGGTGCGACACGTAGGGTACATGCCCGCAGACAGTGCGGTGGCCGCATTTAGCGAGCGCCGACGCGGACGGGAACGGGGTGTGCATTGCGGGCCGTCGACCCGCTACGATGCATTCTGTGCCGCGGTCGCTGACCTGCGGCGCATGCTGTGCGGGCGTAGCTCAATGGTAGAGCACTAGTCTTCCAAACTAGCTACGCGGGTTCGATTCCCGTCGCCCGCTCCAAATGACGTAAGGCCAGGCTAGAGGTCGATTCCTCCGCCTGGCCTTAGTCATATCCGGGGGCTCCGATCAGTCCCCCGTGCCCGCAGCGTGCCCGTCGGGCTTCGGATCTTTCTTCTTGCTCTTACGCGCCCCCCGCTTGCGCCCCTTTTTGACCAGACCGCTCACCGCGTCGGCGATCAGCCGGTCTCGGTCCGCACTGGCGTGTTGGTAGATCAGCGCGGCGCGGGCGGTGCTGTGGCCCATGCGAGCCATCAGCTCCCGCGTGCTCGCACCCGTCGACGCGGCCAGGGTGTTGCCCGTGTGCCGAAGATCATGAAAATGCAGGCCGTTGATCCCGGCATCCGCGCAGGCCCGGCGCCACAACAGGTTGAAGTGATTCCGGCGCGGGGTGGCCCCCTTGGCTCCGATGAAGACCCGCCCGTCAGCCCCCGGCTCCGCGTACCGCTCCAAGTGATCACGGATATCGGCGACGATCGCGGACGGAATCGCCACCGTGCGCTTGCCCGCGGCACTCTTCGGCGCCTTGATCTCCTGACGACCGTTGAACAACTCGGCGACCGCGCGCCGAACCCGCACCGAGCCCTGCTCCAGGTCGACGTCCCGGCGGTGCAGACCGACCAGCTCGCCCCACCGCAGACCGAGGAAGCCGGCCATCAGCACCAGCGCCCGGTAGCGCGGCTGGATCGCATCGGCCAGGTCGTAGACCTCCCGCACCGTGGCGGTCGGCCGCTCCGGCGTGTGCACCGTGCTCGCACCCTTGATCGTGCACGGATTGCGCCGAATCATCTGATCGGCCACGGCGGTGCCCATCATTGCGCGCAGCAGGGCGTACGCCTTGGCGACCGTCGTCGGACCGGTGCCCGCGGCAAGCTTGTCCGCCCGCCAGCGCCGAACGAGCGGCGGCGAGATCTCCACCACGTTGACCGCTCCGAACGCCGGCTCCAGGTGATGCCGCAGCAGCGAGCCGTAGAGCTGCCGGGTAGTGGCGGTCAGCTCGCGCTCCCGAATCCAGGCAGCGGCGTACGCACCGAACGGCACCTTCCCCGCGTCCGGATCGTGCCAGTCACCGCGGCGCATCTCGGTCTGCTTGTCAGCCAGCCAGGCATCCGCGTCCCGCTTGGTCCGGAACGTTTCCGGGGCCGGCCGATCCTGACCGTCAGGCCCCAGGTAGCGGGCCTGGTAGCGGCCGGACGGGAGCTTACGAACGCGGCCGAACTGCCGTTTCCCCGCCATCAGGCAGCCACCGCCCGGAGAGCAGAGCCACGCCGCCGAGGCTCCACCGTGTTTGCGGCGATGAACTCGCGAACGGCGCTCTCGGGGATGCGGACGTGCCGACCCACCTTCACGTAGGTGATGCGACGTTCCTCGATCAGACGCCGCGGGAAACGCACGGTCGTGCCCAGAACCTCGGCCACCTGATCAACGCTGAGGTATCGCTCATCCATGGTCGAACTCCCCTTCCCGGTACAGGTCTGCGAGGGCTTCACGTGCTGTTTCGCGGTTGAGCTGGATGTCCCGGCGGATGGTCGCGGCGAGCCAGGCTTCACCGGGCGTGTAGCCGTGGCCGGCGTAGGTCCAGTGGGAGAGCACGAGGGTGGTCGCCTCCGGGTTGTCGTCGAGGTCGGGCAGGCCGAGCGCTGCACGTTGCTGGGCGGCCCGGTAGTCGGCTCTCACCTGGCGAAGCGCGCCAAGGGTGGTCGAGTAACGGCGGGACTTGGTGGAGAAGTGGCCGCGGAAGCCGAGCATGTGGGCCCAGTCGCGGAGCTTCCGATCCGGGTAGAGCGGGTGCAGGTCGAGGCAGGCTTCCATCAGCCGGCGGGGGTGGTCGGGCACGTCGAGGAGGACCAGGGCTTCCTTGTTGCCGATCCGGCGGTCGACGGCGCCCGTGCTCTCGGCTGCCTTCGTGGCGTACTTGGCCACGTAGGAGGCCACCGCCTGTTCCGTGATCTCTTCACCGTCCCCGAAGGCACTGATCGGCTGGACGTCGAGCTGTGTCCCCCAACGCAGCGTCCGAGCCGGCTCATCACCCGCGGCGGCGACGTCGACGGCGACCCGGGCAGCGGCAGCACCGATCGCGTCGGTGAGCAGGCCGAGGGTGGCCCAGTGCGGGGGCGGGGTGTCGGGTCCCTCGGGTCCGTCGAAGCGGATCACCGCGTGAAAGTGGACCGCCCCGCGCTTTTGGTACTCGGCGACCTTGCCGAAGGAGACGCGGGACTGTTCGCGAGCGGCCGTCTGGGTGAGCCCGGCCCGCTTTGCGATCTCCCGGCGGAGGTAGATCGAGAAGTAGCGCCACAGGTCGGAGGCGTGGTTGTTCCAGAGCACGGCGCCCGCGTAGTCGTACGTGTCCGGGTCGAGCGGGGTGCCGAGTTCGAGAGCGTCCTCGGGGTGCAGGGTGCCGCAGCGGCAGGGCCGGTTGCCGGGGCGGTTGTGGACGGGCCCGAAGCTCGGGGCAGTGAGAGTGGCGAAGACGCGGGGGTGCTCGCGCACGGTGTGCGGGGTGCCCTTGTCCGGATCTCCGGTCAGTCCGGCGCGGATCAGGTGGTAGGTGTCGCCGGCGTAGGTCCAGGCGCAGGCCGGGCAGCGCGAGGCGCGGCGGTTGCCGCAGGCGATGCGGAGCATGCCGCCCGGCTCATGCTCTGTCGTGTAGGCGTGCAGGACGGTCTTGGTGGTCGGGTCGATGGTCTTGGTGGAGCCGGATAACCGGATGGGGTCGGAGCATCCTCCGGTGCGGCGGATCTGTTCTTGCCAGCGGTCGAAGTCGGCCGAGCCGGCCACCCTCAGCACGTCGCTGAGGGTGGCCGGGTCGAGCCCCGCGGGGGCGAGGGTCATCGACGTCCCCCGCGGTGTGCGGGGCCGTGGTTGTCGGTGTAGTCCTCGACCAGGGCTGCTACGTCGCGCTGGCCGGTGGCCGTGTCGGACTGGCCACAGCCGCCGCAGGTGTAGGAGCCGGTGGGGGTGGAGGCGGTGGTGTTCCACCAGCGGCCGGGGTCGTCGTGACGGCGGTAGATCGGTTCGGCAGCGACGTGCAGCCCGGGTGCGTTCTCCTCGGGGGTCAGGTCGGCCACGGCGCTCACCTCCCCGCCAGGGCGAGGGTGGCGCGGCGGACCGTGCGGCCGGTGCCCTTGCAGGCACGGCAGGCGATGCGGAGGGTGGCGCGGGAGCCGTCGCGGTTGCGTCCACCGGTGGCGACGGCGACGACGGGGAAGCCGTCGCAGTCGCGGCAGACGGGCGTGTTCGGGTGGTGCTGGGGCATGATGAGGCTTCCCTTTCGGGTCCGTTGGATCAGGAAGGTGGGCCGTCCGGGGCGGCGGAAGTTTGGCGACCGAGGCCGCCCCGGACGGGCGTTACTTGCGGCGGTTGCGTCCGCGCGGGATGGGCGGGATGGAGTCGTAGGACTCCTGGCCCTCCCGGAAGTCGTTCAGGTCGGTCACGTTCTTGTCCGTGCCGATCTCGCGCATGATCCGGTTCATGGCCTTGGTGTCGCGGTGCCGGCGCGCGATGGCGTAGTCCCGGCCCAGTTCGACCATGCGCTCGTCACGCGCGGGCTGCGAGGAGTTGTCCTTGCGGCTGAAGAGGCCCATGTCAGTGCTTCCTTTCCTGGTTGAGGATCGAGCGGAGGACGACCGCGCACACCGCCAGGGACATGCCGGTGATGGCGACCGCGAGGAGCAGGGAGACCAGCACCACGCCGACGACGAGGACCACGGCCCCTCCGCCCGCGGCGAGGGCGAGCGCGCTGCCGGGGGTGAGCTGCACGGTCGGACGGTTCGAGATTGCGGGGACCGGTGCGGGAGCCGGCGCGACGGGCACCGGGGCGGCGCTGGGGGCGGTCGTGGTCGGGGGCGGGGCGGTGTCGGGGGTCGGGTACTTCGGGGTGAACATGGCGGCGGTCCTTTCGGGTTGGGTTACTTGACGACGGTGGCGACGGCGGGGCCGAGGAAGCTGTCGGCGATGAGGTAGCCGCCGAGGAGGAGCACGGCCACGAGCCACCAGGGAGGGCGGACGAGCTTGACGCCGAGGGCGCCGGCGACGATCAGGGCGAGCCAGAGCGGGACGTCCATGACGGGCTGTCTCCTATGCCTTGCAGCGGTGTGTGCGGGCGGCGAGTTCGGCGCCTGAACGGTCGTAGTAGTCGGCGGAGAAGCCGCAGCCGGGGGCGGAGCAGGCCGCCGTGTGCTTGTCCCGGCCGTGTCCGTCGAAGTAGGTGGCGACCTGGACGGGGCCGATGCGGATCACGTCGCGAAAGCGCCGATGGACGGGCATGACGGTCCCTTCGGATCAGGTGAGTTGGAGTTGCGCGGCGATGGCCGCGGTCATCGGGCCGGGCAGTCCGAGCCGGGCCGAGAGAGCGTCTGCGGCCATCGGTGATCCGGTCGCGGCGCGGTGGCTGTCGGCGATCTTTCGGGCGTGGTCCAGGAGCGCGACCGGCACCGTCACCGCAGGAGCAGCAGGCGCGGCGGCGGGAAGTGCCGGAGCCGCGGGCGGAGCTGGCTCGTCGCGGCGTACGTCGACCTCGGCCACGGCCGGTTCGTCCACAGGCTGTGCGGAAACCGGAGCCGGGGCGGGGGTGTCGGTGGGTGCGTGGACGAGGAGGGTGCCGCCGAGGAAGGCGAGGGCTGGCCAGCCGGCGACGAGGATGCACAGCCAGGCCGGGACGTGGTCGAGGTCGAGGAGTCCGGCGGTGGCGATGTTCGCGCCGAGCGAGGCGAACAGGGCGATCACGAACCAGGTCCAGGCCGAGCGGTCCTTGCGCGCGGTCCGCAGCCGGCGCCATGCGGCGACGAGCAGCAGGTCCACACTGACCGGGTACGCCCATGCCTTCCATCCGGACTGCCCGGCGGCCGCGGCGAGGTCGTGCAGGTGGGCGAAGGACAGCGCACCGGCGATCACTGCCTGAACGAGCACGGCATCCGGTTGGATCGAGCGGGACATGTCTTCACCTCCTTAAGGGAGTTGGTCCGGGAGCGGGCGGGGAACGTGGTCCGGCCGCCCGGTCCCGGCGGGTTCAGTTGGTGGCTTCTCCGGTGCCGAAGCAGGCCAGGCAGATCCCGGCCTGTTCACCGACCGGCCGGCGCTTGCGACCCACGTGAACCGGGCGGGCGACCTCCCCGGTGCCGTTGCAGGGCCCGCACTTCGCCGGATCAGACACGGGGGCGGGGCGCGGGGTGCGCTTCTTGGTGGCCATCGAGTCACCGCCCCCCGGGGTAGTCGGGGCCGGCGGTGGGGTCGTAGCCGGGCGGGAACATGCCCGGCGGCGGCTCCGGCAGCGACACGGCAAGAGCAGGGCCGACCACGTCCACGAAGTCGCCATCCGCATCGGACCGTTCGCCGTACAGGGCCAGCGAGCCGAGCAGCATCACCGTGCGCTGGTAGTCCTCAAAGCGCTCACACATCGGGATTCCTCCTGTTCCAGGCATGGCGCGGGTAGGGACCTGGCGCGAGACGGTCACGCCAACCGGGATGGATCAGAGGTGCTAGTCGGTCACCGGGACCGGCTTGACCAGCGACGGGCCGTCGACAGCGGGTTCCGGGACGTAGGGGCGGAACGGGTCGAGCGCGGGCAGGTGCGGGACCAGGTGGGCGAACTCCCGGCACACCGCGGTGGCTTCCGCCGGGATCGTCATCGGGGTGCGGATGCGGGACCAGCCACCGGAGGAATCCGCAGCGACCGCCAGGCCGGGCTTATCCGGCGCCATCGACGTCACCAGTGGAACGGCTTCCGGGGCGATGTCCCCGAGGCCCATTTCGGCGGTCTGCTTGTCGTTGACGCGGTGCACCACGCGCCCGGTGAGCTGTGCGCGGAGCATCGTGGCGCCCTTGCCGAGTTCGGAGCCAAAGCGCTGCCCGCAGATCTCCAGGAAGATCCCCGCGGCACGAGCCATCTGCGCCAGCCGGATCAGCGAGGTGACCAGGCGTTCGCGGCGTTCCTCATCCTTCTTGGAGGCGATCAGGAAGAGTTCCGCGATCTCGTCCACGAGGAGCACGATCGGCACCGGCCGCACGTCTTCCGGCAGCTCCCACAGGTCCGAGACGCCGTGCAGGCTCAGCAGGTCAAACCGGGACTCCATCTCGGCCACCAGCACATCGAGCAGTGATGCGGCATCGTCCGGCGTCGTGGCTAAGGCCGAGAGCCGGGGTGCGTAGGCGGACTGTTCGACACCGCGCTTGCAGTCGATCCCCGCGATGGCCACCGGCAGCGGAGCCAGGCCCTTGACCAGGTTGCGCTGGAACATCGACTTACCCGACTGGTTGGCGCCCAGCGTTAGCGCCATGGGGACCTTGCGGTAGTCGCGGACGAAGACGGTCCCGTCCTCTCGCAGCGCCACCGGCACGACCATGTCGTGGGGGCGTGCCTTGCGCGGCATGCGCACCCGGCGCAGCACATCGTGGCCGGTCATGCGCAGTTCCACGAAGCCGGGCTTTGTCTCGGTGACGTTCACCGAGTGCACGCCCCAGGCGTGGCGGAGCCGTTCCGAGGAGGCGACGACGTCCATCGGCTCCAGGCCGGCGGGCAGTCGCAGCGTGACCCGCAGGCCGGTGGATGTGCCGCGGACCCGGCGGACCTTCGGCGGCACCGGCTGCACCTCACGCCGGGCCACGTTGCGCACCATAAATGCCCGCAGTCCCGACGACTGCACCGTCAGCCCACAGACGTCCATGGTGGAGCGGTACGAGAGGGTGAAGCGGCCCCAGGCGGCCGGCAGTCCGACCAGCGACCAGTACACGCGCGGAGCGCGGACCTTCGCCAAGCCCAGACCACCGGCACCCGCTAAGACGCCCGACGCCTCCAGCCACACGGACAGATCCGCCATGGCTCAGACCCCGGCCGTGACGGCGACCGCGCGGAACGAGATCCCGTGCCGCTTCTGCCCGTTGAACTCGTTCTCCCAGTCTCGCGCCTTGAGTCCGATCACCTTCACCGGCATACCCGGCGCCAGACCCTCGGGGAGACCGGTCTCCGGGACGGTCACCTGGTAGAGGTTCCCCTCCCCCTCGTCCGAGATGAGCAGGCCCACCGTGGACAAGCCAGCGTTGGTCTCCCGATCTACGGCGCGCTCGCCGGTCTGCTTGTTGACCAGCTTCGGCACGGGCGCGGTCGCCACGAACACCACAGCGGTCGAAACGTCGATCTTGAACGACGGCATGCGTACATCCCTCGATCACGGAAGCCGCCTGACGCGACCTCTCTAGACATCTTCATTGGAACGCAACATGTATAGAGACGTCAAGAGAATCTGTATAGAGATGTTGAGGGCGGCGGATTCGGGCTACACGAACAAGCCAGGGCGTAGGCCTATGGCCTAGGCTGTCTAGAGAAGAGGGGAGGGCTCCCAGATGGCCACCACCGATGACGACCGTCGGCCGAAGTACCAGCGGATCGCAGACTCTCTGCGCGAGGCGATCCAGTCGGGCGAATACGGTCCCGGTGATCGGCTTCCGGGAGAGAACGAGCTGATGGCCACCCACGAGGTGGCCCGCATGACCGCTCGCCAGGCCCTCGGCGTACTCAAGGACGAGGGCGTTGCCGAGTCCCGCAAGGGCGCCGGCGTGTTCGTCCGATCGTTCCGCCCGCTGAGGCGCCGAGGCATTCAGCGGTTGTCGCAGGAGCAGTGGGGTAGCGGCAAGTCCATCTGGTCAGCCGACGTCGAGAATCGAGCGCTCAGCGTCGACCAGGTGACGGTGTCGGAGGAGTCCGCGCCCGAGCATGTCGCAGGCGTTCTGGATCTGTCCGACGACGACACGGTCTGCGTCCGGCGCCGGCGCTTCGTCCTGGACGGCAAGCCTGTCCTGCTCGCCACGAGCTACCTGCCGATGCCTCTGGTCGCGGGGTCCGCGATCACGGAAGAGAACACGGGCCCCGGGGGCACGTACGCGAGGTTGGCCGAACTCGGCTACAAGCCGGTGCACTTCCGCGAAGAGATCCGCTCGCGCATGCCCTCAAAGCACGAGGCAGGACAGTTGAGCATCTCCGCGGGCACACCCGTGATCCTCGTGTGCCGTACCGCCTTCGCCGACGAGGGACGCCCCGTAGAGATCAACGAAATGACTCTGGACGCGGCCTCGTACATCCTGGAGTACGACTTCGACGCGTAGGCCAGCGCTGTCGGATCCCAGCTGATGCCTGACGTTCTGGTCCCAGGCGATGCCTGACGGTGGGCCTAGACAACGTAGGGAGCCCCGTGGGGCTTGTTCGCT